>NZ_JBHVSK010000014.1:0-136148 GCF_042885235.1 Paenibacillus sp. NPDC058071
AGCATCGAATTCATGGATCACTGGGGTACATGACACCTGTCCAGTATCGCCATGTAGCCCTTAAAAAAGCTGTCTAATTTAATGTTGACAATCCATCATGCATCGATTTGATGTACGGGCCTTCCCCCTTCATCTTTCAAACAAGGCGCTGTTGCGGCTGGCCTTTTACAGTTGGAGGACTGTGCGAGCTTTCTAGGACAGTCTTGCCGCTCTTTTAAAGAGCGGTTACTGGTTATTATTTTCGTTTCAAATCAACACTCCGTTTAAAAATAACCAACAAAAAAAGAACTTTCCGCTTTCAAACGGAAAGTTCTTCGTTCGTTGTAGAGCGACAACCGTTAAATTCCCGGTATCGGGGAACGCTTGTGCTCGGTTTTCAAATATTGCTTTTCCAGCTTTTCCTTCGCTTCCGCGCCGATATCCTTGCCCTCCAAATACGCGCTGTTCTCGTCATATAGAATGCCGAGCTCTCCCTCGTCCGTTTGACCGTCCCAGAGTCCGGCCGTCGGCGCTTTGTCGAGAACGCTTTGCGGAACGCCGAGCACGGAGGCCAGTTGGCGAACTTGACGCTTATTCAGCGAGCTGAGCGGCGTGATGTCGACTGCTCCGTCGCCCCACTTCGTGTAGAAGCCGGTAATGGCTTCCGAAGCATGGTCAGTACCGACGACTAGCAGGTTCATGTCGAAAGCGAGTGCATATTGCATAACCATACGCGTTCTCGCTTTCACGTTTCCTTTGCCGCCACGGCTAAGATGGCGCGGCGTGCCGAGCAATTTGAACGAATGCTCGACCTCCAGTGCGATCTCGTCCACCGCTTCGCCGATATTGGTCTCGGCTTTATGCGTAAGCTTGAACGCTTCGGCAACAGCATAGCTATCCGAAATATCGGACTGCTCGTTGTACGGCTGGAACACGCCAAGGGTGATATGCTCCTTGCCCGTCTCCGCTGTAAGCTCGTCGGTCGCTTGCTTGCAAAGACCAGCCGCAACCGCGCTGTCGATGCCGCCGCTGATGGCAATCAACAGCCCAGAAGTCCCGGACTGACGTACGTATTGCTTCAAAAAGTCGACGCGCTTGCGGATTTCCGCCTCCGGATCGATTACCGGCTTGACGCCAAGCCGTTCGATAATTTCGCTTTGTAAGCTCATAGCTCCTCCTGATTAACGGCAGAACCGGTCGAACGCATCCGTTAAATCGGCAGCGATATCATCGGCGGAACGGTTTTCAATTTGATGGCGTTCGATAAAATGCACGAGCTCTCCGTCTTTCATCAAGGCGATGGAAGGCGAGCTTGGCGGATACGGTGCGAAGTATTCGCGAGCTTTCGCCGTCGCTTCTTTATCTTGGCCGGCAAAGACGGTGAACAGTTGATCCGGTGTAATTTCGTGCTCCAGCGCTTGCGCTACGCCCGGACGAGCTTGGCCTGCTGCGCATCCGCATACGGAGTTGACAACGACAAGCGCCGTTCCTTTAGCTCCCGGAATGGAAGCTTCCACTTCCTCCGGCGTGCGCAGCTCCTGGATACCTACGCGAGTAAGATCGTCGCGCATCGGTTGGATCATATCAAACATATATCTTTCAAAAGACATCGACATTGTAACATCTCCTTTTTTGGAATGACTAAAGTTTCGTCATTATTATACCTCTCGCTCCGGCAAGTGTAAACGGCTGGGGCCCCAGCTTTATCAAGACGGCATACCTGCATGCTGCGATTATCATTGCTTAACTAAGGCATCTGCTTAAAAAAAGCAACCGAAGCCTATGGCTCCGGTTGCCGTTTGTCCGCCGCCTGTTCGTCCGTTGGCGGCTGGGCCGCTAACGACGAATTGGCAGCATCCTTGTCAGGATGCATCATGAAGCCCGGATCGGGAGCATTGCCCCGTTCGAACCAGGCTCTGTTCGCCTCCGTCGTAAAGCCGATATCCTTATAGGGATGGACCCATTCGTCCCCGGCCATAATGGACGGATCAGTATCGATGCTCCAATCGTTTAACGGCGAATTTGGCGAATCGTATTCATGATCGCCGATTACGACGCCGTACGCATTGACGAAAGGCTCCCTCCTGCCCCTACCTTTACGGAATTGAGGCAGGAAGGAGATTTCGTATGGATCAAGCTCCGGATCGTCCCGATAGACCATGCCGCTCCTCTTTAAGTCGAAGGGCGGTTCGGTCCGTCCAGCTTCTTGTCGAAGCCCGGCTCGCCGGGAGCCGCCTTCGATCCGCGCTTGGCCGGCGCTTGAGCCGACTCGGCGCCGTTTTTTTGCTGTGTCATCGACATGCCCTCCTCACCATATTGCCGAAACGGAACGACGGCAGCGCCGCAGCCCTCAATCGGCTAGTTCAACGGTAGTATGCACTTATAGGAGGTACGATATGCCGAAATTAGGAAAACGCTTTTTAACTCACAAAGAAATGCGTGCTACCGCCTCTATCGCGCTGCGTCCTGACGCACGGCGTCTTCAGCGCTATAACGCGCGCCGAAGGCGATCGCTATTCAACTGCGAACGAAACGATAAATGTCGTTCCCTTTCCTTCTTCCGATTCGACGTCGATCCGGCCGTTATGCCGTTCAGCTATACTTAAGCAAAGCGGCAAGCCCAAGCCCGTTCCTCGCGATTTGGTCGTGAAAAACGGCTCGAATAAACGATCCATCTGTTCCTCCGGAATGCCTACGCCTTCATCTTTTATGTACAAAGCGATGCCCTTCTTTGTTTCGTCAAAAACAGTGCGCAGCCACAGCGTGCCTTTATCACCCATTGCTTCCATCCCGTTGCGGGCTATATTGAGCAGCAGTTGCTTAATCTCTTTGTCATTCAACATAATAGGCGGTATTTCGCCCAAGTCCAGCTCAATCGTCTGATTTCTCATATGAGCGTCGGCTTCGAGCAACGGCAGCAATTCTTTAATAATATCGTTTAACGAGGCTTTGCTCATCGACAGCACCCGATTTTGAGCGAGCGACAAAAAGTCGCTAATAATCGTATTGGCCCGATCAAGCTCTTCCATCACAATTCTGTAATATTCCTGCTGGCTTTCCGGACTGCGCTCGCGCATGAGCTGCACGAAGCCGCGAATAACCGCCATCGGATTGCGGATTTCATGCGTAATGCTGGCAGCCATTTGACCGACCAGACTAAGTCTCTCCATGCGCCCAACCTCGTTGCGCAGCATAGTCAGCTCCGTTACATCCTGCGCAATAATCGCAGCTCCCGTAATTGCTCCGTTAGGAAGATTCCGAATGCAGAACGCCGTTTTGAGCAGCATGCGGCCATCTTCCATTTTCGGCTCCAGCTGCATGCGATTTCCTTTGAGCGCTTCATACAACAGACGAATGTCGCCATCCTGTCGGATCGGATTTAAAAAGGCCGTATAATATTTGCCCACCACCTCGGAGCGCTCCCGTATGTTGGAGTGGTTGAGAAACAGGCGATAGCCCATTTCATTCACATTCGTAATCCGCCCATGGTGATTGACGAGAATGACGGCAATCGACATTTCATCGATAAATTGCTGAAGCTTCTCGACTTCTCTTCGGTGATTGACAGATATGCGGCGAACTTCGTAATGAAGCTGTTTATTTTCCTTCAGGCTTTCCACAACAAAAATAGAAATCCAAACCGCCGCCAGCGATCCTCCCGCCGTCAGCAGGTACGTAAACACCATATCCATCGTCCAGGTCAGGCTGTTCGCAATTATATAACCAATCATGGCTAGTGTGTGATACAACAAATACACAGAGGCGATTATCAATCCAAGCTTTTGCTTCTTCCGGTGGGAAGCCCGCTGGAAACGCCGGGTCATCATAAATACGACCGGAATATACGAGAAAATAAATATGGCAAACGTCACGATTTCCCATGTCGAATCCATCATCGGAAGTCGAATCAGCGCATATAGAAACGTTAACGCAGCAAGCGCATACACGCCCCCGTATAACGAACCGATTAAGTAAGGCGTTAATCCGAAATCCACCTCAAAGCTGCTGTAATCTGTCGTCACAACCATGCAGAGGACCATTGCAGCACCACTTAACAAGCCTAGGAATACGGGAATGTTCCGCCATCCGCGGTCCATGCTGCTCCAAACTTGAAAGGCGAATATAGGCAATAAAGAAATGATGAATTGAATCAGCAGATCTTTTAGCACAGAAGACCAATCTCCCCTAACCGCTTTCGAATCATCTCCCAAGCTGACCAAATCTCATGATGTTATCTTTTATTACAAAAATATCTAATTTATTCTGTTAGTCCGATTAAATCACAAACAACCTTTTTTTACAATTGTTGTTTCAGCCATCCAATAATCGAAGAAATGGCCGATTCGGCCTCCAGATCGTTATGCAGCTCGTGAAAACCGCCTTCCCAGCCGCGAAAATCGCATTGCTTTCCCATCCGATCCGCCGCCTCCCGACTGGCCTCAAAGGACGTGATCCGATCCGCTTTACCGTGCAACAGCAAGGTAGGAACCGTCAGCCGATCGCTGTGATGTATCGCCCATTCCCCCGCATCCCGCAGTTCCAAAAATGTCCCTACCGTAATGGTCGTATGGCATAAGTTGTCGCCTTCAATCGGAGAAACGGGACCATAACCGGATCGGTACAAGTCTTCAGGTTTTAAGCCGGTCGATTGCGGAAAATGCGGCGCAAGCCGGGCCAGCTGTTTGCCCGCCCATATCCGGAAAGCCGACGGCGCAAAGGCAAGCCTCAGCCAAGGGCTCGTCAGCACAAGACCGGCAATTTCCGGCTTATTCCGCAGCGCGCAATTCAACGCCACATTTCCGCCCATGCTATGCCCATAAAGAAACAAAGGCAGTCCGGGATGCCTCTCCGCCGCTTCTTCTATTAATAAAGATGCGTTGTCCGCCGCGTCCTGAATGGAAGACAAATGCCCCCTTCGTCCTTCGCTAAGTCCGTGTCCTTGCTGGTCCATAGCTAGCACGGCAAATCCCGCATCAGTCAGCCGCTCGGCCACATGCGCGTATCGCTCCCCGTGCTCGCCCATCCCGTGAAGCAGAACGACGGCTCCCTGCAGCAAAGACTCATCCGTATCCGGGAGCCACTCTCTCGTATACAAATTCGAACCGTTCTTGCCGTTTAGTGCCCATTCCGAACGCATCACCCGACAACCCACCTTCCATTTGGTAATTAATTCTCATTATAGCGCAAGAAAGATGCAATGATTGTTTATTTCAAAAAGAGAGGCAATCAATGTTACAATGAGAATCATCATCGCAGGACTGTTGAGCCCTGCATAAGAAAGGCTGAGTGTAAACATGTACGATGTCATTATAATCGGCGGCGGGCCGTCCGGGCTGATGGCGGCGGTCGCCGCAAGCGGGAACGGCGCTTCTGTGCTGCTTATCGATAAAGGAGACAAGCTGGGGCGGAAACTTGGGATTTCAGGAGGCGGCCGCTGCAACGTGACGAACGCCAGCGAGCTGGACGAGCTCATCCGTAACATTCCGGGTAACGGGAAGTTTCTATTCAGCGCCCTCAATCAGTTCGGCAGCCGCGAAATTATCGCGTTTTTCGAAGGAATGGGCATCGCGCTTAAAGAGGAAGATCGGGGACGGATGTTCCCGGTCTCGGATAAAGCAAAAACCGTCGTCGACGCCTTGTTAAGCAAAGTAAAAGAGCAGGGTGTGGAAATTCGCGTCAATATGCCCATCAAGGAAGTACTTTACGAGGAAGGCCGCGTACGAGGCGTACGTCTTGCATCTGGAGATAAGCTGGCCGGCAAAACGGTTATCGTGGCAACAGGCGGAAAATCGGTGCCGAAAACCGGTTCTACCGGAGACGGCTACCCTTGGGCAAAAAAAGCCGGTCATACGATTACGGATCTGTACCCGACAGAGGTGCCGCTCACTTCGGAGGAGCCTTGGATTCGGAACAAAGACTTACAGGGCATCTCGCTGCGCGATGTGACGCTATCCGTCTGGAATGCCAAAGGAAAGCGGATCGTTCAGCATGAAGGCGATATGATTTTCACCCATTTCGGCCTTTCAGGGCCGGCGGCGCTGCGCTGCAGCCAGTTTGTCGTCAAGGAATTGAAAAAGCGCAAGGAGGCTGAGCCGGATCTCTCTCATCCAACAGCGCTCGTGACAATCGATCTGATGCCTGGACGTTCGGAAGCGGAAATTTATGATGAAACGATAAGTTTGGCGAAGCAAGAACCGAAGAAAGCAATTAAGAACGTTCTCCGCAACTACATGCAGGAGCGCATACTTGAGCTGTTGTTGAAGCAGACAGGCATTAACGGGGACATTACGTATGACAATATTCCAAAAGGACCGTGGCTTGAGTTCTCCAAACGAATCAAGAACTTTCCCGTCGCGATAAACGGTACCCTTTCCATTGAGGAAGCGTTCGTGACAGGCGGAGGCATCCACTTGAAAGAGATTGATCCGAAAACGATGGAATCGAAGCTTATGCAGGGCTTATACTTTTGCGGAGAGGTACTCGATATTCACGGGTATACCGGAGGCTATAATATAACGGCTGCCTTTACAACCGGCCATCTGGCCGGCACAAACGCAGCGGAGAACGCCTCGTTGGTAAACCTTAATTAGATAAGGCGAGAGGCGGCTAACTCGGTCATATCCGGGCAGCCGCCTCCCGTCTTTTTTCGTTATACGAAGAAATGGTCGTAACTACCGTCATCCGGGTCGAATGATTCCCGCTGTTCCTCGGCGTCTTCGTTCCGGTTGCGAAGCCCTTCCTCTTCATCCGCCATATCCTCGTTGACGACATGCGCCGGAATCGTGATCGCATTCAAGGAATAGGCAGTATCGGTAATAGCTTCGTCGCGAATAGCCGCTTGTTCGACAAGACTACCTCCGTGCGCCTGAGCAATTTCGAGCGCCGACGTTAGATCTACTCCATCGACATGGATATGTACCCGGTTTCCTTCATGCTGCATCGGCTCATAGCCCAGCTCCTGCAGCGTGTCGCAAGCGAGGGCCGCGCTTTTCTCATCTGCAAAATCAAACAAAATCGCCGAACTCATCCGCATCGCCTCCTTCCAATTTGTGAGCAAAAAATGTCGCTCCTATAGTCTGTCCCATTTTCGTTCGCGTCTACATGCGAAAAGGTATTGTCATTTCCTTTTTTTCTACTATAATTATTGTATCAGATTTTATGTAATATTATCTAACATTAATCGGACATGAACATGCCCTATATATGACCTAAACTACGTCAAGGATGGTGATCATCTAGATGTACGACATTTTCTATATGCTTGAGGAACCGATGCTCATCGTCGAATTCGAACACAATCGCTGGTATATCCGCGACATTAATCAAGCCTTCACGAAATTGACCGGCTATAAGAAACACGAACTGACCGACGTCGATCCGAATGGCCTGCTGAAGGAAGGCTTCCCATTCAACGCGCTGATGACGAAACTAACCGAAGAGGAAGAGGAGTCTTCTGCAGACTGGGAGCTCGTTACCCGGCATCGCATGCACACGCCCGTCCGAATCGCCTCGAGGAAGCTGGATCAGGACGGGTTGTCCTGCTATATCGTGACCTGCAAGGATCTGACGGAGGAGAAGTGGATCGATGACTTTTCGCAGGATAACACGATCGTCATGACTTTGAATGTAAGCGAGCGGTTCAAAATCGTTGACGCCAAACGTTACTATACGCCGATCAAACACCGCACCTCCAGCCTTGTCGGCCAATGTATGTTCGACTATGTCGGCGAAGACAGCAGCAAGCCGCTTCGCCGGCTTATGGAGAACGTCCGTAAAACCGGAACGACCGAGCAAACGGAGCTGCGAATGACAATCGGCGACAAAACGTATTTGGCTTCCGCCGTCATTAAGCCTTTTTATTGGGGCAACAGAAGCTTTAAAGGATTTTCAATCATTTTGACCCAGCTTAATTTGAACCTTGAGGACGAGGATTCCTCCTATAAGCTGCGAATGCTCATGTTGAACAAGAATATGTCGGCAACCTCGCTCGCCCAGTCGACGTTAATTTCACTTACGACCATCTCCAAAATTCGCAATGGCAAAATAAAAAAGCCTCAGCGGCTGACTGCTGAGCTAATCGCCGGAGAGCTCGGGGTGAAACCGGAAACGATATGGAGCAGTTTCAAGAGATAGTGACGGATCCTACTGAACCGTAAAGCCTACGCAGCGGGCATAACCAGACATCACGTTAGTATATCTTACGCATTTCTTTCATTTAACTCGGTTTGTACCGGTCTTACCGGCTTCAGAGGCGGAGTTGGTTGGACTTCGTTCGTTTTCACCCTCAAACTCGAAACCAGTGCTTGACATGAAGTAAGAGGAAGCGCTGCGGTTCAGAGGGTTCTTCCGATCGCCATTAAAGCCTGATTCCTTTATTTTATTGAGGTTGTGGTAGGAATCTGGCTTTAAAAGCGACCACTATCGTTTCTCCAGAATCCCTCTGCCCCTCCGCTGCTCTTTACTTTTCAGTCAAGAACTGATTTTGATGAGGAGCCCGTATTCCTGTAAAAAAAAAGCCGCTTCTCCGGACAAGCGGAGAAACGGCGACAACTCGCAAATGGATTGGAAAAAGGATTAACGACTAATTTCGGTAGGCAGCCAGCGCTTGATTCAACTCGCGCGTTTGCCCGTAAACTTGCTGATAAATACGGAACAGACCTTTGTAAACCTCAACCGCTTCCGGATTCGGCTCGAATGTCTGCGCATGCTTAACGAATTTCTCGGCGCATTCCTCCAAGCTTGTAAACCACCCGCAGCCGTATGCCGCTAGCATAGCTGCGCCGAGCCCCGGACCTTGCTCGTTCTCAAGAGCAACGACCGGTGCGCCGAAAATATCAGCCTGCATTTGCAGCCACACTGGATTTTTCGCGCCTCCGCCGATCGACACGATCGTTTGGACCTCTTTGCCTGCTGCGCGGAACAAATCAAGCGATTCGTTCAGGGAGAACGTAATGCCTTCCATTACCGCGCGTGCAAAATGGATGCGCTCGTGTGACCCGTCGGCTCCAATAAAGCTCGCCCGAATATTCGGATCGGGATGCGGCGTCCGTTCGCCCACCAGATAAGGTGTGAACAGCAGTCCGCCGGAGCCCGGCATCACTTGATCGATGCCTGCAAGCAGCTGATCGTACGATTCGTTCGGCGCGAACGTCTTTTTGAACCAACTGAGGCTGTATCCTGCGGCTAAAGTAACGCCCATCGTGTAATAAGCGTCCTCTTTGCCGTGGTTGAAGAAATGGACCTTGCCTTGAAAATCTTTCGTTTTGTCATTCTCATAGGACAGAATAACGCCGGACGTGCCAATGCTGCATAACGTCAGTCCTTCGGACAAAATGCCGGAGCCGATCGCGCCGCAAGCATTGTCGGCTCCGCCCGCGAACACTTTGGTTGCTTCCGTCAGCCCAGTGGCCGCGGCAGCCTCGGCAAGCAGCGTCCCCGTCTGCCCTTGGGATTCGACGAGCGGAGGGCAGAAGCTGGTCGGCAACTCGAATGCCGCCAGCACTTCCTCGCTCCACTGCTTCTCCGCTACGTCAAGCAGCAAAGTTCCCGCCGCATCCGAATAATCCATATGAAGCTGGCCGGTCAGCCGGTAACGCAAGTAATCTTTCGGCAGCAAGAACAACGCCGCTTTCGCGAAAACGTCCGGCTCATGCTGGCGAACCCACAAAATTTTTGGCAGCGTAAAGCCTTCCAGCGCCGGATTACGCGTCACGCCAAGCAGCTTGTCGCCGAGCGTCCGCTCGATTTCGCGGCATTGCGCAGTCGTACGCGTGTCATTCCACAGAATTGCGTTGCGGATCGGATTCCCCGCTTCATCCAGCAGCACCAGCCCGTGCATTTGACCGGAAAAGCTAATTCCTTCCACTTGATCCGCGGAAATGCCGTTCGCTTCCGTCAGCTCTTTCATTGCTTCAAGCGTAGCGCTTACCCAATCGTCCGGCTTCTGCTCACTCCAGCCGGTATGCTCATGGAACAGCGGGTAAGGGCGGGTCGATTCCGCCGCTACCTTGCCGTTCCGATCGACGAGCAGCGTCTTGACCGCGCTCGTACCCAGATCGACGCCAATGACGTAACTCATGTCCTTCAGCTGCCTCCCGCTTATACGCTGAAAATAACTTCGCTCAGCACAAGTTTGATACGTTCCTGACGGCCCGACTCGTTCTTGATCGGGTTGTTTTGCAGTGCGTATTGCTCCAGTGAAGCAAGCGTCGCTTTGCCCGATACGATATCCGCGCCAATGCCTTCTTTGAAGGTGCGGTAGCGGTTTTCAACAATGCCGTCAAGCACGTTGTCTTCGATCAGCTTAGCTGCAGCTTTCAAGCCCCATGCGAAGCTGTCCATGCCTGCGATATGAGCGAGGAACAAGTCATCGGCTTCGAACGAACCGCGACGCACTTTTGCGTCGAAGTTGACGCCGCCGCGTCCGATACCGCCCACTTTCAATACTTCATACATAGTCAGCGTAGTGGAGTACAGATCGGTAGGGAATTCGTCCGTATCCCAGCCGAGCAGCAAATCGCCTTGGTTCGCGTCAAGCGATCCAAGCATGCCGTTGATTGCGGCTGTACGAATTTCGTGCTCGAATGTATGGCCAGCGAGCGTCGCATGGTTGGCTTCCAGGTTCAGCTTGAAATGATCTTTCAAGCCGTATTTTTGAAGGAATGCAATCGTCGTAGCTGCATCGAAATCGTATTGGTGCTTTGTTGGCTCTTTCGGCTTAGGCTCGATCAGGAATTGCGCATCGAAGCCGATTTCTTTTGCGTATGCGATTGCCATATGGTACAGACGCGCCAGGTTGTCGAGCTCGAAGCCCATATCCGTGTTCAGCAGCGTCTCGTAGCCTTCGCGGCCGCCCCAGAAAACATAGTTTTCAGCGCCCAGTTCTTTGCCGACCTCAAGGCCTTTTTTCAACTGAGCCGCAGCGTAAGCATATACGTCGGCGTTAACGGCTGTGCCTGCGCCATGAACGTAACGCGGGTTGGAGAACATGTTAACTGTATTCCAGAGCAATTTTTTGCCCGAAGTTTTCATGTTGTCCTTCATCATAGCGACGATAACGTCCAAGTTTTTGTTCGTTTCCTGCAACGTAGCGCCCTCAGGAGCGATATCTACATCATGGAAAGCAAAGTATGGAACGCCGAGCTTCTCGAGGAATTCGAAGTTTGCTTCAACGCGAGCTTTCGAACGGTCAAGGCCGTCGTATTTGTCCCAACCGCGCACCATTGTGCCTACGCCGAACGGATCGGTACCGTTCGCATTGAACGTATGCCAGTAAGCAACGGCGAAGCGGAGATGCTCCTCCATCGTTTTGCCCAGCACGACTTGATTCGGGTTGTAATGTTTAAAAGCGAAAGGATTGTCGGAGCCTTTGCCCTCGAATTGGATTTTGCCAATGTTTGCGAAATAACTCATGAATGGATTGCCTCCTTCATTGTGGTGAAATCATTTTATGAAAACGCTCACGTAAAGCATAACATGATCAAACTTAGTTTGTCTAGTAAACAAACAAAGGATACTTAAAAATACATTCTATTGTGGTTCCTGTTGCAAATTGCTGATTTAGCAACCATAATGGTTTGAAAGTTTCTCCATCCATCTTCTGAGATATCATAGGTCCGACTTACTGTGGTCATTAGCTTTCTCCTTCTCTTGGCAAATAAAAAACGCCCGAGAAGGGCGTTTACTTGACACTATTGAATATCTCTATAGCCGGTTCAGAACTAGTATGTAATGCAAACTTACCATTTTTCTTCCATCCATTAACAATTTCATCTTCTTTGGCCTGCTTATTCAGAGCCTTAACTGATTCAAATTCGTATATCTTCACTGGTTTGAGATCCATGTAAAAAATCACACCATCTTTTGCATTAACAGCTTGATAGTTCTGTTTTTCATTCGGATCAACTTCAACCCCAGCGTCCGTATAAGCTTTAATAAATTGTTCCAGAGTGAGATTGCTTTCTTCCCCTTTGCTCGAGCATGCAGGAAGAACAATTACTGAAAATAAAAACAAACCAATGATGACTAGCTTTTTCAAAATAACAGCTCCTTCTTAGTATAATCCACTTATATTCTACCAAATTACGCCAAGAATAGACAGTTATTTATCAGCTTCATTTTCTCTGCTCTGGCTCTTATATCAATAGCACCCATTAAATAGGCCCTCTCTTCTCGTGTGAGGGCCATTATTTTACTTGGCTGCAGCCTTTATGCGAATATCTGAGTCTACCTAAATCCGAGGGTGGCAGTGATGTATTTCAGGAGTATCTTCCCCTCTCGCTATCCATCCAGCCGCATCAGCTTTTCCTTATTTCGATTCGGGCTACCCTCTTTTCCCAATAAATTTTGCCAATCTAGAGATTAATATTTTGTCGATATATTCAGATTATGAGCAATTTGTAGGCAATCCCCCTGTATTTCCACTTAAAATTAAAATCCCCGCACTATTTAGTTTGTTCAGTAAACAAACTAAGTGTTTTATGCTATACTTTTCACTAAACACCGCCAGTTCAGCCTAATGTCTTGAGCAACGAATTTCATGGTACAATGGCTGTGAACGGTTTAACGGACGGAGGAAACTGCTGTTGAAAGTAACGACGACGGGCGACTTAACGCTCATTAAACGAATAAATACGGCAATCGTACTGGAAGCCGTGCTGAAAAACGCTCCGCTTTCCCGAGCGCAAATTTCCGAATTAACGGGTCTTAACAAAGCGACCGTATCAAGTCTCGTTCAAGATTTGATCGATAACCATCTCGTGCTGGAGATCGGCCCTGGCCAATCGAGCGGCGGTCGCAAGCCGGTCATGCTGCTTTTTAACGGCAAAGCGGGACATGCGGTCGGCATCGATCTCGGCGTCAATTATATTCGCGGCGTCTTGACCGATCTAGAAGGCAATGTTATTTCCGAGACGCAGCTGACGCTGAAAAAGCAGCAGCAGGAATTTACGTTGGAGCAGTTGAATCAATGCATCGAACGGCTTATCGCTGATGCCCCTCCAAGCCCTTACGGCATTGTCGGCATCGGCGCAGGCGTTCCCGGCATCGTTGACGATAAAGGCACCATGTTGTTCGCGCCGAATTTGAAATGGGGAAAAGTCGAACTGCAGCGTTTGCTGGAGGAACGATTCGGTGTGTCTGTCACGATTGACAACGAGGCGAATGCCGGCGCGCAGGGCGAGCAGAAATACGGTGCCGGACGAGGAGTTGCCAATCAAATTTATGTCAGCGTGGGCATCGGGATTGGAACCGGTATTATTTTGAACAAAGAGCTGTACAAAGGCGCTTCCGGCTTTTCCGGTGAGCTCGGCCATTTGTCCATCGAGTTCAACGGCAAGCCGTGCAGCTGCGGCAATGAAGGTTGCTGGGAGCTGTACGCATCCGAGAATGCCCTGCTTGAACGGGCTGAAAAGCTCGGCTTCGACAGTTTGGACGAGCTGCTTCAAGCCGCGGAAGACGGTAATGAAGAGGTCCGCGCACTGTTCCGCTCGATCGGCGAATATTTGGGGGCGGGCATTTCGAGTATCGTGAATATCTTCAATCCCGAAGTTGTTATCATCGGCAACCGGATGAGCCGCGCCAAAGCTTGGCTCGCCGAATCGATTGAGGCTTCCGTCGCTAGGCGTACGCTGCCGTATCACCGGGAACGGCTGAAGCTGCTATTCGCTGAATTGCAGGATCAATCGGCCGTACGCGGTGCAGCTTACTATGCGATTAATCATTTTTTCAACAAAATGAAATCAAGCTAAAATCGGAAAAAGGCTTCTCCAAGGCTTATGCGAGCTGCTGTCGCATTAACCTTGTGGAAGCCTTTTTTGCATTGAATTTTGTGCTGAATTTATTGCCCTGGCTATGACAGTTATCTCACCCGGTGAACGCCCAAAATATCATATATCGTACCGTCGATCGTAACCGTCACTTCGTCCCGCTTCACTGTCCCGTTATTGTAGTAGGCCGTAAAAATAAATGTCAGCGGTCCGTTCTTCAGCTTTTCAAACGACTCCTCCCATAGCTCGCCAGCCCAATTCGTCCCTGAAGCATCGCTGGTCGCCAGCTTGGCGGAGAAGGAATTCATTTGCACCTCTACTCGCTCTGCTTTCGTCTCCGTCCCAGTCAAGGTCGTCGTTGCTCGAAGCACAAATTTCTCGCCCGCCCAAAAAACGTCGTAGCCTCGCGGAGACTGCTCATCCCCCGACTTGCTCTTGTTGTATTCCCTCCGATGCTGATCCCAGAGCGGCGTATGTCTTACCTCGCCCGTAACGGACAACGGCAGCACTTCAATTGCTTTCGTGACAACGACTGGCTCCGCAATGCCGTCGCTTACCATTAACTCGACTTGCCATTGTCCCGGCTGCTCCACTCGCAGCTGCGGTCCGGTATCAGGATAAGGAGCTTTAAAAGTATAGTTAAAGCTTTGCGTTATTCCCGCCGGATTACGGATCGTATACCGCACGGACAGCTCATCAAGGTCGGGGTCGTTCGCCAATGTCCGAATCGTCAGGCGGTCACCCTCGTAAACCGGCTTTGGCGACCAATCGAGATCAGCAGTCGGCGGACGATTAGTTACAAAATAAATATAAGCGTAATGCCCCTCGTTTCCAGCCCGGTCGTAATCAATCACTGTCAGACGGTATTCTTGGCCATGTCTTAAATTCTTGACCTCTACGGCATTCGTTCCAAGCAGCAGCGGCAGGCTATATTCCGGTGTGCCGTCATTATTAAGGTCGATGGTCGTTACAGACCGGTCTGCGTTGACCTGCTGCATGAAGAACGTCCTTGTTGCATGGCCAGAAGAAGGAGCAGCGTCTTTGAACGGGTTCCAAGTTACTTTTACCGATGTCGGCTTAATGTCGAGCTGTTCATCGACGTCATCCGGCTTCACCGTATCGACGAAGAAGTACCCGTTTTCGCTGTAAAGTCCCCACATATAAGTATCGTTGGCCCGCGCTCGCCAGTTGTGAAGTCCCTCTTGCAGCGGAGTAGGCGGCGTATAGCTGAGCACATTTGTTGCCGTTTCTGTATCGATTACTTTATTGCCGCTTGCATTGAAAAACACCTCGTAATCAACATAGCGAATCGGATGATTTTCCGGGTCAGCAACAGCTACGCGCAGCTGCGGCCGATTATTGTTCGTGTAGATTGGTTCGGACGCCTTCGTTCCGTTCATGCTAAGCAACCGTGTCACAGGCGGCCGATTGAGAACAAAGTAGACGATGTTACTGTCATCAGACCATGCGCCGTTCGAAAACACATTCCCATGCACCTTCACAACCCGACCCGGCTCAATGGTTCCCTGCGGAATTTCATAACTAAGGTCGTCGCCTATTCCTCGTGTAAAAAAGGCCGGCTTGCCGGTATCGACATAGGTGAAGAAAAGCTGATACTCTTCCTGCGGATCGTTCTCGTTGTCTCGATAAATCCAATGAACGGTCGGGTCCGTTACATAGACGGTTGGACTAGTCATAGTGCCGTTTGGTACCGTGATCGTCATGCGCGGCTTCGTTTGATTAACCGGCGGAAGCTTTTCTTTGTACACGCGAGTTTCTTCCCAGTAACTCCAAGCGCCATGAATGTCTTTCACCTGCTCTTGAATAATAAGTTCTATGCCTGGCCGACCGTACAGGCGGCGCTGCCCCGTGGTCCACTTTTCTTCATCGGCCCATCTAGTGCGGAATACTCTGTCTTCCAGTCGATTCGGCACGTCCGGGTCATAGGATTGGTCATTTGCGAGATAATCCAGTACTTCTCCATCCGGATAGACGATGCCGGTAAAACGAACGGAAGGCTTTGCGACTGGTCGTCTATGAACAATCAACGGTTTCGTGACCGTATTGGACTGCTTCTCGTAATTCGGCGCTCCCGGCTTATCGAATGCAAAATAGGTAATGTTATAAAGCCCTGGTTTTTCTAGCGAGCCGAGCGCACTAGCGTAGGTTTTTCCGTTGTGCTGGCTGAAGCCGAGCGGTTGTGCCAAAGCATTCGGGTCATGATCGTATGTCCAAGATTCGGCTCCAATCGGATCGAATTCCGGATCGCCGAATAGCTTGTCGTACTGAATCGGATCGTCGATTAGAACGGCATTATAGATGATTTCCGGTATCATATCGCCGAAATTGGTTCGCTTCACATTTGAAAAAGCAGCCTGCTGCTGGCCTAGCGACATAATCCCTGCCGATCCGTTAGAGAATCGACTGTCGGCGGCCTGAAGCAGCCTTTGCCCATTGACGGTCACAGATATATCGCTGCCCATTGCCTCGAGCTTGAATTGATAGATTTGGAAAAGGGAGCGAGTTAAGCCGATTTGACGTAATGCGGTTTTCGATCCATTTTCCGCCTTATATAACGTTAGCGTGTTATTAGTCCATTCGACGCTGTACATATTTTTCTCATCCTGAATGCGGATCGCCGCCCCGATTGTTCCTTCGTTGTCCGATAGATGATTGATCGATGCTTGGAATTCTAGCACCTGATTTTTCATCTTCGTAAACGGATCGTAGAATAGTCCACCCCACGTTTTGTTCGAGATTCGAACCGTATTGGGGTCGATTTCACCGACAACGCCTCCGGCACCCTCCGTACGAGGGACAAAAGGAGTAACATAGATATATCTGCTGTTCATGTTGTCGAGATAGTCGTCGGCCAACCCCGGTCCGATAAAACCATTTGAATGAACAGTTAGCAGATAAATAGATCCATCCGGCGTAATATTGGTAGTGATGGAACTGGTCCCCTCGGCATTAAACGGCAAATCGTAAGCGAAATCGTGCGCTGTGGCATGGTTTTCCATAATGCTGAATTTATTGACGCCAACACCAATTTCTTTAATGCCGACAGTTAACACTCTTCCATTTGATTGTACGACCGGCCTCCGCGGTAATGTCCTCCCGCTCAACCATTGACCTTGACCATAAGCGCCAATGACGCCAAAGTACTTATTCCGCAATTGATTTCCGTACAAAACATTTGAATCAGGCAATACGAGCGGATTCTGAACAAACATGTTTCGACTGAGTTTCCAGTCGTCAGTACGGTAACGGCTGCCGAAATCGGCTGCGTACGTCTTTGTCTGCAGATTAAATAGGTAAGAGCCCGTCCATTCCGCAAATCCGTCGTTTTCCCACGTTTGTAAATAAACCAATTGACCATCGTCGGACACAACTGGTGCCGACATGCTGCCATATCCAAAATGATGATGGTATTGCAAGATGCCGTTAGCGTCGACATAGGCAAGTCCGATGCCCCGCGGAGCCCCGCCGCTCCAAGAATACGTTGCATATTGATAGCCGATATATAAATTGCCGTTCTTCGATAAGATATCAGTTTTATTCCCTATAGCGCCCCAAAAGTTATGGGTTGTGACTTTGATGTCCCAAAGCTGAACTCCGGTAGTCATGGAATACTTGGCTGCTCTAACATCAAAAGTATAGTTTCCGACATCACCGTTACTTGTGGAATAAACCGCGTATAGGAACTTCCCGTCATCGGATAATGCTAAGTTATGGTTGTAAGTTGTCAAATTGTAATTGAGAGGCAATGGGATTTCCTTTTTTATCGTGCCTGATAGATCGTATCCCATAATTCGATCAGGCGTAACATAGTAAATTAAATCGCCGGGATCGGTCGCCGTCAAAATTTTCTGGTACCCGCCTTCATTGTACGGGGTCATAAACGTGTTAAGCACATTTCCTGTCCTCGCATTATGAACGTTTATGATATATCTATAATAGGTTTTTGACGGTACTTGAGAGTAATCCGATTTAACCTCGATATCATGAGACACCATCCGATTCCCATTAAAAACTTTTGGAAGCAATTCTTTTCGATAACCGCCGCCGTATGTCACGCTTGTGGTGTCAAAAGCCCAAGACGGCAAAGTAGTCGGATTGTCGGTCAAATTGTTCTGCGAGCGTCCATTCGGGCCATCGCCAAGGTTGGGATAGTTATTGTAAAATTCGGCTTCTCTGGCGTTCTTCGTACTGATTGCGTTCGTCCCAAACTTCCAGCCAATCTTTTGGTCGTTGCCGCCAACATACGGCTTTTTCAGCGACCACGAGCGATAAATCGATTCTGGCGCGTATTGGACGACCGGCGGACCGCTGTCGTCGCCCGGCTGCTGAGTAATGCCTTTTGGATCAAAATCTACGAAAGGCATTTGGTTGATAACATCGATCTGCACGGTAGTAGAATTGCCAGAAAGCCCGTAATCCTCTGTCACCGTTGCACGATACTGACGCTTGCCGACCGAAGTGTATTTTTTATTGAATTCGGTTTTGTATGGACCAGTGTAGATCGTACGCCATGACTCGTCTTCGAAATTGCTGTCATAATTGCTATCGAATCGTTCTTCAACGATCATGCTTACGAGTTGATCACCGTCAGGGCTGTCCGCATTCACAAATATCGTCGTGTCGATGCCTCGATAGGTTTCCGGCTGCACGGAAATTTCAACGATTGGCGGCTCATCTGGAACAACTTCAAGAATCATCGATCCCCAATCGCTTACGCGTCCTTGGCTGTCGTATACTTTACCTTCAATCGAATATTGGCCTAAATCATTTGGCGCGTAATCGACTGGGAAGCCCGGGAGGTAGTTTGTATTTTCGAGCTTTTTGTATCGCTTCTCATCTTTTGTATGATCGATCGTTACGCCCCGGCTGGCCAACGGTGTATACGACTGGTCCAGATTGTACGGAGCTTTCAATGGCCGTCCTTGAATCGCTCTCGGAATGCCAGCTACGATTGCCACAGGCTTTGGGTCGATAACAATCAGCGTGGCCGTATCCGAATCGGTTTGCCCCTCGCTTCCTGTCAGGCTTAATTCAGCTTCATATGGACCACTTTCGGTGAAGGTCAATTCTCCAATCTCGTATGCATTCTTATCCGGAACTAACGGATCGAGATTGCTTGAAAATCCCCATTCATGGCTCACGATGTTGCCCTTAGACTCGTTGATAAGCGTCGATTTCTCGCCTGTAAAAATCTGTGGCGGGCTGAATCGAATTTTAGCCTCAATTGGAGCCGGAGGTGTTGGCGTTGGTTCGGGAGTAGGTTGTCCTGGTGCAGGAGTAGGCGTCGCACCCGGCTTCGTCACAGTTGTCGTACATTCGATGACATTCTCTGCGGTGCTGCCATCAGTGAAAAAGACAACGGCGCGCATCACGTAGGTTTCCGTATAGGTATCTAAGTTGTCGAGTTTGTTTTTTGAAATTGTAAATGAGAACGGGAATTTCACACTGTCGGAGCTTGTTAATGTTTGCGTCTGCAGCTGTGAGCCATCTTGCAGCCTGCCGTAGACCTTCCACTCCTTCACGCGCAGGCTTCCCTTTTGCGTCACAGAAGCGGTCAATGTTGACTTCGTTAAAATATCTGAATTTTCAAACTTTTTGTTCGATGGCTCCGCAAGGCAAGAACATTCCACCAGCGGCTTGTCTTTTGGAGGAAGTTTTTCGTAGGTAACGCGGACTTCGCCTTCGTAGAAGTAGGTTTCGGCAGACCAGTCTGTTAAGGTATTCATGAGGTATTTCTGAGCGATAATGTTTCCTGTACATCCTGTACACTGTATCTCGCCTACATCCGTGTTACTGCTATCTAAAGGGACTGCAACCTCAATCCTACCATAGCCGGGGTTTCCGCTTCCAATGAACAACACCTGATGAAATTTACCAATTGGAGTCGCTTTAGTAATCGCTATTGAGGAAGCAATTGTAGATGATTTATTAACTGATTCATTTCTTCCGTATTTAAAATCAAAAAGAGACGGCCCTTGAAATTCAAAACTTTCTTCAATAGCATATCCCGTTGTATTTTTTCCGGACAGTGAAGATTTTGTGCTACGAACCTTGCTTTCAATCGTTCGTCCTGTATTATCTTTGATTTGAAGAAGACCAGGACATTCTGTTTTCGAGCCTACCCAACAAGGATCATTTTTTGGAGGAGTAATATAGTATGTTCCCCCTCCGTTGCTGCTGTTTCCGACAATCCATTCAGTCCCGTTGGATCGCCTAGTGACTATATAATACATTTCTGAAGTCTTCCCAGAGGAAGATAACTGAACCTTTGTTCCCGGTACACTTTTTAAATTCAATGTTTTTCCGGATAAATCAAAAGTAGTACCTCGCTGTATTAGATTCAAATCATCTCCATTTGCGACCTGCATCCACAATTGATATGATTTAGGCTTATATCCCTCTGGAATATCTAACTCTACTTTTACATCAGTTAATGATGATGAATGACTGAACCGTTCCGAAAATTTAATGTTTTGAGGAACTATCACGGTAGCATCAGCCGCCGCAGCGATTGAACTAAATTTTGGAAGTATCCCCATAAGGAGTGACACAAGCAACAAAGACGATAGCAGAGATTTATAGGTTATTTTGCCCACTTATCTTTCACCGCCGTTAAAAAAATTTGATTATTAATATCACCTAAATTTCCTGAGAATTTTTCAAGATGTATAGGGAATCCACCGTATTGTTTAATCTGATCCTTTACGTACGATTTACTGACAAAAGTGTAATAATAGTCATATCCAATGGTCCCCTTTTTCTCAAGATTTAAAAAAGTTTTATTTTCGTATAAGCCAGTTCTGTCAATTAATTTTCCGTCCCTAAAATGATATTTACGATTTAATGTTACGTCTCCATAATCTCTTTCCCTTAACATATAAAAGCTGTTTCGGATTAATTGATCATGACCTGGATTTAAACCTAGACTCTCCCCTTTAAGTTTATAGGCAAAAACATATCCTCCTTTAGTTGGATCTGCTTCTCCACCATATTGGGCGCCTTCTAAATACTCTATTAAATATCCTTGTTTGTCAGCAGGATCGAGTATTGTCAACCCTTCGATCGTCACTTTATATCTAGGATTAATAGTGATCGAATATGGCAGTTTCACCATATCTTCTTGTCCAATCATTGTAATGAAGTTGTGCTTATGCCAAGCCATTTCCGCGGCACTGGAGGCACCTTGGTCGACCGCCAGTTTCTCACCTTTTTCTAGCTTCAGCAATCTAGCAGCCAAAACCGCGGCCTGTGCACGAGTAGTTGTTCCCGCTGGCTCAATCGACTCCGCTTTGGCACCAGTACGCGACAGTAATCCTGCATTCACCGCACGAAATAAAAGCTCGTCACTAGACAACTTCTTGCTACGATAATCGGCATTGGACGCTCTCACCGATAGCTTCGCCAACTCTAATCTGGTGGCCGGCTTATTCACATCCCCACTAAAGTCACTTGCCAGTTGAATTCCGGCTTGTGACAATGCATTCTGATAGGCCGTATACCAGGGCTTTCCGGCAGTAGGCTCGTCTACGTTCAATGCAACAGTTACCGCCAATACTTTCATCAATTCCGCTCTTGTTATTAGCCCTTCCGGTTTGAACGTGCCATCCGGATAGCCCTTCATGATTCCGTTCTTCACCGCGATATCAATCGACGCTTGCGCCCAATGGCCCGACAAATCGCGAAAAGACGGAGCCGATTGCGCAGCCTGTATGTTTCCGTTATTAGCTGCAAATCCCCCCGCTATTAAAGTCAGCGTTAGCGTTGTGCTCAGTGCAATAATCGTCCATTTCTTCTTCATCACTGATCCCCGTCCTTCTAAACTATTGAATTTATGCGGTTTCCCGCGTTAGATTAACAAAAAAAGCACGCAAAAAAACCTTTTGGGTTTCAGCGTGCTTCGCTACAATATTTATTTACATATTACCTTATTTTATCAAACTTTGTCAATTGTTATCGTTTCATAGTTATTAGAGGCCATCTATTAAACTTTAGATTTTTAAGTTATTTCCCATTTAATGAATGATATAAACTTGGAGAATCCATCACTGAATCGAAAAAAGAATACTCCGTCACTTCCCTTAGGCAGTTATACTATGTGTTGCTTGTTCTTTTTTACTGTTAAATTAGGGAATAACTGAAATTCGGCAGTTATTTTCTCGATTTTAGATCAAGTTGAAGAAATAAATGCCATTTGGCAGTTATTTCAAGACCTACAACGTTATTTGTAGGGATATCGCAAAAATAACTGCATTTCCGCAGTTATTCAACCAGTTACTATATGTTGAAGGAAAAATAACTGCATTTTTGCAGTTATTGCTTCAAGCTAACCCGTTAGAGAGGCCATGGCATCAAGCAACGCGAATCACCTTTACAGCGACCTGCCCCATCATCCCAACAACAGAAGAAAACCTAGCGCCTTGCTCCAAGGCACTAGGTTTTCTCGTTCTAAACAATTCTAAAGTCCAGCACAACCTAGACTAAACTAAACTAAACTAAACTAGACTAGACTAAACTAGACTAGGCCAGGCTAGTCTAGCCCAGACGACCTGACCAAATCAAACAAGTCCAAACCCGCCCTCTCAGGCCCCCGTCAATTCAACTATCAATTCGACTATCAATTCAACCATCAATTCAACTATCGTTTCACGATCTCGTACCCGCTCACCCGATCATCCTGAAAATCGATCACGAGCTTTCCGCCGCTTCCCAGCGAATATAGGAACTGCTCGCCCTGCTGATAATCGTAAGGGTCGCTAGGCGCCCCCAGCAGGTCGACGATTTCCAACCGTTCCTTACTCTCGAGATCATGATTTTTCAACAGATCTGGCAGCATCTTTTGCCGATTTTCCAGCTGGCTGACCCAGCCGTTATAGCTGTAGGTAGCATTTTCCCCATTTTGATGCAATTTAGTAAGAGTATAATATGGTCCAGCAAGGACGACTAACTGTACAGCGATAATCGCCAGCAGGATCCAATCCCGCTTCATCGGCTTTCCTAATATTGCTGCCATCTTACGGAACCAAATAAACGCAAGAACGGAGAACACCGCTAACGGCGCAACAACTAGGAGACCGGCCGGCCACGTCAGCTTCCACTCGTACAAGACGGCCAACCGCGGTAAAACGAAACGATAGATAACAAAGTAAGCCGTGGTTGTCAGAAAGATTGTCACGCCTATTGCTAATGAATCCCACCTATCTAGCTTTCCCGATTCAGTACTCATACGTATCGCCCCTTTCACCGCGATGGCTCGTTACTCATTCCATTTGACCACTAATGAGCCAAGCACCGCACAAAAACTCCACATCCCTATTATACCATACAATTATTCCCACAAAAACTATGCGCACCTCTCACGACTTGCGATACGAATTTGAAGGCGGTACGTTTGTTAAGAAACAGTACAATGACGGGGATGGCACTGGCACTCGAACTTGCACTTACAATCGTACTCGCACTGGCACTTGAACTTGCACACTAGTAATCACCGTTGCAGCACAATCGCACTTAATTTTCAACCACTATCTGCGATCCTTAGGCAAAAATACGGACAGCAGCCCGGCAAGCGGCAGAAAACTTGCAGCCATCATAACATCGGCCAAGCCGTAATGATCGGCCGCCGTACCGAATACGATCGAACCTAGTCCGCCCATCCCGAAAGCGAGGCCCGTAATGAGTCCGGAAGCCATTCCGACCTTGCCCGGCATCAGTTCCTGCGCATATACGACGCTGACCGAGAAGCCCGATTGAAGAATAAAACCTAGCACCACAATCGTCGGATACACCCATGCGAGAGGCAGGTGCGGCAGCAGCAGCGCAAACGGTGCGGAACCAGCGATCGAGAACAGCATCATACGCTTGCGTCCGAACCGGTCGGCCAATATGCCGCCGAAAAAAGTGCCAAGAACGCCTGCGATCATGAACAGGAAGAGCGGCACCTGCGCCTGCCGGATCGACAACCCGTATTCTTTCTGCAGAAAAAATTGATAGAAATTGCCGAGGCCGGCCGCGTACCAAGATCTCGCAAAGACGAGTACCAACAGCAGTACAAGCGCAAAAGCCACGATTTTATTGCTGTAAGGTGCGACGTCCAATTGCGACAATGCTTTCTTCGCCTTCTGAGGCTTGCCGAGCTCAGCCAGTTGTTTGCCGTACCAAGGCACGACACGCATCAAGATCATAATGGCCGCCACCGCCAAAAAGGCCCCAAACACCGCCCCGCGCTGTCCGAGCGGAACGAAAATATAAATCGTCATAAGCGGCGCGAGCGCTTGCCCGAAATTGCCGCCCACTTGATAAATGGATTGAGCAAGCCCCCTCCGGCCGCCAGCCGCAAAATAGACGACGCGGGAGCCTTCTGGATGGAACACGGCTGAGCCGAAACCGACGAACACGACCGCAAGCAGCAGCGTCCAGAAGCTAGGCGCGAAAGCAAGGCCTAGCATGCCGATCATACTGCAAGCCATTCCTGCTGGAAGCATCCACGGCGCCGGTTTCTTATCCGATAACAGACCAACAACCGGCTGCAATATAGAGGAAGTCATGTTTAACGTAAAAGCGATCCAGCCGATTTGTCCAAGCTTCAAGCCTAGCGAAGCCTCGAATATCGGAAATAGCGCCGATACGATCGACTGCATAGAGTCGTTGAGCAAATGAACCGAGCTGACTGCGAATAAAATGGAAAAAACCGCTCCCTGCTTAGCCGCTGTAGCGGCCAGGGGTTTCTGGGCGACTGACATCGCTGCATCCCTTTCCTTTCCCGTTACACGGTCGCCTTATGTCCGAATTGCAAGCATACCGGCGCTGAGACTTCCAGCAGCAGCTTGCCTTCTTCACCGATCAATCCGGTCTCCTGATCAACTGTGTATCCGATAACCGAGCCAGAATGCTGATTGGCAACGAGAAGTCCGCTTCCGTCTGGCGTCAGCGTGAAATTGCGCGGAAATTGGCCGCCGCACGATACATGCTGAAGCGAGGCAAGCGTTCCGTCTTCGGGATCGACGGCAAATACGGCAATGCTGTCGTGACCTCGGTTGGAAGTATATAAGAAACGGCCCGAAGCCGCTAAGTGAATATCGGCGGCAAAGCTTGCCCCTTCGTAGCCCTCCGGCAAAGCGGACAGCGTCTGCAACAGATTCAACCCTCCGCTCTCTCTGTCCACCTCAAAAACAGTTACCGTCGAATCAAGCTCATTGACGACATATGCACGAGGCAGCCCGGAATGAAAAACGATATGGCGCGGGCCCGCTCCGGCATGCACCTTGTCTGTGCCCCGCAAAACAAGCTTTCCTTCGGATACAGCGTATCGATGAACGGAGTCCGTTCCCAAGTCAGTCAAATAAGCGAAGCCGCCGTGCGGAACAATCGCATGCGCATGCGGCGCGTCTTGACGGTCCCGATTCGGACCCAACGGGGCGTCCGCTTCTTTTACTAAGGACGAAGCTTGCTCAAGCGAGCCGTCGGTGGAAATAGGCAATAAGGCCGCGTTGCCGCCGGTATAGTTGGCGATCAACACAGCCTTCGTCTCTTCAATGAGGCTTATGTAGCAAGGATGAGCACCGTGCGTCAATTGCCGATTTAAAGGCGTCAACTCGCCGGACGCTTCGTCGATCGTATAGGAGAGCGCCCCTCCTCCGATCTGTCCGTCCGTCTCCTCCGTCTCGCTAACCGCGTACAACCGGTTGTTAACCAAATCGACCGTTAAAAAAGAAGCGTTCTCCGCTTCGGTTACTTGCTGTATTACGTTTATCGCATTGGACTCGTCGTCATAGGAGCATACGTGGATTGTCGGCTCGGCTGCATTTCCGTATGATCCGATATAAAGATGGCCTTTGAATCGATTTCCAGACATGGCAAAAGCTCTCCTTCTCTATGGTTTCTGCAATAAAGTGACCATAGCACAACCCCCTTACCGATACAAGAGGAAAATCCACTGAATTTCATGTAAAATTCTCTTTTCTTTTCTCCTTTTGCCGTGTTATAATGTAAGCGCTAACAAATCAGTGGTTCACATTTCTAAAGGGGGAATTCGGAATGATGAATGCAACGCTGAGCGGAAGGAACGTTTACGAGGATTTTCAACTGGAATCCGATGTGCTTTACTTCAAGCTTGGGTCTCTTGGTTTGGTCAGCTTTCACGGCAGCAATTACAATATTAAAAAGAGAATGACTGCCGAAGAACTCAAACAATTAACCAGCGGAGAAAACGGCTTCTTCCAAGTGAGCTCGCACTGTTACATCAACATTGGCAAAATCAAATCGATTACCGGCGGCATTATCTACTTCGGACCGGAATATTCCGAAACGAAGCAGCTTCCCGTGCCAAGAAGAAAACAGTACGTCATTCAGAAGCTGTTCACGCAACGCGCCATCAATAACGAGCTGCGCATCACGCCTTAACCGCATCGCAGCAGACCGCCGCTTTCCGCTCCAAGAGCTGGAAGGCGGCGGTTGTTTGTTTGTCCGCGTCCTGTTATTCTAGTATCGCAAAGATGAATGAAGGAGGCCGTTTACTGCAATGGCTACGACTACTGAAAAACAAGCATTCGAGCAATCATTCCATGGCGAGAAGGCGGTATGGCTTAGATGGGATCAATACGAAGCCGCCGTTCTACCCGAAGTAGGGGCTAACTTAATCGCTTTCCGCGACAATTCGCAAGACTATCGCTTTCTGCGCGAGCCAGAAGAAGACGAAATGGCGGCGTTTAAGGCCAATCCTGGCGTTCACGGCATTCCAGTTCTGTTTCCTCCCAACCGGTACGAGGACGGCAAGTTCGAATGGAACGGCAAAGCCTATTCTTTTCCAATCAACGAGCCCTCCACCGGCAATCATCTTCATGGGTTCGCCCATACGGCTGTTTGGGCCGTGGAAGACTTCGGGGTAACGAAAACCGAAAGCTATGTCGTTCTAAGCTTAGCGGTTGATGAGAAGCATGACATATACCGCTTCCTGCCCCATCGCTTCACGCTCCGGTTGCGCTATGCGTTGAATGAAACCGGCCTGCTGCAGCATGTATCGGTACATAACGAAGGCGACGAGGCAATGCCTTGTATGATCGCCTTCCATACGGCCATTAATGCGCCGTTCGCGCCGAACAGCTCGGCCGACGACTATACATTTACGATGACGATCGGCAACCGCTGGGAAATGAGCGAGCGTATGCTGCCAACCGGCCGCTTCCAAGCGCTGACGAGCGAAGAGGAAGCGATGCGGACGACCGGCATCAACCCATTCTGGTCTTCGATGGACAACCACTATACCGTCGAACCTCGCAATGGGCGTAATGAAATGCGACTCACCGACAGCCGGGAAAAGGTAACGCTTGTCTACGATGCAGGAACCGGGTTCAAGCAATGGATGATTTGGAACAACAATGCTTCCAAGAAATTCTTCTGCCCTGAACCGCAGCTCAATCTCGTAAACGCCCCGAACGTCGATTTGCCGGCGGATGAGATCGGCCTTGTTACGCTTGAGCCGGGCGGCATTTGGCAGCAAAGCAGCAGACTCTACGTCATTAAAGCGTAACAGATACGATAGGGTAAAAGAAAAGGCTCCCCGCTAAAATTAGCGGAGGAGCCTTTTGCCGTTCGACGAGAATGGGCGGCCGCCCGTCCCGGATCTTCTAAGGATGAGCCTTGCAACGAGCAAGTTCGGCACCCAGCAAAGCCAAGCGATAACGATGAACGTGACGTCCGTATCGTCCCAGCCGACGACCGACGCGATAATTGTATAAATCCGAAGCGTAATGGCGGCGCAGGTAAGCGCATAGTTGTACGTCATCCATCGTCTGTGCGCAGCTTCGTTGCGATGAACGATGATCGTTTTCAACCCGTGATACAGCGTAAAAAGCCAACAAATCGAAAGCGCCGCAAAACCGATTCGTCCGCTCCAACCGCCATCTGCGTAGAAAGCCAAATATAGACCGGTCAATCCGCCGATGACGATCATGAATGAATAGACGTAGCCAATGATGCGATGCACGCGCGCTCCGCCTCTTCTCAATCCCTTCAAAAACTGCAGCCAGCCAATTGCCAACGCCAAGCCTGCGGACAAGGCATGCGCCCAAAGAACGTTATACCATAAGGAAGGCAATACTGCCTCCTTCGCCATCACGAATCCCTGCTCTCTCAATCGATCCGGCGATCCATACATTAAATACGCATAGATACCAAATAGCAACGCGAAAAACGCGATAACCCCGAAAGCCCAGCTTCGAAACTGTTTTCCGTTCAAAGACATACAAGCCATCCTCCGAACCTATGGAATTTCTAACCTTTTCCATTGTACCAGCGGCGGGTCGGTCGCAGAACCGACTTGGGTCGCAACGCTCCTCCGTCTGAGGTCGGAGGTCATTAAGCGCCGGTATTCCTTTTCCGCGCTTCTCCCAGCGCGTGTTATGGCATCGAAGACAACGTGCATCAGAGGGAAGCACAGTAGCGGCGGTCACACACCATCTTCTCTTAGCGCGTTATGGCACCGAAGACGTCGTGCATCAGAGGGTAGCACAATAGCGGCAGTCACACACCATCTTCTTTTAGCGTGTTATGGCACCGAAGGCGCCGTTCGTCACGACGTAGCACAATGACGGCGGTCGCACACCATCTTCACTAAATGGTTGGCATAACATTGCCGCCGTTAACCGGAATATAAGCGCCGGTAATAAAATCGGCAAGCCCGGAGGCGAGGAAAGCGACCGCATTGGCAATTTCCTGGTCCGTCCCGCGCCGCTTCAGCGGCACGGAAGCTTCGTACGCTTCGTTCCGTTCCGTTTGGGTTGCACGATCACGGTCGCTCACAGTCCACCCTGGCGCAACTTGATTGACCGTAATTTGATGCTCGCCTACTTCCTTCGCCAGCACCCGATAAACCCCGTCCATACCGCGTTTTCCCGCGACATAAGCCGACTGATTAGGGAAGTTCTGCATCGCGCACTCCGTGTTGATGCCGATCATTCTGCCGCCCGTTCCTCGTTCGATCAGCGCAGGAAGGAACGCTTTTGCCAAGTATACGTTCTGCATCACACAGGATTCAAATTGACTGGCATAGTCTGCGGCAGGCTGATTCAGCACGCTCGTCCACTCGTACTGCACAACGGCATTGGCTACGATGATATCAACAATGCCCAGTCCTTCGGTCGCTTCACGCTGCAGCCGCTCGATTTCCTCCTGCTTCGTAATATCCGCCTGAACCGTTATCGCCCGCCGTCCGAGCGCTTCGACCTCGTTTTTCAGCTCCGCTGCTTTTCGTTCGTTACTTAAATAATGAATAACGACGTCTGCTCCGCAAGCGGCCAATGTTCGAACCATGACTCGCCCCAAATCCCCGGTTGCTCCGGTTATAAGCGCAACACGATCGGTTAAATCCACTTTCAGCATAGACATGACACTTCCTCCTCTATTCAGCAATCGACCGGATTTCCAGCCGTATCCAACTCTATTTTCCGTCTGTGGCGGGCTGTTGTCTATACGGCGGACGGTGCTTTTTTACAGATTCAAAAATATACTTTCGCACCTTATGCAATTTTATCTACTTAGAGTGGATGAATTTCGGCAAATAGGTAAAAACTTTCGGTGAGCGAAATCTATGGAAGCTGCTTAAGGAGGATCAACGTGTATGGCTACTGACAACGATAAGAGAAATAACGGCCGCGGACAGCCCGAAGACGTCTCCAGAAGGAATTTCATGAAATATACCGGCACCGCGCTCGGCGGCGCGGTCGTTGGCGGCTTGATCGGCGGCGTCATTGGCAACTCCATGATGGGCAAAGAACCGAACGCCCCGGCGGTGCCCGGCGAGCCGGAGACGAAGCAGCCGGTCAGCTTTACTCAGGCGCTGATGTACATGACGCAAGAACAGTTCCAAATTACCGAAGCGGCAGTGGAACGAATATTTCCTGCCGACGATCTCGGTCCCGGCGCGAAGGCGCTTGGGGTCGCTTTCTTCATCGACCATCAGTTGGCCGGCCCTTGGGGCATTAACGCACGCGATTATATGACAGGCCCATTCCACGAGGCAGAGGCGACGCAAGGCTATCAACTCGGCTTCAAACGGCATGAGCTGATCGCAATGGGCTTGAACAAAATACGCGACTACACCACCGAAAAATACCAAAAGCGGTTTACGGAACTGACTCCCGAAGAACAGGATGCGGTGCTAACCGCACTCGAAAAAGACGAGGTCAAGATGAAGGGCGTACCTTCTTCAACCTTTTTCCAATTGCTGCGGCAGCTTACCATCGAAGGCGTGTACGCCGATCCGCTGTACAGCGGCAATCGCAATATGGATGCATGGCGGATGCGCAACTATCCAGGCAATCAAATGGCCTACACCGACTACATCGATAAAGACGAATTCGTCAAGCTGGAGCCGCAAAGCTTGGCCAACCATTTAAATATGGGATAAGGAGTGAACGGGAAAATGGCTACCAAATTACCGAAAGTACCGATCGTTATCGTCGGCATGGGCTGGGTCGGCGGCGTCATCGCCGCGGAGCTCACTAAAGCGGGCCATAAAGTCGTCGGGCTGGAACGGGGTAAATCGCGCAACACCTCCGATTATTATCACGTTCACGACGAGCTCCGTTACGCGCTTCGTTACGATCTGATGCAAGATCTGTCGAAGGAAACCGTAACGTTTCGCCATAACGAAAAAAAGCGGTCGCTGCCGATGCGCTCCTACGGCTCATTCCTGTTGGGCGACGGCCTCGGCGGCGCGGGGGTGCACTGGAACGGACAGTACCACCGTTTTCTGCCGTATGACTTCGAGATTTATTCCAAAACGGTAGAACGCTACGGCAAGAAAAAAATACCTGAGGGCATGACGCTGCAGGACTGGGGCATCAAGTATGACGAGTTGGATCCTTACTTCACCAAGTGGGAGGAAATGGCCGGCATATCGGGAGAGCAGGAGACAATCGAGCTGATCGGCAAAATGTCCAAGCCGTTCCCGACGCCTCCAATGAAAATGACGCCGGGGATGACGCTCTTCGACGAGGCGTGCAAATCGCTGGGGTACAAGCCTTACATGATCGCTTCCGCCAATTTGTCGCAGGATTACACGAACGCGGACGGCGTCTCCCGCGCCGCCTGCCAATATTGCGGATTTTGCGAGCGTTTCGGCTGCGAATACGGCGCGAAGGCCGATCCTGTCGTTACTGTACTGCCGGTCGCCGAGAAAACCGGCAATCTGGAAGTACGCACCTTCGCCAATGTCACAAGAGTACTGCATAATGGCAAAAAGGCGACGGGCGTCATCTATGTCAATGCGCCGACGGGCGAAGAATTCGAGCAGCCAGCCGACATTGTCATTTTGGCCGGTTACGTCTTCACCAACGTCCGTCTGCTGCTGATGTCGAAGCTCGGCAAGCCGTACGACCCGAATACCGGAACGGGCGTCATCGGCAAAAACTACGCCTATCAAATTATGGGCGGAGCATCATCCGCTTACTTCGACGACAAACAATTTAATTCGTTTATGGGCGCAGGGGCGCTCGGCAATTCAATTGACGAATTTAATGGCGATAATTTCGACCATAGCTCGCTCGAATTTTTGCACGGCGCTAACATCCGATTCACGCAAACGGGAGCTCGCCCGATCTCCAACAATCCGACGCCGAAGGGCACGCCGAATTGGGGCGCGCAATTCAAGCAGCAGTCGATCAAGTATGCCAATCGTGTCGTCAATGTCGGCGTTCAAGGCTCAAGCATGCCTTTCCGTCATCACTTTCTTGACCTCGATCCGGTATACAAGGACGCTTTCGGCGATCCGCTTATGCGCCTAACATATGAATTTGAGGAGCAAGACCGCAATCTCGTCAAATTTATGGCCGAGAAAACGAAGAGCATCGCCGAGGCGATGAAGCCGAGTTTCGTGGAGACAAGCAAAGCGATTACCTCGTACAGCATCGTGCCGTACCAATCCACGCACAACACTGGCGGCGCGATCATGGGCAGCGATCCTTCCACATCGGCGGTGAACAATTACATGCAAATGTGGGATGCGGATAATGTGTTTGTCATCGGCGCCTCGGCTTTCCCGCATAACAGCGGCTATAATCCGACGGCAACGGTCGGCGCATTGTCCTACCGAGCGGCCGAAGGCATTTTGAAATATCTCGAAAAAGGAGGTTCGCTGGTTTAAATGGATATGCAGCAGGATGTCGTCCTCCATTTGACCGAGCTTCGCAAAAGACTGATTTATATAGCCGGTTGGTTCCTTGGCGCGTTGTGCCTCGGCCTTTACTTAGCGCCGCACCTGCTGCGCTTCATCCAGTCGAATCTCGGATCGCTGAACGTCGAATGGAGCGTGTTCGCCTTGTCGGACGGCTTGCTCGTCTACATGAAATGTGCAATGCTGTTCGGCTTTGCGGCCACGCTTCCCTTTATTTTGTACCATCTGTGGGCGTTTGCCCGTCCAGGATTGACAGTCCGTGAAGCGAAAGGCGTCGTCTGGTTCGTGCCGGCTTCAGTTGCGCTCTTCGCCTGCGGCGTCCTGTTCGGCTACGCCGTAGCCCTTCCGATGATGATTCAGTTTATGATCAAGCTCAATCATTACATCGGTGCGAACGAAGTGTACGGGCTGCAGCATTTTGTCTCTTTCCTGCTCAGCTTCCTGTTTCCAATGGGGCTTGCGTTCGAAATGCCGCTCGTTATGCTCTTTCTGACGCTGATCGGCGTGCTGACCCCAGGCCGGATAAAAACAGTACGAAAATACGCTTACGTCGCGCTGGCGATTATCGGCGCCTGCATTTCGCCACCCGATTTCGTCTCGCATCTCTCGGTGACTATACCGCTTATTGTGCTGTTCGAAATTAGCGTATTCGTTTCCTGGCGTTATTCAGCAGCCAGACTAAGAAGGCTGGCCGACGGAGGCCACGCCAACCCGAATCCAACCTAAGTCCAATTTGACGGAAAGGAGCGAATGGATATGTTCAACAATATTGGCATTTCCGGTTTGATTATTATTTTCGCCATTGCGTTAATTGTTTTCGGACCGGCGAAGCTGCCACAGCTCGGACGAGCCTTCGGCGATACACTGCGCGAATTCCGCAATTCGACCAAAGGCATCGCCGACGATCCGCAGCCGCAAGACGATCATTTGCTGAAATAACGGTAAGGTGTGCAGTGCAGCCGTTACCTAGAAAAAGCCCCGAAACGCCGAAAATAACGGCAGATTCGGGGCTTTTTGATGTGATGCGGTCAATCCAGCAGTTGCCCGATGCCAAGGCGTTCAGCCGCTTTTACATAATAAGCAGCTACCGCGATATCGAAGACGGCAAGACCCATCGGAGCGAACAGTATCGGACCTCCGCCCCGTCTCTTGCCTTCGTTTGCTCCTGCCAACGCTTTGCCCGCATCCGCCAGAACGTCAGAAAGCGCAATCGTATCCTCGCGTTCCAGCCCAAGCTCGACGTGCATCCGTTCGATATCGGTATCCGCCCGACACACCTCTTCCCAGCTGTCCACGACGATTGGTCCAACTCCGACAAGCGCCGGAGCGGTATAGTCCCGCAGAGAAACGTGAAGCAACAGCGCTCCTGGCTTCGCCGGTTCGTCAATGTAACGGGTCGGCGAAGCGGTGCAGGTCAATACGACATCGGCATCGCGATACGCTTCCCGCCATCCTGGCACGATTTCCACAGGAACGCCAGTTTCGGCCGAAGCTGCTTGTGCCGCCAACTTCGTGGCGGCCTCTATTCGCTCATCGAACACGCGTATGCGAGATAGATAGCTTGCCCCAATCCATTCCCGCAGCATATCAGCATGCATTCGGCCAATCGGACCGCTGCCGATTATGGCGACCTCTAGCGGTTTCCCGCCGCCAACTAGCCCGGAAGCAATCAGAGTGCGCAGAAGCGTACCGCTCACCGCAGCAGTGCGGATCGCGCTTATCAGGCTGCCGGAGAACAGAGCTGCGGGCTGGCCCGTATCGGGATCGTTGAGTACCGTAATACTATGCGCCCGAGGAAGTCCCGCCTCAATATTGGCCGGATAGCTGGCGATCCATTTCAACCCTGCCGCCCGAAGCGGCCTGCTTGTGTACGCGGGCATAGCGATAATGCGATTCCGTTCGTCCCCAAACCGCAAATAAGGTTTGATCGGCTGCACGCACTCGCCAGCCGCATAAGCGGCAGCCGTCTCCCGAATAACGAAGGAAAGCGCCTCCCAATCGATGCCGATTTCCCTCAGATCGGTTTCGTTAATATATCGCAAGCCGCTACTCCTCCTTCAATCGCAGTCCGTCTCGTTTCCGTCGTCCAGCGCGAATCGTTGCTGAGAACGATAGCCCGAATTTTTCTAACACCCATTCGTCACTGTATACGGTATCCAAATAGCGCTCTCCCCGATCTGGCAGCACAACCACACATACAGCCCCCGGCTCGATCCGCTCGCGAAACTGCTCTACTGCCGCGATGATCCCCCCGGATGATCCGCCCGCGAGTATCCCTTCCTCCCTCACAAGACTTCTGCATGCCTCTACGCAATCTCGGTCGGAGACGTACACGACGGCATGTATGCCCTCGCCTTCGGGCGGACACAGCTCCGGCCGCCTGCCGGCGCCAAGTCCCGGCAGCAGCCTTTCGACGGTGTCATCTCTGCTGTTTTTATCAAAAATAAGGCTGCCCAGTGCATCGACGGCAACAACCTTCGTCTGCATGCCATTCAGCCGAACATAATCGATGCAGCCCCTTAGCGTTCCACATGTGCTTACGCCGCAAAGCAAATAATCGACGCGCGGCAGGTCAGAAACGATTTCGGCCATCGTCGTATGCTGATGGGCATAAGCGTTGTTTTCATTGGCATATTGATTCGGCCAATAGGCGCCGGGCAGCTTGCGCAGCCACCGCCGGACTCTCGCTAGTCTTGCAGGTACATACTCGCCGGTAGCCGGGTCTGGCTTCTCGACCAAATCGAGCCTTGCCCCATAGGCTTGCAAAATCCGTCGGTTTGCCATCGTCGTTCTTGGGTCGATTACGCAAATAAAGCGGCAGCCAATTAAATTGCATAGCTGTGCTAAACCGATCGCAAGGTTGCCTGAGCTCGATTCGACTACCGTAGAGCCCGGGCCTACTTTTCCTTCGCGAACAGCGGCCAGCAGCATTTCGCGGGCTGACCGGTCCTTCAAGCTTCCGCCCGGATTAAGCATTTCCAGCTTCGCGTACACGTCAAAACCGGCGCCGTCAAACAACTTGCCTAGACGGACGAGCGGCGTGCCGCCGATCGTTGTTATCAAGCTATCGTGAACGGTCATCGCCGATCTTTCCTTTTGCGCCGTGCGATCCGGCCTTCTCGTTATCGTCTTCTGTGTCGGACAGATCGATATAAAGCTTCTTTCGTTTCAACGGAGCGGCAGGGACGACCTCCAGCTCGGTCGCCTTCGGTTTGGACTTGGCAGCAGCCGTGATCGCCGCCAGTTCCTCTCCTTCCGTGAAGCGGACATCCATTTCCTCCAGCAATCCGCCGCGAATCATAGCGCCAATCTCGGGTATTGCTCCATGCAGCTCTGCACGTATCAAGGCCCGAACGGCGTCGTCTACGAGGGCTCCGGCATCAATCGTAATCCTCAGTCTATTATTTTTCACAAGCACTTTTACTTCCGCTTGCTTCAAATGCTGGAACACGGCATTTTCGATATCATAGACGCTAATTTTTTCCCCATGCTTTAGCTCAGGGCCGATCCGTTTGACGACCGCCTCGAACGTCGTTATCCAGCTCCCGTCCTCCGCTTGTTCCGTTCGCAATCCACGAACGACGTCGTAGGTGACAAAACGAAGTGCAGGGAACCGCCTGCGCACAAGTGAAGTAAGCACAAGCACGCACTCGCCTTCCGGAAGCTCCACGCCCGGCAATCCGACTTCTGTCGGCGACGCTCCTTCCGCGATAAGTCCTTCAAGCAGCACATATTTTTTTAGATCTATATCGTAATAAGCGATCGTGCCAATTTCTATACTGCCGTAAGTGTCCAATATGTCCGCTTCAGCCAAACCGAGCAGCTCCGCCGCCCGTTTTCGCCATGCTGGAGGAGCCGGTTCTCCCACAAGCAGCACTTTTTGCAAGCCCCATTGAAAACCGTCCGGTGCGATACGAAAAAGCCCGTCCAATAGGGAAGGCATCGTATACAATACATCGGGCCGGCATTCGGACAACTTCATCAAATGCATCGAGGCCGGCAAACCGAACGGAATCGATTCACAAACGAAGCCGAGCTGCTCAAAAACAGCAGCTGCCGTCGCTTCCGCATGGCCCGTCCCCATATCGCTGAGGACGGCGCTTCCTTGCGGAAGGTTTTTTAGCAAACGTCCGAACAGCTCCGTTTTATGGGATAAATAAACATTTTCATCAAAAGCATCGTAATAAATGGCTTTCCGCTTGCGACCGCTCGTGCCGGAAGTGCGATAGACGTTCCACTCTGGCTGAGCCGAGCCTTCTCCTCGTTCATAATAGGGCAGCAATCGCCGGTCGGTCAGCAGCGGCAGCTGTTCCCATTCCGTACATTCCGTTTCTGCCAGCAATTCCGGGTACCAGGCATACATCCGGCATACTTCCTCCAGCTTGGCGCGAATGGACGGGTCGTTCAACGAAATCCGCATTTTGATTCCCCCGTTGCTCATTGTCTTTTTCATCGTATGCAGCATGCCGCAATTGGCGTCCGCGACAGTCCATTCCGTCGACAACGGGCAAGCATAAGGTGTAATTAAACGGCTTGCTCGCAAAAGCTGCCGATAGATGAACTGGAGGAATCGTGGACATCATGGCCGCCCATATCCGTAAAGCTCCCCGCAAACGAAGCGCAGCCAACAAATGGCGAAAAACCGTTGTTCTTACCCGAAACGGCTACTTGAACCGCTTCGTGCCGGAAACAAGACAACTCACTCGTACCTCTTTGAAAACAATGCTGGATCGCTACGGCATGGTCTACGTCAAACCTGTCGTCGGCTCTCACGGCGTAGGCGTCATGCGCGTCGACAAGCTTGCTCCGAAGTCTGGCTATTCGCTTCATAGCGCTTCCGGCATCGTCAACAAAGCCGCTTTCGATTCGTTATACCATCTCATCGTCCGTAAGAGCGGCGGCAAATCGTATTTGGTACAGCGCGGCGTTCATATGCTGAGACATCAGGGCAGCATTTTCGACATGCGTATCGTTGCGCAGCTGAATGAAAAGCGCCGCTGGCAAGTGACCGGCATGCTGGCCCGGGTCGCCAAGAAAGGCAAAGCGGTCACGAACGGCGCACAAGGGGCAGCTATCCGCACGGTTGCTACGGTATTGCGTCCTCATGCCGGCGGCTCTGGATTTACAAGCACCGCGAACAAGCTGCAGGCGGTCTGTCTGTCGTCCGCGCGGCAGTTGCACGGCGCTTATCCGTTTCTACATGAGCTAGGCTTCGACATCGCCCTCGATCGGCAACTGCACCCGTGGATACTGGAAGTAAACGCGACGCCCGAGGCGATCCCATTCGCCAAGCTGCCGAGCCTGACGATGTATCGCCGCATCCTCCGCTACCGCCGCATGAATACGCGATAGACGTGGCGGAGCGGCTATCAACGCCGCAGCCCGCATACGAGTTTAGTATGCGGGCTTTGTTTGGCAGAAGGTCGTCTGGCGTTGCCGGTCTGGTGTATTGGCAAGGCGAAGAACTGGACGGCTATTAGGTGAATGGTTGCGGTTTGATTGGCGGCGGTGCTGGCAGGTTGGTGTTGAAAGGGGAGATTGGATGACGGTGAGTAGTCGTCGGCAGGTAGAGCTTGGCGGGTTGAACATTGGCAAATAGATGGGCATACGGGCTCGAATTGAGAGATAAATGCAAAAAGGACGTTATTTTCTCTGATTTCCACCTTTTCTATGCAATAACTGCATATATGCAGTTATTTTCTGTACTTCCGGTACTAATCACTGCTCATCCCAGAAATAACTGCCTTTTTGCACTTATTTCCTTTTTCCATCTGTAACCAAGGAATAATAACTGCCTTTTTGCAGTTATTTGAAATTAGGGATCAAACTTAAAATCTGTGCTTGACGGAAAAATTGGAAAAACGATAGCGGTCGCTTTTAAATCCAGATTTCTACCGCAAACCTCAGTAAAATCAAGGAATCAGGCTTTAATGGCGATCGGAAGAACCCTCTGACACGCAGTGCTTCCCCTCACTTCTAGTCAAGCAATGATTTCGGTCTTGAGCCGAAATTAGACTACACTCGTTGCTCAAAAAATGCCCCTACTCGGCCCTTCAGCCAGAACGGGGCATCTTTCTTTTTTTGCATGTGCTCAACCTTATTGCTATATGTCAGGCGTAATCACGTAATTGTTCTGCTAGAAGCAGCTACCAGCAGAACATCAGCATTACTGTTTTAAAACCACCGCAAATCATTTCAATTTCAATAGGCTATTGAGATGATAGCGAACCGCTCGGAGAGATTGTTCGGCGTCTAGCTTTTCTGCGCGGGTAGCACCGTGCAGAGCTAAACCGTCGATAAACGCATGCAGCCGCTTGCTTTCCAGTTCGGGATCGATGCCGTCGGCGGCTAAACCGCTCTCAACAATCCTCGTGATGATGCTATCGAATGCATAGCGCAGCTCGCCGTGCACCTTCCGTCCTAACGCATTCGCAGACTGGTCAAAATAAGCTCTGCTCATAAAAGCAAGCCATACCTCCGCTTCCGCAAGACGCTCCTCGTCCAATGGCAGAAATTGCGTTAGTAACAGCTCCGCGTTCCCGAGCAAATCTGTACCCCAGGCTAAGCCGTCAATTCTCTTGTTTACCCGCTCGGACACCAGTTGCATGGAAAAGGCAAGCAGCTCGGCTTGTGTCGTGAAATAGTGCCGCAGCGAACCGAGCGACATGCCCGCTTCCTCCGCGACTCTGCGCACCGATATTCCTTCCAACCCTTCCCGGCGAATAACACGCCAAGCCGCTTCCGCAAGCTGTTCTCTTCGCAGGTCATGATCCACTATTTTAGGCATAGACTCAGTTTATCATGTTTGCTTTTTTTCATACAACCGTGCTAAAATTCTTTTTAATACAACTGTATTTAAAAGGAGGTTGCCGCCATTATTGTTGCTTTTCTAGTCGCCTGCGAAATCGGTTTTTGGGTACTTGTGCTGGCAGGTCTGTTTTTCCGCTACATCCTGCGGATGCCCCGAACCGGCGCGGTTCTGCTTTACTGCACCCCGCTCCTTGATCTGTTCATCATTATTGCAACGGTCGTCGATTTACAGGATGGAAAAACCGCTACATTCATTCACAGTCTGTCGGCAATATATATTGCCATCTCTATCGTTTTCGGTCATCGGATGATACGCTGGGCGGACCTCCGATTCGCCTACCGCTTTGCAGGCGGACCCAAGCCTGAGCCGCAAGTCAAGCCCAAGTACGGCAAAGAGCATGCCAGTTACGAGCGAAGTACTTGGACGCGCTACTTTATCGCCTACCTGATTGGGAGCGCCGTCCTGCTTGGCATGATCTACTTCATTAACGATGCCGAACGGACGAACGCGCTGTTATCTACCGTGAAAATTTGGTCAATCATTACTCTTGTCGATTTTTTATACAGCTTCAGCTTTACCCTCTGGCCGCGCCAAGCTAAGTCTGAAAGTACGCCCCACTCCTAACAGCGTGCAAACAGCAACGATAGAACGCCCAGACGGCAGTCAGCTACAGGAAAAAATAGACCGGAACAACAAAAGGACAGCCGCGACGGCCGTCCTTTTGTTGTTGAGAGGAACTCGTCGTTTTCAATAACGACGGGGCTCTATTTAATAGATATGATTTTTCGACTCAAACTTAAAATCAGTGCTTGATGAAAAAGGAGAAAAAGCGAAGGGGCAGAGGGATTCTGGAGAACCGATAGTGTTCGCTTTTAAATTCGCTTTTAAAGCATGATTCCTACCGCAGGCAACTATGAAATAATGGAATCAGGCTTTAATAGCGATCGGAAGAAACCTCTCCCCCGCAGCGCTTCCACTCACTTATAATCATGCTCTGATTTCGGTTTCGAGCCGGTTTTTTCATGTTTATTCCTTCAAACAGGCTCTGCAGCGGCTACGCCCTTTCTGCAATCGCAGTTGCAGGACTCTGTAAGTGAGGCCTGCTATCATACAGCTTAAGGGTAGCCACTGCCGCTGAACCGCCTTATTTAACGCTCAATTAATCCGTATTTGATTTTGATTCTATCCAGCTTCTCCAGCATCGGTTTCGCCAGAATGAATAGGAAGAAGACGGTTGCTATCGCATGCACCAGATCGAACCAGAAGCCCGAGGCGTAAATCGCCAACAGCCCTTGCCACGAGAAATGGGAGGCCATCATCGACATGGATGCGTAGTTAAGCAGTCCCCCGTAAATAACTAGCGTGGAAAGCCCGCCAAACAAGCATAGCGATAATCGCGTCGGGCGAAGCCGTCCTTTGCCGTACAGCAAGCCTGCCAGAAAGCCGATAATGCCGAAGCCGAACATTTGCCAAGGCGTCCACGGTCCCTGTCCGAAAAAGAAATTCGAGACGAAACCGGCAGTTGCACCGACCAAGAAGCCCGCTTCTGCGCCGAAAGCGACGCCAGCCAAAATGACGATCGCGACGACGGGCTTGAACTGCGGCAGCATGAAAAAAGCCGCACGGCCCGCTACCGCGATTGCCGACAGTACCGCGATAACGATCAACTCCCGCGCTTGCGGCTTGCGCCGCTCAAACACGAGCGCAAATGGAATCATTGTGTATAGGATAATTAGCAGACTTATAAAATAATACTTTCGGTCATTCAGCACGTACACGCCCATCAGAATCGTCGCCGGAATAACGATCAAGATGAGCACCGTCGACAGCCAAGTCCGGCGGCTCACAGCACCGCTTCCCCGCATGCGGCAATCACATCCTCTACTGTAACCGAGCCGTTCCATAAGTGCCGCGACATCCGGTTGGCCGCCGTCGTATAGAAGCTGTTTCCGGCAAAAAACGGTTTGGCCTCATTCTCGGCCGCAATGCCTCCATCGAAAAACATCGCGCATGTTCGTCCGTGCTTCGCGCAAAACTCAACGTCGTGAGATACCATCACAACGGTCAGACCTCCATCGCACAGCTTGGTAAGTAAGCCCGCCAGCCGTTCCTTGAAATGACCGTCCAGTCCTTTCGTCGGCTCGTCCAGCAGCAAAATGCGCGGCTCCAGCAGCAGCACTTTGGCAAGCGCGGCTCGCTGTTGCTCTCCTCCGCTCAAATCGTAAGGATGGCGCTCGAGCAGCGGTTCCAATTCCATGAACGCTACGATGTCATCAACCTTTCGATTCACCTCATCCACAGACAGCCGCTCACCCGAGAACGCCTCCAGTAAATCATGTCTTACCGTCTTTTTGACAAATAGATGCTGCGGGTTTTGCGGGAGCATGGCGATTGTCATTCTGTCCGCGTCTTTACCTTTACCGCCCTTGGCTGCAAGATCACGGCCGCCAATCAGCACCTTTCCTCGATACGGGCTAAGCATACCTGAAGCTAGCGAAAGAGCGGTCGATTTTCCGGCTCCATTGCCGCCCACGAGACAATAAAAGCCCCCTTCTTCCACTTCGAACGAAAGGTCCTTTACAATATCAGAGCCGTTCTTCTCATATCTGAACCAGACGTCCTTAAAGCGGATTGCGGGCGAATGCTGGTTCTCTTTCGCCTTGCGGTCGCTATCGCGTGACGACTTCGAACCAATAGCCGCCTTGGACACTGCATCACCAACGGCCGCGAGAGCAGTTCCGTCATCGTTTGTCTGGCCCTTATCCGGGACAGCGCCAGTTCTCGCCGCCATATAATTGTCCAGCCATTGCCGTCCCTCTTTGACGGTGACGGGCATATCCCCGCTTCCGTCGACCCCCGCGTAAATTTGCATCGGCGAAGGCATCGCGGCAAAAATCGGATGCTTCGTCTGAAACAGCTTTCGGCCCGCGTTTCCCGGCGTATCGTCGGCGACTACCGCGCCGTTATCCAGTACAATGAGCCGATCGGCGGCGGGAAGCGCGTCCTCCAGACGATGCTCCGTCATGATAATAGTCGTTCCGAGCTCCCGATTGATTTTGCGAATCGTATCGAGAAATTCCGCCGCCGCAATCGGATCAAGCTGGGAGGTCGGTTCGTCCAACAATAGGACGGACGGCTGCATCGTCATAATCGAAGCGAGCTGAAGGAGCTGCTTCTGGCCGCCCGACAGCTCCGACACTTTCCGGTGAAACCAAGTATGAATACCGAAAAAGCTAGCCATTTCCGCCGTCCGCAGCCGGATTTCCGAACTGTCCAAGCCTAGGCTCTCCAGCCCAAAGGCCAGCTCATGCCATACTTTTTCCGTGACGACGGCATTGTCCGGATGCTGCAGCACGAATCCGATTTGCGACGCCTGCTCCCTTTGCCCCAGCTCCCCGATCGGTCTGCCGTTATAATAGATTTCGCCTTCCCGGTCGCCGTGGGGAGACAGTATCGGTTTCAGCTGCCTAAGCAGCGTGCTTTTTCCGCAGCCCGACCTGCCGCATATCGTTACAAATTGTCCGCTTGGGATGGTGAGTTCGATATGGGATAAAGCCGGCTTTTCCTGCAACGGGAATGTAAAGCTTACATCCTGGATGCGATAGATTTCCATTTCATAGCCTCCGCAACATGAATAATAACAGGCAGCAGGCACAGCAGCCCGTAAGCGGCATATAAAACCGCGCTGAACATCGTTGTATCAGCCATTTTAATCGATGGAAAATAGCGCGCCGAGTTTTCACCGTACGCCGCTCCCGTGAGCACAACCGCCAGCAGGCCGAGCATCGCAGCCATACCAATCCGATCCCGATTGTCGAACCGGTACAAAGAAAAGCTGGTGCGCCCTGGCAGTCCATAACCTCTCGCTTTCATCGAATCGGCCGTCTCGATCGCGTTCTCAAGCGCCCAGGTCGTCATAATCGAAACGATTTTCATCGCGTTTTTCGCCCGCTGAAGCGGATTTCCTTGCGACGGGTGGCGTCCGATGCTTCGCTGAGCTTTGGAAATGTTTTTGATCTGCTCGATGTACCGAGGCACAAATCGCAGCGCCATAGACAGGATGAGCGAAAGCGCCGGAATCATTTTTCCGAACAAATAAATAAACTTATCCGAAGTCATCACCGCGTTATAGCAAGAGAACCAGATGAGCACGGTAATGAACATACATGCTGATGCAATTCCGTACAATATCGATTCCAGCGTGACCGGATTGCCATTCTTCAAATAAAACAAAATGGTCACTCCCGCATGATTAAACACCGGATTCGCGACCGCCATGACGATAAATAAAGGAAGCATATAGAGGAGTGCGAAGACCGCCGCTTTTTTTCCTTTTAGTAAAATCGAATAGGCAAGCGCGCTTATCAGCGACAAAGCTTGCAAAACCGGGTGCATAAATATCATCGCAGACGCCAGCATGGCCCCAAAATAAACAAAATTGACGAGGGGGTGATAGGACGAAAAACTGTCTCTTTTCATCTGTTATCCCCCTGACGCCACATAGCCGCCGACATCGCGCCCCAAATCGCAAGTGTACACCCACTCGATAACGTCGCCGTCCTTCAGCGCATAGCGGCTGCTGCCGTAATTCGGAAACCATCCGTTCACTTTGAACATCCAGCCGCTCAACTCGCCGCAATCGAACTCGTATATATTGTTAATGCCTTCGATATAGTTGCTGTTATAGATCGGCGTCATCTCGAACTCCATGTGAATCTTGTTCTTTTTCATCTCGCGCAGCAGCACGTCGAACACGGACTCGCCTTCGTAAAACGTTACCTTTTGCGTCTTGTAGATGATGCCGTCTTCCGGCAGCACCTCCAGCTTATCTTTATTGAACTGATCCATATGATCGAGAATCGACGCAGCCGAGACGGAAAGCGTTGCCGTCAGCTTTTTCTTTTTATCAACTTTGGTATCCTGCCACTCTACCGGCTTCGGTTTACCTTCCGGAATCGGATCGGTCTGATATTTATCCTTCCCTTTGGAGCCGCTGCCGTCGGACTTCGACGGCTTGTCGGTCGGTTGAGCCGGTTTGCCTTCGGCCGGCCTCTCCTTCTGCTCCGGTTTCGGCGTAGGAGACGGCTTTCCAATGGCCTCCTTCGTTCCGTCCGTTCCCGGTTTAGCGGAAGGGGTGCCCGGATCATCAGTTGGATCGTTGGCCGAACCATCGTCGCTTGGAGACGGTGACGGAGTTTCAGAAGGCGGTGTAGTCGTTTCTATGTCTGCTTCTGGTTCCTTTTCGGAAACGGCAGGCGGAGTCTCCGACGCGGCAGAAGCCGCATCTCCTGTTGGCTGCGGCGTATCCGACACTGCGGCGACTGGCGTTCCATCTCCTGCCGGCGGCTGAGAAGGTTTCCCGTTATTTCCGCCCCAGAAAAAAGCAATGGCCAGGACGGCTGCAATAACGACGGCTGCCAGCCATTTTTTATTTATTTTACTCATGTCGTCTCCTTTCTTCATGAAAACAGCAAAGCAAGGGCAGCTTTCCACCCTTGCTTTGCGCTCTATTCTACTGCTTGACGACGTCTGTTATATCATAAAGTCTGGTTTTCCCGCTTTTGAACCGATCGTAAGCAACCAAAGCGTATAGCGCTTGATCCGTCGCCATCAAATCGACCTCGCCCGGTTTGGCTCCGCCGTTGTCCGATCCTCCAGAGAGAATGTGATAGAAGCCGCCTTTATCGGAAGCGTAGCTAAGGAGCGCGTCGATGACCGAGCGGCCATTTTTCACGAACCTAGCGTCCGTATGCGGATCGATGCCGAGACTCGTCAAGGCGACGACAACCTGCGCTGAGCTTTCGGAGTTGGCAGCCCCGCCACTTACGTACCCGCCATCCGTTTTTTGTACTTTGGAAAGCCAAGCAAGGCCGCGATCCACTGCTGCTTTTACTTTCTCGTTCTTTCCGTAGTAGGGTGCAAAAGACTGGATCGCCATTGCCGTAACGTCCGGATCGGCTGCCGTCGGCTTCTCGCCCAGCGCCCAGCCGCCTCCTTCAACTTCGCGGTTCAAAATAAAGTCGATCAGCCGTTCTCTTGTCGTTTGCGTTTTAACGCCGGCTTTCGCAGCCGGAATGTCGTACGATTTGCTGTCCAGCGCAATAAGCGCAAAGATCGGACCATTAATTCCTTGCTTGATTACCGTATCGAAATCGGCCAGCGGCTCCGTCAGATTATAGCCAGCAACATTGTCGACTTCTTTGCCGATCGCTGTAAGCGCAAGAATAACCCGGTCGTACTCGGTATATTTCACATGATGCAGCTTTCCTTGCTTTTCCTTGAGCTCTTTCTCGACGTTGCTGTAGTACTTGTTCCAATAGGCCGTCGGAACACTCGCTCCCGAACGAGCGAGTCCGAAGACCGTCCATTCGCCGCCAACGCTCGCGATCACCGGATTCGAAACGGCTGATTGAAGGAAAGCCGTTGTTTTCTTAATCTGCGATTGAGCCTCCGCATGCTTAGCGTCAATCGGCGCTGGCGTCGGCGATGATGATTGCGTTGGCGCCGCTGTTGGTGTCGGTGTCGGCGATGGTGTCGACGACGGTGTTGGTGATGGCGTTGGCGTCGCTGTTGGGGCAGGAGTGTTCCCCTGCCCGAAATCGTAAGCCCGCATCGCTACGACAGCCGCCATCTCTCTCGTTACCGTACCTTGCGGACGGAAACGATTCTGATCGCCCTGCATCAGCTGCGAGGCGACAATTGACGCAACGTCCGCTTTCGCCCAGGCCGAAACCGCGCCCATATCGAGCAGCGGCTCGTTAGGCTGATTGGCTTGCAGATGAAGCGCTCTGGAAATCGTCGAAGCCATCTGCTCGCGAGTAATGCCGGCGTTCGGATCGAACTTTCCGTTGTAGCCTTTCATGTAGCCTGCGCTGGAAACGGCATTGACGTAAGGATAGTACCAATCGCCGGATGCAACGTCCGCATAGCTCGCAGTCTGGCCGGTCGTCGAAATATTCAATACCGACGTCAGCATTTTAGCAAACTCGGCTCTCGTTACGGACGATTTTGGCTTAAATTTGCCCTCACTGCCTTGGACGAATCCGAGCTCGGACGCCCGGTCGATAGAGGCTTGCGCCCATGCCGAGATCGAAGCGGCATCCGAATAGCGGATCGGCTGTTTCGCTTCATTCACCGTATAGGTCACGATTGCGCCCAAGTAGTTCGTGCGAATCATCAAGTGATTGTCTTTAACGTAAGCATAAATTTGCTTATCGCTGTCTTTCACTGCTTTAGCGCCCTGCTCCTCGGAATCGTAAATTTTGATCGGCGTGAACGTGCCGTTCAGTACGATGCCTGGAAGCTGGCCTTTCCCGCCATTTATCATAACGGTGATTGGCTCGCTCAGAACTGCCGGTGAGGCTGAATTGCCGAGAACAAACGATTGGTTGACGGCTTTCAGCTCAGTTTTATTCGCAAGCGATGCTTTAATTTGCGCTTGAAGCTTCTCGTCCTTCAGGTCCAAAGCCGTGAAGAACTCCAGCCCGGTCGGACCGGATTTCAATGCTGTCCCTTTAGCAAAGGAAGCAGACAAGCTGCCTTTTACAATATTGAGCTGTGGTAGTGCCCCCGCTACATCTTTCACGTTAACAACTACTTTCGCCTTCACTTCGGAAGGAATTTGGATCGTCACGCTTTCTTTGTCGGCAAGATCCTTCGTTGCGTTGAGAACGTAGTCGCTCTTCGTTTCTTTTGGCACCGTAATGACTGGGTTTTTGTCCCCAGGGTTGGTTGCAATATCTTGGCCTGGCGTTTCCCAGCCGCTCGGATCGACGCCTAAGTCTACCCCTAGATCCGTCGTATAACGCCATTCGACTTTGTCGCCATCCTTCAGCGTGTACAAGCTTGCGCCGAAACCTGGATATTTGCCGTTTACGTTATACATCCATCCGCTGCCGGAACCGTGGTCAAACTCTCCGTCACCAGCGATGGATTTGATGTAGACGCTATTATATTCTTCGCTAAAGGAGTAGTCGAAAGCGATCTTCTTTTCGTCCAAGATACGTTTTAGTATCATCCAGACCGTGTCTCCATCCCGTATTTCCACTTGAGTAGGAGACAGCACGTACCCTTTATTAATCGTTTTCTTGTCGATAGAGTATGAAACGAATTGATTCGTCCCCGTTGCCGGCGTCGGTGACGGTGTAGGCGTTGGTGTTGCCTTGGTATTTGCCAAGTAGACGATATAATCGGTAAAATGGTTCGTTTTGACGATCAGGTCATTGCCGTCGTCATAGGCATATTCGCTGTTGCCGCTCGCCCGGCCGGCTGCGTCGCTCGCAAATTTCGCAATTGAATGTGCTGCGCCGTTCTCTACGTAGGCTGCGTCTTTACCGCTCATTCCTGTAAACTTAAGCGTCACGAATTCGCTGAACTGCACGCGATTCTCGCTTCCCATCGCGAAAGCGAGCAGGACGCTTTGAAGCTCTTTTTGTTGAGGAACAATAGCCGCTATTTTCGCAGAAAGAACAGAATCGATCACGACGTTCGACAGCAGCTCGATGGAGCTTCCGCTTCCTGCCGTTATTTTTGTCCCTTGCGGGATGAAAGCCGTTGTACTGCCTTTTGACGCCTCAATACCAGGCACTTCCGTACCTTGGAGCAGATCGACAAATACTGTTTCCGGGTAGTTAGCCGGTATTTCTATACCTAATGTTTTGCCTGTATCTGTCGACGCCGTCAGCGGAATACGATACGCACGACCGTCGTTAGGGATAACGACTTGCGTATCGTTGCCTGGAAGCAGCGTGACGCTATCGTCATCACTGCCGATATCTTTGCCAAAATCTTTCGTATAGCGCCACTGCAAAACATCCCCGTCTTTTAACACTTGCAGGTCTGCACTGCTTGCAGGGAAGATTCCATTCAAGCTATACATCCATCCGCTATTCGGCCCATGATCAAATTCGCCGTCGCCATCGATAGATTTCAAATACGAATGTTGATTGGAGGATGTTTCTTGATAAGTGATCTGACTCTCGTCCAGGACACGCTTCAATAAACTCCATGCTGTATCGCTTTGCTTCAACTCGACGCGCAGCGTAGGAACAACATAGCCCTTCCCAATCGATAGCTTATCGACCGAAAGCTTCACATAATGTTTCCCCGACGGATCAGGTGTCGGCGTCGGTGTCGGTGTTGGCGTTGGTGTTGGTGTTGGTGTTGGTGTTGGCGTTGGCGTTGGTGTCGGCCAATCCGTCACATCGGACATATTGTACAGCGACGTCTTACCTTTCAAGAAACGGTCGTATGCAACAAGCGCATACGTTCCTTGTTCGGTAGCCATTCCATCAATTGCTCTAGTTAAATCATGTTTGAATCCGCCTTGCGGTACAGCATATTTCATCAAATCGTCAATAAGCGAGTTGCCGTTCTTTACGAATCTCGAATCGGTGTGAGGATTAATTCCGAGCGCCGTTAAGGCGACAATCACTTGAGCGGTACTCTCGCTGCTGGTATAACCTTTTGTTTGGTAGGTATTTTCCAGCCACACTAATGCGCGATCTACTGCAGCTTTTACCTGTGCATTGCTGTTGTAGTATGGAGCGAGCGATTGGATCGTCATTCCCGTCAAATCCACATCGGGATTTATTACACTGAATCCCCAGCCTCCCGCATTGACTGTATCTTTTTTTACCTCGAGTTCTAAAATACGAGAAATATAGGCTTCTCTGCTGGCCTGCACGGCAGCGCCCGGATTGATTGGGAAAGTGTAGTCTCGTGTGTTCAGAGAGATCAATGCCCAGACCGGACCGTTTATTCCTTGCTTAATTACGTAATTATAATCGCCAAGCGCATTGCTGATATCGTAGCCTGCAACATCGTGGATATTTTTGCCGATTGAAGCAAGCGCCACGATCAAACGAGAATGTTCCGTTCCTTTGGTTGGATCTAGCTTCCCGCCATTTTTGCTCATCAGCGTCTCAACCGACAAACCAATATTATCGTAGTACTTCTCATAGTAGCCTGCTGGAACTGGGTATCCTGCTCTAGCCAGCGAGAGTACCGCCCATTCCCCGCCGATTGATCCAAATTTCGGATTCGGTACCGTTCTTACAAGATAATTCAGACTGTCCGCCAAATGCTGCTCGACTGCTGTCAGCTGCTTTACCTCATATACGACCCGAAACGTTTGCTCCGCTCGGTTGCCGGCATCGTCAACGGCCGTTACCGAAATAAAGTTATCTCCAGAAGTCAGTTGCGCGCTATAACGACCGTTAGCAGCCGTCAATGGCTGGCCGTTCAGCGTTACTGCAACGGCAACGGTTCCGCTCACATTATCGGTTGCGGTGACGCCAAAATTCAAATCAGCCGACGTTACCTTAGCGTTGTGAACTAGACCGTCAACTGCGATAACAGGCGCTTCCGTATCGGCTGCTATCGCCAAGGCGCCGCGGAGTGCTGCTAACGCGTCGTCTACTGCGCTTTGCGAGTTACCGTGTTCCTTTAATACGTTATAAGCGTTAGCATAGGCCGCATTTACGGCCGTATGAGACAGCAACGCGGCTTTATCCGGCGAGCTGTTTATTTCTGCAACTGCCGCTGTCAGCCCGCTTTTATCGGAAAGCTGAATGCTGCCCCAAGGACTGCCAATATCCTCTCCCCAGCCAATGACTGTAAACTGAGTCCGAATAACGTCGCCATTTGCCGGTATATAGTCAGAGAATCCATAAGGGACGAACTCATGGTTTACGGTGTACACCCAACCGGACATGCTTGTATAGTCGAATTCACCCAGCCAATCGCTGTCATTTTTATTACCTAAGACCTCTCCGTAATTGCTAAATAAATCAAGAATAAAAGGAGGAATCGTCGGCGTACCGTCTGAATCCTTTACTCTCGATAAATAAAAAGCACTATCGATTGTTCCTGTGTTTTTGTAATTGCCTGCGCCAAGCACTCTAGTAATAATTGAGGCTCCGTTGTCATCTGCAAAATAAGGAACCTTAATCGGTTCCTGTATGTACCCTTGCCCCAGCGTGAATTTCTCTACCGAAACGGTGACGTATCCTTCTGGAGCCCCGCTGCCCGCGTTGGCGAACGATACGGATAAATTAGTTGAAAATAAAGACATGAAGACGGCTACAATCAGCAGCCAAGATAGCAAACGTTTTTTAATCATCTCTTAAACTCCCTTTCCTATAACTAAAAAAAATAAAAACCTCTCGATCGAAATCGACAGGTTTAGTTGAACGGGCGGCTTTAATAAGCGCGCGCATGCCAATAAACACCCTCCTATCGCTCGTAGAATGATGGTATTCGGAAACAGGCAGGTCTTCTGGCTCAAGCGTCATCGCCCTTGCAGCCTTCCCGGTTTCCCAGTGGCATTTCTGACAAGGACTCTTCTTTTACAGCGGCGGGACCGCGCGGGATTTTCACCCGCTTCCCTTTTAACCGAACCGATGTTATGAAACGGCATCGTCGGCACCTGTTCCTACTTATATTCTATTAAATGTCATTGCTCATCATACCGGATATAGGGTCGTTTGTCATGCGAAAACTGTGTGTCGCCCCGATTTTCAAGCAGACCGCGCACCGTACAGCTTCCAGCGCTCGATGAGTTCAGGCCGGCTCAAAAGTATGTTATACCATTTTGAAAAAAACAGTCGTAGCTTGTCCGCCACTGCACGTAAAGCTGGCACGATTATTACGAAATCTCACTTTCTCAAAAGATTAACTGCAAAAAGGCAGTTATTTTTCACTCTTCCAATCCAAACGGAGCAAATAAATGCTAAAAGGCAGTTATTGACCGAGGTATGAACGCAAATGTCAGAAGTGGGCTTGGAATAACTGCAAAAAAGCAGTTATCTACCCTTCATTCAGTCAAAATTGAAGCAATAAATGCTGATAGGCAGTTATTCCAGCTCGTGGGTGCAACCGAACGAGTTATGAATCAGGTCAGTCCGATCAAAGCTAGTCTGATTTAAGAAATTTTGCGTTTACTATTGTCCCTAAATAAACATCCCGCCCCACATAAAACGCGAGACAGGATGTTTACTTGCTTTATGGAGGATTTCTCGTTCCGTGCTTCCCTTTTGAGACTGCCCCTGAAAGTATGGCATCAAAACCCAGAGCCCGCCCAGACAGACAGACAGACAGACAGACAGACAGACAGACAGACAGACAGACAGACAAACAGGCAGAAGCTCCGAGCAAACGTCCATTCGTTGACAATTACACTTGGATTGTAATAATTCAACGAATAAAGCTTCCAATATCGACTGCGTGCTTTCTTCCTCCAAGTCTCGCAATCTCGTTCGCCGCCGCCTGCTCCTGCTTTACGATCCCTTCAAGCAAAGGGGCCGTGCCGTACGGCTTGCGCTCGAAGGAAGCGAGCCACTCGGCATGCAAAATACCGGTTTGCAGAAACAACAGTTCTGCTGCATCGTGAAATTGCTCTCCCACCCAATCGTCGTATGCGCTTATTTCGTCCAGAGCCAACGCGAACAGCTCCTCCCGACCTTCTAAGCTTTCAGGAGTCGTCAAGTAAATATCGCGTTGCGATGGAGCAATCGATCCGTCCGCTACGACACGGATGCCGAGTGCTTCGATCCGGCTCAACTCAGGCTCACCGACAACCCAGACATCTGCTTTCCTCGCCGAGATGGAGCTGTAGATATCAGCAGGTACGATCTGCTCGCCCTTCACGTCCGAAGACTTCAAACCGGCCGTCTCCAGCGCCGTGAGCAGCAGAGCATGCTCATTCGTAAAAGGAGCATAGGCAACGCGCCTTCCTTTCAAATCGGCAAGCTCGAAAATATCCGAGTCAAGAGGCGTCACGATTGCATAAGCCGCCGGGTTGGCCGGCTCCACAGCCAGGTAGACGAGCGGCGCTGCGTCCCTGTGCAGAAACGCGGGAACGGCGCCGCCGACCGCGCCGATATCGACGCGGCCCTCCTCCGCCGCCCGGAACAGCGACGCTTCGTCGGGAAAGGCTCGCCATTCGACGGCAACCTCCTTGCCTGCCGGCGCCGCCGCCAGCTTTTGCTCCAGACTGCCGCGAGCTTTCAGCCCAATTAAGGCGCTGTTGCCGCTGTAACCGATCCTCAGTTTGCCCGGCTCCGCCGATTGACGGACAACAGCTGCGGTAGAATCTGCGGTTTCCTTCCCGCAGCTCTGCAAGACAAGCATAGCGGCAAGCAAAAGCGATAAAATCGGCAACAACAGCCCTATCCTCCGCTTCCGTGTATCGCTCATGCCGTCAACCGTTATTGGACAGCCCTTTCCGCCAGCGCGTAAACCGTGATTCGATCAACGCAAGGACGTAATTGAGCAGGAGGCCTAGAATAGCGAGCAAAATAATGCCGGCATACATCGCTGGAATTTGGAAGATTTCTTGGGAATTCAAAATATAAAACCCGAGTCCCGCCGATGAGCCGATCATTTCCGCTGCGACGAGCGCCGTGATGCAGTATGCGCCCCCAAGACGAATGCCGGTAAAAATGCTTGGAGCTGCCGCTGGCAAGATGACGCGGAAAAACAGAAACCATTGCGAGCCGCCCATCGACCGGGCGGAATCAATCAGCAGCTTCTCGACATGCTTAACGCCGCTCACTGTATTGAGCAAGATCGGCCAGAATGAGGCCCAGAAAATAATAGCCGTTTTCGAAGACTCGCCGATGCCGAGAAACAAAATAAATACGGGAAACAGCGCAAATGCCGATACTTGCCGGGCCAGCTGCAGCAGCGGATCGAGAATCGCTTCGAACCGTTTGAACCAGCCGAGCAGCAAGCCAAGCAGCGTACCTGAGACAATCGCCAGCAGCAAGCCGCTCAAAGAACGCTGCAGACTGGCCGCCACGTGCTTCCACAACTCGCCGGTGCCGATCAGCTTGCCGATCGCGACAACGACGTCCGACGGCGGGCTTAAATAAGCGGGGTTCACGATGCCGAGCCGGGGCAGCAGCTCCCAGACGACAAAAAACAATAGAATAGCCAGACTGCGGTCAACCGCTTTTTTCGTCCATCCGGTAACCTTGTTCATACAATCGCTTCTCCTCTCCTACAAACGGCGTGCCTGTCTTATGCGGCCGAGCCGTCGCCGTCTTTGGTGTTATCCGCATGCGCTGACTTCGGCGCTGCAAACTCGTTGAACTGGTTGGTGTAAACATCCTTGACCGTCACTTTGCCTTTCGGGATTTTATCGTACTCCTCCAAAATGTCGATGTAGTATTGGATTGGCTCCTCCGTTATGATCAAATCGTCGACATAGGCGAAACGGTCGACATATTTCACATCGATGCCGATTCTTTTCGCAATGATCTCCTTCGCTTCTTCCGGATTGTCGTTAACCCAGTTAGCCGTTTTGGCGATCGCCGTTACGAAATCTTTGACCGCTTCCGGGTGCTCCTTCGCAAACTTGCCGTTTACGCTGTACGGCGCCATGCCGCCGAGACCGCCGTCGAGATCGTAATCGCTCCAAAGCTTCAGCAGTTTCTCGTTCGCTTGCGCTTTGCCCGAGAATGGCGCATGAATGATCGCAAGATCGATGCCGCCCTGCTCCAGCGTTTGCTCTTGCTTGTCGTCGGGAACGACAAGGAAATTAATTTTGCTTATATCGACGCCATGCTCTTTAAACCACTTCTTCGAGACGAACTCGGCGCAAGCGCCAAAGCTGTTGAAGCCGATCGTCTTTCCTTCGAGATCCTTAGGCTCCTTGATACTGCCGTCATTGCGCACAAAATATTTCATATGCGGCGCTTCCTCCAGCGTTTTGCCGCCTGCGGAAACGACTTTAATATCCGCGCCGCTGGCAATGGCCGAGATGACGAGCGGCACCATCCGCGAGCCGAAATCTATGTCGCCGGTGCCAACGAGCGGAATAATTTGCGGGGCCGCCACTTTGCCGACGTATTTCGGCTTTGTGTTCGTGCCGTCAAAATAGCCGAGCTGGTCAGCCAAATAAACAAGATCGAAGCCCGGGTTATCCGGGTACTTGAATTCGACGACCTCCGCCTTCTCCGAGCCTGATTGGCCGGAGCCTGAAGCAACGTCTCCTTTGCCGGTATTAGGAGAACCTCCGCAAGCGGACAGAGCAACGGTCAGCGCCAGCACGGCGGCCGTTTTAGACAAGCGGGCATTCCATTTTTTAAAGCTTTTCATGGTTCTTCACTCCTCATTTTTATACTTATTATTCTCATCGAAAAAATAGGTTTTAGGCCACGCGTTTAGTGCGCCGAAGCGAAATCGACAACGCGACAAGTCCGGCTGCCAGCGCGGCTAACGCGACGTAAAAAGCAGGAGCAGCAAACAGGCTCACCGAAACGCCACCCTCAGCTCCGCCGCTGCTCGTTACAGCCGGCGCATGATGCCCCGAAGCCGCATGCCCATCACCCGTTCCTTTAGACACCACCGTCACCGATGACGGCGTTTCCGACTCGCGGCCGCCCGCCCATTCGACAACTGATCCATCCGCATACGTCTGTACTGCCTTCCACACAAGTTCTTTGGCGTTATCCGCCACTTTGCCCTGCAGCTTGAATTCGCCGAATTCGCCCTCGACCAATCCCGGTCCATCCGCCGTCCAAACAATGGACGTCTTTCCGCCGCCTCCCGCTTCGGTTTGGAACGCATACTGCCAGCCGGCCAGCGGCTGTACGCGGCTGATCTCGACGCCTTCCGGAAAAATCAGCTCCACTTTCGTCGTTGCCGACGCTTTTTCCGTCGGTACCCGCACTGTAAACACCTCGTAAGCTCCTTGCGTCGTCTCTTGCGGTGAGACGGTTACATGGGCTTCCGCTCTTCCCGCAAGCAGCAGAAGAAAAAACGCTGCGAAAAGCGCGGCGCCCGCCCTGTATTTCGCCATCTCGGACTCCCCCTTTATTTTTTTGGTTCACTATAAAAAACAGTTGATGTTGTGAATTCGTTCAGCTTGCCGTCCAGCACCCGCACCTCCAGCCTCCATTTTCCCGGCAGCGACAAATAGCTTCCTTCCGAGCTGTAATGGAAATCGTACAGGCTCGCCGGACTGCCATTCGACGGCACACTCTTTAACGGCACGTCGATCGGAGCAATATCCGGGCGATCAGCGGACTCCAATCGAAGCGTGACACTTCTTGGAGCGGCAGCTGTCGACTTCGTCCCTCCTCCTTGACCGCCTCCTCCGATCGACACGTTAAACTGATTGTTTTCCCCCGCCTTATTCGGCGTAATAATTGCCGCAATATGCAGGCCTTTCACATTTTCGTGCCAAAAGAGCGGGCCGGAAACCGCCAGCGGATTCAAATAAGTCAGAATAGCGGTTATGCCAACGATTGCCGCAAGCAGTCCAAGATCGAACAGCAGCCAAGGAGACTTTCGGCGAAACGTCCGTTTCCGCAGCGTTCGTCTAATAGCCGCGCCCGTCGCCAATACGAGCAGCACTGCGGCCGTTTTGGCGAGCATCAGCTGACCCCATTGCGATTCCGGCAGACGGTGAAAGCCGTTCGTATAGAGCGCCGCAGTGGCGACGCCTGTAACGGAAAGCACGGCGATGGCAAACAGCGCGGCGCGCGACAGCTGCAAAGCCGGAGCCGTTTTTCCATCAGCGGCAGGTCCGCTCTCGGCAGCGTGCGGATTTTCCGCCAGCCGTTTCGGACCAATGATGGCAAAGGCAAGCAAAACGCCCGCCCAGACGCTAGCTGCGGCCAAATGCGCAATGTCCAGCGCATAAGTGACGGACGGAACCGCAAATCCCATTGCATGCCCGTTCAAGCCTTTGGCTGCAAAGACGGCAATGATCCAGACCGTGATTACGACTCTGCCCCTTCCGATCGTTAGCCATCCCGCTAATGCAAATGGCAAAGCAAGAGCGTAAGACAATCCGATCGAAGTGCCGAGCAACATATCCTTCAAACTTTCTTGCGCCAGCCCCTCGCTCAATTTGCCGAAATCCGACCATGCCAGCAGCAGTAAAGCGGCCAAATGAAAGCCGATCAGCAGCTTGGCAACCCGCCGATAGCGTAACGGATCGCGAGCCACAGCGCCGGGCGCGTAGACTTGCAGGCCAAGCCAGCCGGTAACAGACAGCAATCCGGCAAAATAGAGGCCGCGAACGATCCAATACGGCATGTTTTGAGCGAGATCATGCTCCTCGTGCAGCCTAGAAGCGGAAGCGTAGCCAAGCCGACTTTCCGATGCTTCGCCCACGGCGAACACGTAGGACGCCCGAATGGGGTGCCCATCCGCCGAGAGCAGACGATATGTAACGGTATAGCTTCCGTCTGCCAGCTGCGGCAGCGGCAGACGAAGCGAGCGGCGTCCGCTGTCCAAAACCGCTTTTTCCTGCGAGACCGGCCGCCCTTGATCATTGTAGATCTGTACGGCGTAACCCTTATCCTCCACCCGCTCGTTGAACGTCAATACGATTTCCTGCGGAGCCGCCGCAAGACGGCTGTCAGGCGCGGGGGATGCATCGGTCAACGAAGAGTGGGCATAGCTGCTTCCTGCGGCGAACCATAACGCCAGCCAGACGGCGGCTGCCGTAACTATCACTAATCGAAGCGAACGCCGGAGAGCGCTCCGGGCGCTCATGTCGTTCTTGCCGCAACCCGTTCCAGCAGCTGACGCTTATCGTACTCGACGTATTGCCCCGCGTACGTGCGCACCGGATCGCCGGCGTAAAACCGTTCGTACAGCTCATGTCTTGCGCCAAGTCGGCTGCCGACCAATTCCCATGCCAGCTTGAGCAGTTTCACCCGCTCTTCCGCATCCCGGTCTGCTCCCCTGTACGCCCTCTTCAGCTGTTCAGCAAGCGGGCCGCGCAGCTCGGCAATTGTCGAAGGCACCTGCAGCATGCCCGCTCCGGACAGCTGCTGCAAAATTTCCAGCGACCGCGGATAGTAACGGTTGCCCAAATTTTTTGCCGTCAAGATCGGCTCGAGCGCAGGTTCCCATACGCCTAAAGGATGCAAGCTTGCCCGATGCTCCGCTGACAACAGCAGCGCCTTCACCGACTCGAGCTGAAAATAAAGCTCAGCCAGCTTCTCGCGGACATGGGCGAACGCCTTGATGCCGATAGATTCGGCCAGCTCGCTGCCGACCGCGGCCGTAAATTCCAGCTTGCTGACAAGCCGTACAATATTTTCGTGCAAGCTGAGCGCGCCGACCATCCGGTCGGAACGAATCTTCCAGATGGCGTCAGGGTCGTCTTTAATGAATACCCGCTCCCATGGAATTAGCGCGTCGTCGAAGACGAGCACCGCATCCATCTCGTCGAAATGCGAGCTGAGCGGGTGATCCTCCTCCCGTTCGGAAGCGAACGATTCCCGGCAAATAAGATGGACTCCGGGATGGCTCGCCGGAATCGCAAACATTACCGCATACCGCTGCTCGTCGCCCGTCTTTTTGCTATGCGGCGAAACGACAATCTCATCCATGTACGGAGCGCCGGTCGCAATCATTTTGGCCCCGCGGACGATAATGCCTTCTTCGTTCTCTCCAACGATGCGCAGCGCCGTGTACAAATCGCCCAGCTCATGGGCCAGCTTCGTCCTGTCGACTTGCGGGTCGTGCCCGGCAGCTGTCAGCAGCAGGTCGTTGTCACGGACGTACGCGTAATAGTCAGCTATTTTTTGCGGAAAATAGGGCTGCTCTTCCTTAATAAGATCGCGAGCGATATACCACGCCGTTAACTGAGAGCGATAAAAGCCTCCCACGCGGCTCATGACGCCGAATGTGGCGTCGGACCATAGCTTAAGTCCGCGACTCCGCCGGAACAAATCCTCTCTCGTTTCCGGTATCAGATAAGCAATATTCGCTTTCGTTCCCGTGTCTGTGCGAAACGTCAGCAGCTCTTCTGACGCCGGATCGTCTTGCCGCGCCATGAGGGCCGACACCGATTGCACGGTACCGCGAAAAGCGGGATGAAGACGGATATCGGGAACGATCTCTCCGTCCAGCCATATACGACGTCCGTCGTTCAGCCGATTGAAATAGTTGATGCCTGCTGTCATGCGAGTTGTCCGCCCCTCTCTTCTCGTTCAGCCGCGGCTGGCTACTTTCTCGGGCAGCAGCTCGGCGGCGATGCCCGTTTGCGCATGCGTTGGGGCATGCCCTCTCACCGAAGCAGATACGCCATGATGATCGGCCGCATAGACGGCTGCCGGGGAAGCAGGAGATTCTTCTTTGCGTTCGAAATCGTCCGCTCTTTCCGGCTGCCCGATCTGCTGCGACTTGTCGACCTCGTCCTTTAAAATTTCCCAGGCCCTTTCACGCAGCTTCACGAACGCTTCCGAATTGCGAATGCCCGCCGGACGAGGCCGCTCGAGCGAAATGTCAATCAGCTCCTTGATTTTGCCTGGTCTCGCCGTCATGACAGCGACCCGGTCTGCCAAAAATATCGCTTCGTCTAAGCTATGCGTTATAAAAACAATCGTTTTCTTCTGCGAATCCCATATTCGCAGCAGTTCCGACTGCATAATTTCTCTTGTTTGCGCGTCCAGCGCGGCAAACGGCTCATCCATCAGCAAAACGTCGGGCTGATAAGCAAGCGATCTGGCGATTGCTACGCGCTGCCTCATGCCGCCCGATAACTCATGCGGATACCGGCTTTCGAACCCTTGCAGGCCGACAAGACGAATGTATTCTTTGGCCGTCTGCTTCCGCTCCTTCGAACGAACGCCGCGAATTTGCAGACCGACCTCGACGTTCTGCAATACGGTTCGCCATGGAAAAAGCGCGTAGCCTTGAAACACCACGCCATGCTTTTTGTTAATTCCGCTCACCGCTTCTCCGTCCACCGTAATCTCGCCTGACGTCTTGCTGGACAGTCCGGCAAGTATGTTCAGAAACGTCGACTTGCCGCAGCCGCTCGGACCGAGTATCGCCAGAAACTCCCCTTCCTTTACCTCAAGCTCAAAGCCGTCGAGCACGCTGATTTCTTCCTTTTTCCCGGCTTCGTTCACCACTTTGTAGCGCTTGTCTACTTGTCTTGCCGCTATTTTGACCGTCATTGCCGCACCTCCTCGAAATGATCTTGTTCCAGCAGCCGGATCGCTGCCCAGAATGCTTCATACCGGCTGCGAAGCCGCCGTTCTGGATAATGCCGATAAAGCTCCAGCGAGCGCGCTTGCGTACCGCCGAAGGCGTGCTGCTCGCGCAGCGCGGCTTGTATCGCTTCGGCGCTGCCTGCAAGCCGCCATGCCAGCTGCAGCAGCGTCGGCTTGGCGCCGGGCGCAAGCGGCTCGGAGGCCGACGGATCGTTCAGAAACGCGTCCGCGCCAATCCGTTGCAGCACTTGCACGCCTTCGGCGTAAACGTCGCCGCCTGCCTTACGGGCGGCCTGCAGCGGCAGCAACGCCGGCAGCAGCGCACCGGACGGGCTTGCCGCCGCGCCAAGTTCGGAGGCGTGCAGCAGCGCTTTTAACGTCTCAATGCCTTGAATGAGCTTGCCAAGCTCGCCCTGTATATGCAAATCAGTGCTCCATCCGGTCTGTTCCGCCAGCGCGAAGGCCGTTCCGGCGAGCAGCTCTGCTTCCCAAAGCTGACGGGACACTCGCTGATAATCGGCAAGCGACCGAGCGAGCGGGTGGGCGAGCACCCGGGACGCATAATCGGCGTCTCCATCTATGAGCAGCCTCTCGGAAGGAATGACTGCATCGTCATAAGTGATTTCGACGAGCGCCGGGACGCCCCCCGTGCCTCCGACTCCCTTGAGACGAAGGCCAGGCAGACTTACCGGAAGGAGAGCTGCAACAGCAGGCGCCGCTTCGCCCTTCTCTCGCACCCATACAAGCAGTTCGTCAGCCAACAGCGCTTCTGCTCCAAATGTTTGCTTGCCCTGAAGCCGAATAACATCCGATGCGGCTACTAGGACCGGCTGTTCTGACCTCTCCCGAAAAATCGGATGAAAAGAGGTTGTTACGATCGCGTTCCGCTGTTTCAGATCAATAAACAATCGTGACAGCCGGCTGTCCTTGACCCCCGCTTCCGATTTTTCGGAGCCGCTAAACGTCTCTCGTTCAAGCAAAGCCTCATGCGCCTGCCAGCTCGTGAGCAGCGAATGCGCGTAATCGGCCCATCCGCTCCCGAAAGGAGAGTCGCCTTCATCAAGCTTGAAGAAGCCCGATCGCTTCACCCGCAGTTCATCCAGAGAGCGCGGCAGCAAATATGCTTGTTCTACCGCTTCACCAATATCATCTGATTGACCGGTTTGATTCGATTGTTTTATATGATCTCGTTGACCCGCTTGTTCCGCTAGACCGGCTGAGCCAGCCTCAACAAGACTGACTTGACTAGTTGGTGCATGGGCATCAGAGCCGCCGGCAGTCGCCCCAGTCGGCCGGTCAACTGTCCCGACCTCGTCTGGAAGCCGGACAGCTGACTGCTGCGGCTCCAAACCTTTGTTAATTGCCATCTTTTCGCTCCTTTCGCCGCCGTTATTAATGGCCCGGCAGCTTTTGCATTTCCTTAAGCATCAAATAGGATGTATCATTCGCCGCTCCCGGCGAACGGCCGCGGCCCCAGCCTACCTTCTCCCGATAGCTGCCGAGCAGACCGGCCATTTCCAGCTCCTGTTCTTCCGGCGCTTTAACCGGATGCTCCTGCGGCGCAACGTACAAGGCATCCACCGGGCAATATAGCTCGCACATGAAGCAAGTTTGGCAGTCATCCTGCCGTGCGATAATCGGCAGCCCTTCTGGAGATTCGTCAAAGACGCGCGTTGGACAGACACTGACGCACTGCCCGCAGGAGACGCATTTCGACTCGCTTACGAGCTCGATCATCCGACGTACACCCCCGTTCGAACGGAAGCTTCGTCTGGCTTCACCCACACGTCGTCAAGTCCGCCTGTCAGCAGCCGATAATGCTGAGCCGGATCCGTTCCGGCATAATCGACGCGCTTATGCATGCCTCGCGTCTCTGTCCTTGCGAGCGCCGATGCGTACATCCAGCGGCCGGTTGCAGCCATGGCTTGGGTTTCGCGTAACTTGACCGCCAAGGCGGAGTCCTCCGCCGCGCCGAACCGGACTTCTTTCCAAATCGTATTCAATCGCCCTAGCGATGGCTTCAGCTTCGCCTCGGTACGGAATAAATTGATGTCGTACGGCTCAACCTCCCGTTTGACCGCCGTAATCAGCTCGCGAACATCATCGCCCCCAAGAACCGAGGACGAGAGGCCGCTGTTCAGCCCTTTCAACTCGCGCGTATGCAAGCGCGGGCCGAGAGCCGCGGCATGCGCAGAGGCCGCTTCGCCCGCCCAATAGCCGGAAGACATGGCCCAAGCGGCATTATGGCTGCCGCCACCCGTGAAGCCTCCGCAGATGAATTGCCGGGTTGCCGCATCGCCTGCGGCATACAAGCCAGGCACGCCAGTTGCGCAGGATTCATCGGTCAAGTGAATGCCTCCTGTCCCCCGCACGGTTCCTTCCAGGCGCAGCGTCACCGGAAACTTCTGCGTAAACGGATCGATGCCTAGCCGATCGAACGGTAAAAAGAAGTTGGGCTGAGCCGTCCGCATCCAGCGGCGCATCTCCTCCGTTGTCCGGTCGAGGCTCGCGTATACGGGCTGCGTCAGCAACGTCTTTGCAATGACGGAACGTCCCTTCTGTGAGCCAGCCCCTTCGATCAGCGTACCGTCTCCGTAGTAGAAGCTCGCCCACGTATAAAACGCGGTCTTCGTTACCGTCGAGAAGACGGGGCTTATTGCGTATGCGTTGGAAAATTCCATACCAGACAGGCTCGCTCCCGCCTCCGCCGCCAACAGATAGCCATCACCGGTTAACACGTTGCTGCCGAGCGCCCGGCTTAGAAAAGCGCAGCCGCCGGAGGCGATAACGACGGCGCCGGCTTTGACCGTCCATCTTTGGCCGGTCGTAAGCTGTACGCCGCTCGCCCCGCCGACTCCGAACCCGTCTGTCAGCAGCTCCTGCGCCGGACTGTGGTCGAGAATGACGACGCCCGCTTTTCTAATCCGTTTACGCATCAGCTTCATATACTCGGGTCCTTGCAGACTCCGCCGATAGGAATGTCCGTCATCGTCCAGCGGAAACGGATAGCCTGCGAGCGCCAAGTCGTTCATATTGGTGTACGTTTGGTCCAGCACCCGTTTCATCCAGCCCCGGTCGGCCAGATAGCCGCCGAGCGCTTCCCGGCTCGCCATCGCCGCTTCACGTTTCTCTTCCTCCGGCTCCACGTACCAGACGCCAGTGCCCGACGGCGCCGTCGCCCCGCTCGTTCCGCAATAGCCTTTATCCGCAAGTATCACCTTCGCGCCGTTCGCTGCGGCGGAGAGAGCCGCCCACGTTCCGGCCGGCCCGCCTCCGATTACGAGTACGTCGGCGGAATAGTGCAGTACATCCGTTTTAGCGGCAACTGTCATGATCCATCGTCATCCTTTCTTCCTGTTCGAATTTATAAAAAAAGAGGCCCGCTCCACCCGCTATGGTGTTACAAGGCCTCCGGCGTTCCGGTCGGTACCGATATTAATTCCTTATTTGTTTCCGCATTCGCATCTTGATCCGGCTTTGCATCCGCCTCCGTCTGTACCGCCGATTGCTCCTTCCGTACGGCTGCTGGATGCGGCGGACGGCGCAGCCCAAGCCGGTCGCGCAGCGTGCTTCCCTCGTATTCGGTCCGGAATAAGCCGCGCTTTTGCAGCTCCGGCACGACCAGCTCTACGAAATCCTCCAGCCCGCCTGGCAAATACGGCGGCATAACATTAAAGCCGTCGGCGGCGCCATTCTCGAACCATTCCTCCAACTGATCGGCGATTTGCTTCGGCGTTCCGAATATTTCCCGGTGGCCTCTCGCGCCTGCGATACGCTGATAAAGCTGGCGAATCGTCAAATTTTCCCGTTCCGCCAAATCCTTCAACAGTTTGAACCGGCTTTTGCCGCCGTTGATCCGTTCCAGCTCTGGAAGCTCCGGCAGCGGTCCGTCGACTGGATACGGCGACAAATCGAAGCTGATCAGATTGGAGAGCAAGCTTACGCCCGCTTCGACCGGAATAAGCTGCTCCAGCAGCGCTTTTTTCTCAGCCGCCTCCTCTTCCGTCCGCCCAATGATCGGAAATACGCCCGGCATGATGAGCAGCTCCTCCGGCGAGCGGCCGTAGTTGCCGAGCCGTCTTTTCACGTCGGCGTAGAAGGTTTGCGCTTCTCCAAGCGTCTGCCAAGCGGTAAAGATCACTTCCGCGGAACGAGCCGCTAGATCCTTACCCGATTCCGACGCGCCGGCCTGCACGATAACCGGGTAGCCTTGAACGGGACGAGCAACGTTAAGCGGGCCGCGAACAGAGAACCATTCGCCCTTGTGATGCAGCGTATGCAGCTTGCTCCTATCGGCAAAGATCGCGTTGTCCTTGTCGATGACGAAGGCGTCATCCTCCCAGCTGTCCCACAAACCGGTCACGACGTCCAAAAATTCCTTCGCCCGCTCGTACCTGAGCGAATGCAGCAAATGTTCGCTCTTGTTGAAATTGTTGGCTTCAGCAGCGTGATTTGAGGTAACGACATTCCATGCCGCCCGCCCATCGCTGAGATGATCGAGCGAGGCAAACTTGCGTGCGACGTGAAAAGGCTCGTTGTACGTCGTCGAGACGGTAGCAACCAGCCCGACATGCTCAGTGACCGCCGACAAGGCGGACAGCAGCGTGATCGGCTCCGGGCGCACCGTTACCGTCTGCGCGACCGCTTCTGGATACGCTTCGGATACCGCATAGCCGTCAGCGAGAAACAGCAGATCGAACTTTCCCCGCTCCGCCGTCTGCGCCAGCTTTTTGTAAAATTTGAATTTCAGCACTTCCGTCGCTTCCGTATCCGGGTATCGCCATGCCGCGACGTGATGCCCCGGCGTCATTAGAAAGGCTCCGAGCTTCATTTGCCTGCGCTTGCTGTCGCTCTGCTGTGACATATGTATGCCTCCTTCGGCAGTAGTTTTTTAACGGAAAACGCAAAAAACCGGAGACTCATCGCCGCTAAATGAGGCAGAGTCTCCGGTTATCCGGTATCCCATTAATTCCTACTGGATTAATTTGTTTTTAATTTAGATCGATATTATCACGGTTCCTGTGCGGCGTCAACGCTCTCTGTAAAAAAACAATTTTCCGCCAAAAAACGCCCTCTGTCTTCCGCTCCCATCAAGAGCCGGGTCAGACAAAGGGCGTCTTCTCATTCGTTCGAGCAGTGAATCTCCAAAGATTTATTCCGCTTTGACCGCATCCCGCCAAGAGTGCGCCGGACGCCAAGCGATCGCGTCAAAAGCGAGTTTGTTCGCAACGAGCGCGGTGAAACCCGACTTGATGACGGACTCCGCAAGCGGCACTTGCGGGTAATGTCGTTTCGCAAGCGTCAACGCATCCGTATCGCTCAGCGGATCGCTGGCCGTGATGCCTAGGCGGCAGGCCCGATTCTTCGCCGGAGCAGGAGCCTCCAGCGCCAGCCGGCAGGCAGCGGCAGCGTCTCGCGCATCGACGTAGCTCCACAAGATCCGATGATGCCGCGCTGTGTCGGCAAAGAAATCGATTTCCCGCTGGTACTCTTCGGGACCCAATAGAAGCGAGAAACGAAGCGCGAACACTTCCATCCCTACACGTCTCGCAAACATATCGCCGATGTCCTCGCACAATCCTTTAGACAAGCCGTAGCTTTCTTGAGGCAGCAGTCGGTGCTCCTCGTCGACTGGGAAATAATCGGGAGCGAACGGATACTTGGCCCAGCAGAAGCCATAAGCCGATTCACTTGAGCCGGTAACGACCCGCTTAATCCCTAGCTTCGACGCCGCTTCCATTACGTTGTACGCTGACATCATATTGTTGGCGAATATGCGCTCCGGCGAGAAATTGATCGGATTCGGCACGGCAGCCAGATGGACTACGGCGTCGGCGCCCGCCAAAATGCCGTATACTTCGCCAAGTTGGCTCAAATCAGCCTGCACATATTGCGCATAATAGCGGCCGTCCTTAGGCGGCCGGTTATCGGTACCGATAACTCGGTATCCGGCCCGATTCAAATCTTCGATAACGAATCTGCCAAGCTTCCCTTCGGAGCCTGTTACGACAACCGTTTTCATCGCTGTTCGTACCTCCCTTATCTTTAAGGACGGACCAGCGTGCCGTCCGGTTTGCGGTCTAATGAATAAGGACGATGATAGCTGGAAAGATCGGCATCGCCTAGCAACAAAGCCGCTTTCTCTTCATCGATATCGATGCCGAGTCCCGGTTTGTCATTCAGATGCAAATGCCCGTCTTTCACGACCGCAAGTCCGGGGAACGCCTCCTGCTCCCGCTCTCTGAAATGGTTGATTTCTTGTACGCCAAAACTCATGATCGCCATGTCGAGATGCACGGCCGCTATCTGGTTGACGGGATCATTCTCTCCGCCCTCCTGCCAAGCGGTGCGCACGCCGAATGCCTCGCATACGGATGCGATTTTTCGGCACGGCGTAATGCCGCCCGCCTTTGACACGCGCATGCGCACGAAGTCGATCAGCCGATTTTTCACCAGCGGCAGCCATTCCTGCGGATGGACGAACAGCTCCCCGACCGCCTGCGGCGTTGAGCTGAGCTCCTTCACTCTCGCATACCATTCGGTATGCTCTACCTGCAGCAGATCCTCCAGGAAGAACAGCCGGTACGGATCGAGCAGCCGCGACAGCGTCACCGCTCCCGAAGGGGTCAAATGCTCGTGAACGTCATGCGTAAACTGCAAATTCATGCCGAAACGGACGCGCAGCTTCTCGAACATCTCCGGAATGGCGGTAATATAGCTCGCTTCGTCGAACAGCTTCGCCGGCGGGAAGAGCGACGGCGCTCCGCCGCCCGCTACGAATCCCCCGCCGCCGTAGCCGCCGAGCTGTACCCGGATTGTACGGTAGCCTTGTTCTTGAAACATCGCCACTTCTTCCTCAAGCTGCTCGTAAGTATCGCCGTTCGCGTGCGCATAAGCGGGCACGGCCGAACGGACCGCTCCGCCAAGCAGCTGATAGACCGGAAGACCGGCAACTTTCCCTTTAATATCCCACAGCGCCATATCGATGCCGCTCATGGCCGTGTGCAGGGACGAACCGTTGCGCCAATAGCCGCTGGTGTACATTGTTTGCCAAATATCTTCAATCTGGCTTGCGTCCCGGCCGATCAGCAGAGGAGCGAGAAGCTCCTCGATAATGCTGACAATGGCCTTCGGTTGGTACATGTCGCTTGCGGAACCGATACCGTACAAGCCGTCCTGGTCGGTGATGACCTTGACGATAATCCAACTGCCGTCATGCCTCGTGCGAATGCACTTGATTTGTTTGATTTTGGCCATGATAAGGACTCCCTCTTGTGAATCGAATTTAGCCCAGCTTGATGCCAACCGTTTCGATTTTTGCAGGTCCTACCGGCAAAGCGTAAGCGCCGCTGCCGACTTGGGCGATTGCCTCGCCTTCCACTTCGATGATCGTGCTTTCATAAGCGCCATTAGCCGCGAAGGCCGGAGCTACCGAAAGCGACGAGTCGCCATGCGAAACGTTGAATACGCGCAAGTAAACGTCGTTGTTCTCTTCGCCAACTTTCAGCGCACTGAACGCCAGCTTGTCGCCTTCCCAACGGATCAGCTCATAGTCAGCAGGCAGGCTGCCCGCATGAACGCCCGTTTGACGAACGGTCCATGGAACCGGGAACTGGTAAGCTTCCACGTATGCGCAGGACTCCGTAACGTCGCCGTCATGAACGATCAGCTTCATGCGAAGCGTATGCTCGCCTTTGCATTGCGCTTCCGGCGTCGGGAATACGCCCCAATCGCCGAGCTCGCGCACGCCGCGAAGCAGTGTAACAGCTAGCGTGCCGCCCGTTTGCAGCGCTTCGTATTCGTTCAAGCCGATGTTGGCAACCGTCACGCCCGCTTTGCCGTCGCTGATGCTGACGAAAGCGTTCTGATGCTGTGCATTGCTTGGGTTCAGCCACTCCGCCTCCGGTTGGATCGAACGCTGAGCCAGCTCGTAGATCGAATCCACTGTCACTTTGTCCGCTTGCAGGCCGGTAGGGAACAGCATGCGCACGCGATGATCTTCCACCGTGTTGTCGATCGTGCTCGTAATACCGACCGAACGGGCCGCTTTCTCCAGCGCCAGCTCTGTTACGATGCGAACCGCAGCCGTTTCTTTCACGCGCTGCGCTTTGCGATAACGGAACGGCGTCATCGAACGCATTTCTTCCTCCAGCAAAGCGTCTGCGCCCAGCGGCAGCTGCCAGCTGTGCTCGATGCGGAAAACCGCGCGCAACGGCGTATTTTCGACTAGCTCGATCGACGACGCTTTCAACCCTTTCGTCGTCAGCGGCTCTTCGCCGTCCGGCTGTTTGTACATATATTCGTTGCCGATATCGCCCGTATCCTCATAGATGCCCATGCCTTCGTAACGGCGGCCGTTGCCTTTGTCCGTCAGCGTGAAGGAGCCATCTTCGGCAATTTCGACTTTAACCAGTTCGTTCTCCATAACGCCGTTATCGAAGCCGATCAAAGCGCTAGCTTGCGCTGCCGCGCCGTCTTTGCGAACGATCGCGTACGCTTGGTAGCCGATGCTAGGCACGTCTTGCGCGAACAGCTCGACCTCCACTTGATACGCCCAGTAAGGCTGGCGGAACTTGTCGTCCGGCAGATCATAGCCGAAGCCGATTGGCAGCGGAGTGATGATCGCTTCCACGACACGTCCTTGACTGTCCACAACAGCGTATTCTTCCGGCTTGTAAGCCGCTGCGAATTGCTCGTACCACTGATGAGGCTCTTTGCCCGGCTTGAAGTAGAAACGCTCTACGTCAACGACCGTTTTCACAGCGCCGCTTCTTACATGTCCGCTCGTATTGAATACGAGGAACGGCTTAGCACCCTCGCTGAATACGGAAGTGTCCGCCGCATCAGCGACAAACTGCGAGCTTTGCTCGGCCAGTCCTTCGGCCGTGTGCTGCGACTTCTCAAAGCGAGTCATCATCTCGCGATGCACTTCGTCGACGCTGCAGCCGCAAATGCTGTCGTGCGGATGGTTTTGCAGCAGCGTTTTCCAAGCAAACAGCAGCTCGTGGCGCGGATAAGCAGCGCCGGCTACCTTCGCCATTACGGCAAGCGGCTCGGCCACTTTCTCGAGCAGCGTCTGCGTTGCCACGTTCGCTTGCTTAATGTAAACGCGCGCGGATGCCGTATTGACGAGCGTCATCCAGCCGTCCGTCCATTGGCTGCGCAGCTCGCCCTTCACTTCATCGAGCTGATCCAGGCCGTTCGCTTTCAACGCTTCGATATATTCAGGGAAGCTGGAGTGCTTGAATTCGATGTCCGGCAGCAGCTCGCGCGCCGTTTCCAGCGCCTGCGACAAATCCTTCTGAAGCGGCTGGTGGTCGCAGCCGTTCATGAACAACAGATCTTTTGTCGATGCGAATTGTTCCGCAGCCGCAAGCTTTTCTTTCCAATATTGCTTTGCTTGCTCGGGATCGACCGGAATTTCCATGCCGTTGTTGTACCAGTTGGCAAACAGAATCGCCAGCACTTTGCTGCCGTCCGGCGACGTCCAGTACATCTCGGAGTACTTCGACGTATGAGCGTTGCCCTCGTGTATTTGGTTGTTGAAGCCGACCGGCTTCACTCCGCGCCCGTAAACCGCGACTTCAATGCCCGCCTGCTTAACGATCTGCGGAGCTTGCCCGATGTTGCCGAAGGAATCGGGGAAGTAGCCGACTTTGGCGTAATCGCCTATTTTATTGGATGCGTTAATGCCAATCAGCAAGTTGCGCGCGTTCGCTTCGCTGCTAATCAAAAATTCGTCCTGCAAAATGTACCAAGGACCGACAATCAGTCTGCCTTGCTTCACAAGCTCGTAAATCCGTTCGCGGCGATGAGGCATAACTTCCAAGTAATCTTCCAAAACAATGTATTGACCGTCTAGATGAAAGCTCGTAAATTCAGGATCTTTATCAAAAGCTTCTATTAAATCTTCCATTAGTTGAATCAGCTTTAGCCGATGCTTTTCAAACGGAATGTACCATTCTCTGTCCCAGTGCGAATGCGCAATAATATGCGCTGTTTTCGTAGTCATTTTTTCCCATCCCAATCCATTTGTCTATTTTTGTATATTGGTTGCGTACAGTGGTATTTACATTTTTACCGAGCCTACGGTCATCCCTTTGATATAAGTCTTTTGCAAGAACGGGAAGGCGATCAGAATCGGCATGAGCGTAATTAAAGCGCCCGCCATCAACTCGTTCCATTTCTTAAACGATGCGGAGTCGAGATACATCAAGCCCATCGGCAAGGTGAACATGTCGTTGCTGTTGACGATAATCATCGGCCAAAGAACGTTGTTCCAGCTTCCGATAAAGTTCAGGATTGCGATCGTACCAATGGCCGGGAGGGCCAGCGGCAAGTAAATCCGATAATAAATTTTAAAATTTCCGCAGCCGTCGAGTACGGCGCTTTCGTACATTTCGTGAGGAATCGTACGGAAATAGCTGGTGAACAGGAAGATCGCAAACGGCGCAGCGCCGTTGATCATTGGAAGAATGATCCCTGTATACGTATTCGCCAGTCCCAGATTCGTCATATTGATATAAAGCGGAATCATCGTCGTTACGCCCGGTACGAGCAGCAGCGCGATGAACGTGTAATAAACAAAATGCTTGCCTTTGTATCTGAACTTCGAGAACGAGAACGCCATCATCGTATAGATCAGAACAACGCCTACAATAACGACAACCGATACTAGTACGCTATTGAAGAAATATTTCGAGAAATTAAGTTTGGTCCAAACGTCGGCAAACACCGACCATTGAGGCGCGCCTTGCGGAAACGGCGATTGCGGGTTGGCAAGCGCGTCCTGCGTCGTCTTGAGTGAAGTTCCGACCATCCAAACGAACGGATATAAGCAGATGATCCCGTATACCGCGAGTATGATATGTTTGATGTATTTAACCATAGGAATCTCCTCCTTAAATATCCGTCTTGAACGAGCGGAAGCTGAAGATGGCAATAGCCCCGGTGATTAGGAAGGAAACCCAACCAATCGCACTGGCCAGACCGTAGTTGTTATCCAGGAAGGCTGTGCGGTAGACGAGCGTACCGATTACTTCCGAGCTGCCGGCCGGACCGCCGCCGGTCATAATAAAGACGTTCTCGAACGCTTGGAACGCCCCGTTGAGCATCTGGATGACTGCGATCAAGGTGATCGGCTTCAGCATCGGCCAAGTGATACGCCAAATTTGCTGCGACTTGGTCGCGCCGTCCACGCTAGCTGCCTCGTACAACGACGGGTCGATAGAGGTCATGCCTGCATAATAGAGAATAAGCGTGCCCGGCAATCCGCCCCAAATGAACGTAATAATAACCCCGATCAAAGAGGTCGAAGAGCTGCCCAGCATCCCGCTTGGCACGGTTAGGAAATCAAGCCCCATCCAAGCGAACATCGCATTGTACACGCCGCTTGGCTCGAATAAGCCTTTCCATACATAGAACATCGCCACGCCGGATACGATCATTGGCAGAAAGTATACGGTACGGTAAAAAGAAGCGAGCTTCGTATTTTGCAAGACGAAAGCGACGATTAACGCAATCGGCACAACGATAATTACCTGGCTGACGGCAATAAGAACGTTGTGTAGTACCGCATTGTAGAAGTTTTGGGTCAATATCGGGTCATCGCCCAATAAGAAACGACGGAAGTTGTTCAAGCCTTCGAAGCGCGCCGTCGAAAAATCGATCCCGGACCAGTTGTAGAAGCTGAGCATCACGGAAAAACCGACCGAATATAAGCCTACTCCCAAAAACAACAAAATCCCGGGTAAAAGGAACAGATACGGAACCCATTTATTTTTGGACGTTATCATCATTTTCACCTTCTTAGTTCACAACCGGCCGATGCCCGAAGCACCGGCCGGTTGTGTAAATTGATCTTAGTTTCCGCTAGCTTTCAAGCTTTCCATCGTGTCGTCGAATTTTTTGGCAACTGCTTTCGCATCCATTTTCTTCTCCCACATGGATTGAACGGATTGCGCGTATACTTCCCATTCTTTATTCTTCGTGCGGTAAGCATTGATTGCAGGCATTGCCTCGGAGTAAGGACCTGGCTCAGTTGCGAACGATTGCGACAGAGCTTTCAGGTTCGGCTCCAAGTCATCCGCACGGTCGCCCAGGTTCAGCGCCGGGATGGAGATTGCGCCGTTCGCGAATGCGACAGCTGCGTCTGGATCAGTCGTCATGAATTTAATGAAATCAAGTGCTTGTTCTTTGTTCTTCGAATCTTTGTTGACGGAAAGCATGGTCAATGTGAACGGATCGGTCGTCCATTGTGGAATTTTCGATCCTTCGATCGCAGGAACTGGGAACGTAATGATGTCTTCTTGATTCATGCCCATTGCAAGCAGCGTCGACATAGTGAACGAACCCCCCAGGTCGAATGCCGCTTTGCCAGCTGCGAACGCTTGGTCTGCGCCGTCGATGTCTGTCGACAATACGCCCGGCATCAGCAAATCTTTTTCAGACAGCTTGGATACTGCTTCTACTACTTTGATATTTTGTGGATCACTCAGCTTCGTTTTCCGTTCCAGCAAGTCGATGTAGCCTTCTGGACCGTTGAGCATGATTGTCAGAGCGGAACCCGCCCAGTTTTCCCACAGATCGGATACTTTCGCGCCTACTACAAGGCCCGGAGTACCTGTTTTCTCTTTAATCGTTTCCATCATGGAAATGAATTCTTCCCACGTTTTTGGAGCTTCGGCTGTAAGTCCAGCTTCTTCAATCAGCTTTTTGTTGCCGTAGAAGGTAAAGAATCCGCCGATATCAAGCGGCAAGCCGTAGTATTGGCCTGCTTTAAGCGACTTTTGCACTTCCGTCGCGTTTTTGTCCGTTTTCCACGATTCCACTTGCTGATCGCTAATGCGGATCGGGTCCATCGCCGTGCTGAAATATTGGTTAAGAACGTCGTCGCCGAAGATCGGGCTCAATTCTTCAACGGAGCCTTCGATCGAATCGCCTGCGGTTGCCCACCAGTTGATGACGTCTGGCAGCGTTTTCGAGTTTGCAGCCGCTTTGAATTTTTGACGGTACGTATCGTCCGGTGTGAATGTTTCAAATTTTACTTTTACGCCGGTTTTCTCTTCGTAGACCTTAGCAGCCGCTTCGAAACCCGGGTTATAGGCAACCTTCCAAGTCCACATGGTCAATGTTTTATCGGACTTTCCAGAACCGCCATTGCCGCCGCTATTTCCGCCATTGTTTCCGCCGCCGCTAGAGCAAGCGCTTACAAGCAGGCTCAACACCATGATTACAGAAACAAGCATCCATCCAGCTTTTCTTTTCATACTCAACCACCTTTTCTAGTTTGTCATTGTTGAACGTATAGCTCGACCCGGCAGGAACTGAATTGCTGCCAATCTTCACCGCAAGCGTTTTCTTGGGAAGATCAGTTGTTGTGTATGCCGTTCGTAAACCCAATATAAACAACATATTTTTTGATGTAAATGTTTATTTTTTGATACAACTTAATCAGGATGTAATATATTTATAGTACAACATAGTAAAATAAAGAATGGCTCTATATAAGCAAAGAAAGCGGAATCATTTTCTCATCGAATCTTTACAAACGGTAAATAAATATACTTGTATATGTTGTATGATTGTAATATATTATTTTTAACGAATAGATGAATTGGAGATCGTACCTATGGCCAAGAAGTTTAAACCTATGTATAAGAAAATCGAAAATTACATCGTTGAGCAAATTAAGAGTCAAGCCTGGCAGCCGCTTAGCCGCATTCCCTCCGAGAATGAATTGGCCGAGCAGTTTGGCGTCAGTCGCATTACCGTCAAGAATGCGCTGACCGAGCTGGTCGACCGCGGAATCGTTTATCGCCTGCAAGGCAAAGGGACGTTCGTCTCCGACCGCAACCAGGATGAATTGCTTACAATCCCGGAGGAAACGTATGCAACGCCGAAACGGACAATCGGCTTTTTACTGCCCCGGCTTGATAACCGTTTCACCGCTAATTTGCTGAGCGGCATCGAGGACAGCCTGTCCGAGCAGGGCTATCACCTCATTTTCTCTAAGACGAACGACTCTCAGGAAGAGGAAATTACGAAAATCCGCGAGATGCAGCAGTACGGCGTCGAGGGTCTTATTATTTACCCGGTCGAAGGAGAAAATTACAACAACGAAATTTTATCGCTGACGCTGAATCGTTTTCCGCTCGTGCTGCTCGACCGTCTGCTTCGGGGCATCGATACCAACTCGGTCAGCTCCAATAACTTTGAAGCTGCGGTTTCGGCGGTCAACCATCTTCACGAGCTTGGACATCAGCATATCGGCTTTATTTCTACGAAAGTGGAAGGCACGTCTAGTATCGAGGAACGGCTGGCGGGCTACGAACGAGCACTGGAAGATCATCATATTTTAATCGATCGCAGTCTCGAAATGACTCGTCTTCTGGTCAATGACAGCGACGAGCAAGTGAATGGGCTGATCGAGCAGTTTTTGCTTGCCAACCGTCAAATGACGGCGCTTCTTTCTTCCAATCACAGCCCGCAGGTTATCCAGATCGCCCATCGTCTCGGCATTCGGGTGCCGGAGGATCTATCCGTCGTCTTCTTCGACGATGTCGTTCATCCCGAATTTTCGATCGTCCCTCCTACCGTCGTTGTCCAGCAAGAAAGAGAGCTGGGGCAGGAAGCCGGCAAGCTGATTGTCGAGCAAATTAAACGCGGCGGCGGCGAGTATAAGCAAATCAAGCTGCCTACCAGTCTCGTTGTTCGCAGCTCCACCTCTACGCTGAATCCAAGCAAGAAACCGGTAGAGGCTTAAACGGCCTCTATCCGTTCCGTTTATTAACATGTCCAATTTATCCAGCAAGCATTACATTCAAGGAGGCAACCCGCCAATGTCGAAACGCAACGTCAACTCTTTGTACCAAAATCCGCAAGCGCCGCTGGAGGAACGCGTTCAAGATCTGCTTTCGCAGATGACGATTAAAGAAAAGGTCCGTCAGCTGGACCAATATTTCGGCACCTCGTTCATGAGCAAGACGCACCCGCACATGGTAACGGTAATGGCCGACGACGCTGAAATTGCTTGGCCGAAAATCGATGAGCTGATCGGAGAGGAAGGCATCGGCTGCATTCATGATTTGTACGGCACAGCAGAGGTTAACAACGAAATCCAGCGCTACGCGGTCGAAAAAACGAGACTCGGCATTCCAATTTTGTTCAGCGAGGAAGCGCTTCACGGCTTGCTTCGCCCAGGCTTCACCGTTTTCCCGCATGCGATCTCGATGGCTTCTACCTTCAACCCGGAAATCGTACGGCAAATCGGCGCAGGCATCGCGGCCGAAACAAGAAGCCACAACATCCACGAATCGTTTGGTCCGGTGCTCGACATTGCCCGCGATCCGAGATGGGGACGCGTTGAAGAAACATTCGGCGAGGATACCTATTTGACTGGACGGATGGGTGTCGCCATTATCAAGGGCATGCAAGGCGACGATCTGACTTCCGACAGCAGCATCATCGCAGAACCGAAGCATTTTGCCGTTCACGGCATTCCGGAATCGGGTCTGAATCAATCTCATGCGACGGTTGGCATGAACGACGTCTACGCTTACCACCTCCCTGTATTCGAGGATGCGTTCATTGAAGGCGGAGCGATTAACGCTATGTGCGCATACAACTCGATCGACGGCGTACCGGTCGCTTCCGACCGGGAATTGCTAACCGACGTGCTGCGCGGCAAGTACGGCATGCCGGGCTTTGTCCGTTCGGATCTAGGCGCTATCGCAAGGCTCGATTACGCGCATAACACCGCCTCTTCCGATCGCGAAGCGATCAAACAGGCGCTTGTTGCAGGCGTTGATATGCAATATTACGATTATCCTAATGAACTCTATCAAACTCTCATTTGCGAAATGGTAGACAGCGGCGAAATCGACCTCGAGACAGTCGATACGGCGGTTGCCCGCGTGCTGAAGGTCAAGTTTATGCTAGGCCTATTCGAAAAACCATATGTCGATCCGAGCCTTTCGAAACGCGTCGTACGCCGTAAGGAGCACGGCGAGCTCGCTCTGCAAGCTGCGCGCGAAAGTATTGTGCTGCTGAAGAACGACAATTTGCTCCCACTGAGCAAATCGCTCTCGACGGTTGCAGTTATCGGACCGAGCGCCAATGTAGCCCGTCTAGGCGATTACACGCCTTATATTGAAGGCTTCACGCCAGTGACGGTGCTGGACGGTGTCAGCAAAATTGTTTCGCCGGATACAAAAGTGCTTTATGCAAAAGGCACAGGCGTTATGCCAGACGAACTGACAGCGATTCCTACGGATGTGCTGTTCGACAACAACGGCAATCACGGTCTGCAAGGCGAATATTTCAACAACGCTAGCTTCGAGGGCGAGCCAGTACTGAGCAGACTGGACACGAATGTCAAATTCAACTGGGTCATTACAAAACCGGACGAGCAAATTCAATCGATTAACTTCACTGTCCGCTGGACGGGCAAGCTGGTGCCGGCCCAAGATTTCAACGGCTTCATCGGCACAGTCAGCCAAGACAGCATGCGTCTCTATCTGGACGGCGAGCTGGTCGTCGACGGCTGGGGCAAGGAGCGTTCGGCAACGCAGCGTAAAACGGTATCGTTGAAGGCCGGTCAATCCTATGCCATCGTCGTCGAGTATTGGAAAGATACGAACGGCGTAGACGTCATGCTCGGCTGGAGCTCGGAGAAAGAGGATATTCAAAAAGCGGTGGAAATCGCGGCGCAAGCCGATGTAGCGATTCTCGCGCTCGGCGATTCGGAACGTACTTGCGGCGAAGGCGTCGATCGTTCCGGACTCGACCTGCTCAGCAATCAGGTTGAATTGCTGAAAGCCGTTCATGCGACAGGCACGCCGATCGTGCTCGTGCTGCAAAACGGACGGCCGGTTACGCTTGGCTGGGAATCGGCTAATATCCCGGCAATCGTTGAAGCTTGGTACGCTGGCGAGAACGGCGGCGATGCCATTGCGGAAATTCTGTTCGGCGATTACAATCCGGCGGGCCGATTGCCGGTGTCCTTCCCCGCTTCGCTCGGTCAAATCCCGGTGCATTACAACCGGAGACGCGGCGGCCAGAAGCAGTACATGGAAGGCGATAACAAGCCGCTCTACGCTTTTGGTCACGGCCTCAGCTATACGAAGTTCGAGTATAGCGATATGCACTTGAGCCGTTCGTCTATCGCTGCCGGTGAGACGGTCGAGGTTTCGTTCAGCGTCACAAATACAGGCAGCCGCAACGGCGACGAAGTCGTGCAGCTGTACGTTAGCGACTTGGTCAGTTCCGTCGCCCTGCCCGACAAGCAACTGCGTCATTTCCTTCGGTTGCCGCTGAAAGCGGGCGAGACGAAGCAAGTGTCGTTCACGTTGACCGATAAGGATCTGCGCCTGCTCAACCGTCGTCTGGAGTGGGTTGTCGAGCCAGGCACGTTCCGTATCATCGCCGGTCCGAGCTCGGATCAAGCTGCGCTGACGGCAGAGCTGGTCGTCGAATAATTAGGGTTCCCGGTCGGATTCATCCGCGGACGGAAAAAAGATAATACGCTTTTGCAATAAAGCCCCTGTGTTCGGTGTAAGCTGCCGAGCATAGGGGCTGTTCGCGCTAGTATGAACAGTCCGGCATTCACACGATTTCCGGACTGTTCATATTAGCGATCGGTGCAGCTTTTCCCCGGTTGGCCGAACTGATTATAATAGCAATTGGTGCAATATTCACAAGATGCCGGACTGTTCATACTAGTGATCGGTGCAGCTTCTCCCCGGTTTCCGAGGGTTATTCACGCTTGCTCAGAAGCTAGCCGAACAGTCAATCCCAGGATAAAGTTCTATTCGCGGCCCCAACTTTTCCTTATAATGATTGAGACGACCGGCGGCAATACGCCGTCGGATAACAACAGGAAGGATGCTTACGACCTCATGATGACTACTAATCCTAAGGGCAAGGAGAGAATTGCGCTTGCCTTTCTGCTCAGCCTGCTGGGCATTTTAGGACCGCTTAACATCGACATGTACTTGCCTAGCTTTCCCGACATTGCGAACGATTTGAATGCGCGTGCCTCGCTCGTTCAACTAAGTCTAACCGCCTGTCTCATCGGATTGGCGATCGGACAAGCCTTTATCGGGCCGATCAGCGATGCCAAAGGCAGACGGAAGCCTTTATTGATTTCAATCACGCTGTTTGCTTTATCCTCGTTGCTCTGCGCCTTGGCGCCGAACATCACGGTTCTGATTGCCGCCCGCTTTCTTCAAGGCTTCACCGCTTCGGCCGGCATCGTTCTTTCTCGCGCCGTCGTGCGCGACGTATTCAGCGGACGGGAGCTAACGGCATTTTTTGCGTTATTGATGGTGATCAACTCTACTGCGCCTATGATCGCACCGATGACCGGAGGCGCCATCTTGCTGCTGCCGTTTGCCGATTGGCACACGATCTTCTACTTTTTGGCACTGCTCGGGCTGCTGATCGTTTTCACCATCTCTCTCAAATTGAAAGAGACGCTGCCACCTGAAAAACGCGTACCAAGCTCTATCCGCCATTCGTTGAAAACGATGGGAGACTTGATCAAGGATCGCTCTTATATCGGTTACACGTTGACCGTCGGCTTCATTCACGGAGGCAGCTTTGCTTATGTTTCCGGCACTCCTTTCGTCTATCAAGATCTTTATGGCGTTTCACCGCAAATGTTCAGCATCTTGTTCGGCATTAACGGACTGGCGATTATTGCAGGCAGCTTTATCGTCGGGAGATTCAGCCGTAAGTTCACGGAAAGAAGCCTGCTGCGCGCCGGAACGATCATCGCCGTTAGCGCCACGACCGTACTATTAGCCATGACGATTGTAAAAGGGCCGCTTGCCAGTCTAGTCATCCCGATCTTCATCTACATGACGTCAATGGGCATCGTACTGACCAGCTCGTTTACGCTTGCGATGGAGAAACAGGGCCATCGCGCAGGCAGCGCCAGCGCTTTGATCGGCCTGCTGCCGCTCCTCATTGGCTCCCTCGTCTCCCCGCTCGTCAGCATCGATGAGACGACGGCGATACCGATGGGCGTTATTCTGTTCTCCACTTCGTTGATCGGCACGCTCGCCTTTTTCGGGCTGACCGGCCGCCGTCGGACGGCTGAGTCTTTGCGCTCCGGCAAGAGTGCGAATGCGAATGGGTAACGGTATCGGAGTGACAGAATTGTAAGTGAATGAAAGCAGCAAAAGCGCAGCCTTCTCTTCTTGAGAGGAGCTGCGCTTTTTGCTATTGTTGTTGCTGTTGTTGCTGTTGCTGTTGCTGTTGCTGTTGCTGCTGCTGCTGCTGTTGCTGCTGTTGCTGCTGTTGCTGTTGCTGCTGTTGCTGCTGTTGCTGCTGTTGCTGCTGTTGCTGCTGTTGCTGCTGTTGCTGCTGTTGCTGCTGTTGCTGCTGTTGCTGCTGTTGCTGTTGCTGTTGCTGCTGTTGCTGCTGTTGCTGTTGCTGCTGTTACTGAACCTCTCGTTAGTCTTCTCACGCGACCAAACCGCATGTCTTGCATTCTCGGCATCGTTTGCGAGATAGCTCTCATACCTCCTCGCTGATGTGCGCGCGTTCTATTAAGCAACTTCACTTTCTCGATTGAAGTTAGAGCGGAGGAGTAGAGTATCTGTTCGGCGGCGGCCCTGTTTATGAAGTTTTCTACCTAGCAGCTCATCCAATAACTTGCATTTGGGGTAGTTATTCTTTATCCCACAGCTTACTCACTCCGCGCTCCGACCAATAACTGCGTTTTGGCAGTTATTCTCTCCGAAAATAGTCAGCTAGAGGACAATAACTGCTTTTTTGCAGTTATTTCTTGCCCCATGCAGCTTTTAGTACCAGCTCTCCAACCAATAACTGCGTTTTGGCAGTTATTCCTCTAAATTGAGGCTGGCTAGAGGATAATAACTGCATTTTGGCAGTTATTTCTCGCGCTGCACTCCGTCTGTGCCCAGACAGAGCACGACTCTCATACCTAGGTATACGATGATCATGAAAAATGTGAACTGCCCGTAAGCATGAAGGTTTGAGGTTTGAGGTTTGAGGTTTGAGGTTTGAGGTTTGAGGTTCAAAGCAGCAAAATCGATGCTCGGCATTTTGAACAATATTATGCTTTCATGGAAATAGTCTCTGTTAAAAAGCAAAAGAAACCCGCTCTTATAAAAAAGAACGGGTTTCTTGCACTAGCTCCGCTTCTCCTTCCATAGAAAAAGCCTCTATTGTCGAGCAGACGTGTGGTTGAGACTCGTATCGCCCCTCCTATGTCGTCGGAGCAGTCTCTTCCTTCTTATAGCTACGCACTTCATCATCTTCGATAATGCCTATCGTCACATCGGATATATCCGGGTTGGCCAGCAGTTTGTCCCGTACGCGGAACTTAATGTCGTCGGCATCGGCCAGCGTCAAACCTTTGCGGAGCTCGATATACCCTTCCACGTGGTAGGTGCGTCCTTCTTGAACGATGCGGATACGATTGATGTCCCGAACATCCGGGTCGTTTAAGATAATATCCGCGACCGCATCTTCGATCTCCTTCGGTGCCGATACGCCGATCAAGCCAACCATGTTGTCGTACCCGACCTTAAAAGCGACGCCGATCATTAGAAAGCCGATCAGTATCGTTGCGATGCCATCGAACGCCAAGAATGAAGTGAACTCGGCAACAAGTACGGCAATCAGTGCGAAAACAGCGCCGCTAGTTGCCACTACATCTTCGTAAAAAACGAGACGGGTCGGAGGGGCCGCCCTGCCGACATTACGGATCGCCGCGCCGATAACACCGAAGCCTTTCGCTTCCGTTCTCGTTTCCTTGACGATTTCCTTCATCGCCTTGATAAGTATTCCTCCGTCTACCCCGATGGCAATAATGAGCACAATAAAATTGAGCCAGAAATTCGTTGCATGAGCCGGATGCGCCAATAGATGAAAGCCTTCTTTAATCGTTTCGTAGGCCATAACGGTGACGACAATTACGGCTACCATGCAAAAAATGTTGACTACCCGCCCGAAGCCGACCGGAAACCGCTTCGTCGGACTTTTCTCGGCAAGCACGCTGCCGGTAAACACGAATGCCTGATTGACAGCGTCCGCCACCGAATGCATCGCCGATGCGAACATTGTACCGCTTCCGCTAAACGCTGCTGCGACTCCTTTTAGAACAGCAATGCCCGCATTGCCAAGCGCGGCAATACCCGAAGATGTATTGCCCTTTTTCACTAATTGCCAAAACCCGCTCAAATGTCGCAGCCCCCATTAATGTCATAATAATAGTTCATTGTAGCGGCTTGTTCGACTTAATGTCTATTATTGTATAACAATCCTGTCAACGTTATTATATCGAGCCAATTGATAAAGGAAATGGCCACGACAATGACGCAGGATTCCAAGGAAGCAGGGTCGCCAGCGCTATCGTTCCCAAAGGTACAACCGTCCAAACCAACATCTCTGTCACCGCTGCTTATTTAAGAATCGTGTAGGCATCATTTATTGCTGCGGTTTACGAAAGACTCAGCCTGAGGGCGATGCTCCAAGCTTGTTGAAAAAGGGCGTTTTTCCTCTGTCAAAACACCGCTTCTGTCCGCCTTGGACGGCCATAGGCTGGTAGTAATAACGCAGCCTGGCGAAGGGAGGTAAGCCGATCGATGTGCTGCTTCATCGGGAAAGTCATTATCATCAAAAATAATGGCACGATTCATTTTGGCAATGTGGCGCAATTGACTACAGAAGAAGTAGCAGAAGATACAGGCGGGGAAGGCGACGAGGAACCGCCCGGCGTCGCCGCGACGGCCAGAAAGAAAAAGGCCTCCGCGAAGAAACAATCGCCGAAGCGTCCCCCTTCGGCGATTGAGGTGTTTACCAACCTCAAATTCAAATAAACAAAGAGGAGACCCCTCCAAAGGCGGTCTCCTCTTCTCTCGGCACTGCCAATCATTGTTGTTCAGATCCTCAGCATACGCTCATCTAGATACAGTGGCTCCAAACGACCAACCACCACTGTTACTACACTATTGAAGTACGACCGTATCTCCTTCAGCAACGCCCTCTGTAATTTCCGTCTTGTCCGGCGTCTCCAGCCCAATCTTGATGACCTTCTTCTCGATCGATCCGTTGCGCTCTACATAGACAAAGTATTCGTCGTTTTCATGCATAACCGCCAAAGTCGGCACAACGACAACTTTCTCTTTTTTATCCGTTACGATCGAGCCAACCAGACTAAGTCCTGCAATCAAATCCGTGCTGCCTTCGATGGAGACGGCAACCTCGAATTGCGCCGAATCCGATCCGGTCTTGGCGAACTTGGATACGCGTTCTACTTTCCCCTTCAGCTTTGTATACTTGAGGGCATCCACTTTAATGTCTACATCCATGCCCGGTTTGATTTTGAACACTTCGTATTCACTGACGTAACTGATTAATTGCAGCTTCGACGTATTGACGATTTTGCCAATGAGCGTGCGATCGTCGACCATCTTCGGCTCCTTCACTTCCGCGAACAAAAAGATGCCTCCGACTGGCGCTTTATACATCGATTTTGTCAGCTTGTCTTCATTGGCCTTAAGCTCTTTGCCGGCAATTTCGGACTGTACTTCAGCAAGTTGCGATTCGATTTTCCCCTGCTCGGCGCTCGCGTAACGCTCGAATGCACTGAGCTTATCGCCCAACTCCGCACTCTGTCCACTTTGCTCTTCGCTAAGCTTGTCCTTTATATTTTTGAGCTTCGTCTCCAGCTGCTGCTTGCGAATATTCGCTTTTGCCATATCGATGCCGCTGCGCAGCGTCGCATCCTCCAATTGGAACAGCTCCTGCCCCTTCTTCACCTGGCTGCCGTCCTTGACGAGCCAAGACTTAACCTCCGCTGCATATGGGGCGTAAATATTTTCTTCCTCTGCGTAAGTGGATTTCCCTTTCACTTCTACTTTATTGCTAATATCCTCAACGGTGGCCTGAAGCCGGATGACGTTCGGATTAGCCCCCTCACCCTGCGTATTCGCGCCTGGCGATTTGCTTAAGCTGAACAATAAATAGGAAATGAGAATAATCAGTATGCCTAAAAAAACAAGAATCCATGTCGATTTTTTCTTCATTCGATAGTCTCCCGTCTACTCTCTTTTTATCGCGGTCAATGCATCCGTACGGGAAGCCTTGATCGCCGGGTAAATTCCCGACACGATGCCGGTAAACAGCGCGAAAAACAGTCCGACTCCAAGCACCCACGTATCGATAAACAGTATTTCGTCGCTTTCCGCGAACTTTTGCAGCACGATATTGATGCCCCAAACGACCCAATTGGAAATGAGGATGCCTGCCAACCCGCCTATAAAACCCAAAAGCGCTGATTCCACGACAAACATATTGCGAATTTGGCTTAAGTTGGCGCCGAGCACTTTCATAATGCCGATCTGTCTTCTTCGCTGGTAGGTCGACATCGTCATCGCCACAATAATGGAAATAGAGGCGACGAACAAAATAAACAGCCCCGCTCCACCGAAGATGAGCCGAATGATTTTAAATTGCGTATTCGTTTCCTGCTGGTAGCGGATATTCGACTGCGTATGGACATTCAGCTTTTGCACCAGCTTTTCGATTTGCTCGACGTTGGATGGGCTGTCCGCCTTGATCGTGAGCACGGGCGGCTGCCGGTTTGATGAATCACCGGCGTCCTTTTGCGCTTGCATGATCCGCTCGGCAAGCCGATTGGAAATATAGCCGATTCTGTCGCCTTCGTAACCTTTCGCACCGTTTGGCTTCTTCAAGATTCCGACGACGCGGACTGGAAACTCGATCATTTTGCTATTGCCTTCGTTTCGTCCCACGTATAGATTAAGTGTCAGCTGTTTCTGATAGAGCGGATAAGCGATCCGATTCTCATCGCCGCGTCTGACGGAGCTTCCTCCCTGCTGTGCTCGCATCTGTTCCAGCCTCATATCGTACAGGTCGTACATCGACGAATAAGTTAGAATAATAGCGTTGTCCTGATTGGCGAAAGAGCCTTGCCCGATTTCATAGCCGAAGTCGGCCAGCTTGTCGATATCCGTGCCGATCAACTGCAAGTGTCCAATCCTCTCTCCGTCCACTTTAAAGTTGACATAATCAAGCGGCTGTGAGATGAACGCGCTTTTTACATGAGACAGCTGACGGATCAATTCAACCTTCTGTTCAGTTAGCCCTTCTTTGCTGTCTCCTGCCGTCTCGGAGCCATTACTGTACACTTTGATCTCATCCATTTTCAGAAATGAATTCATTTGCTGCTGAGCATAATGCGAGATCGACTCCCCGAACGAAACAGCTACAATAATAGCTGACGAGCCTATCGCAATGCCCATGGCGCACAACAGCGTGACCACCATCCGGCGCCGCAGCTGATCCCAGCCAAGGACGATATAGTCTCTGAATCTCATCCGTTGTCACCTCTCCCGTGCGCGGACCCCAAATCTTCCAGCCTTCCATCTCGCAAATAGATCGTTCGCTGCGTGCGCTGCGCCACTTCCATTTCATGCGTAACAATCAGAAAGGTAATGCCCAGCCGCGTATTCAGACCGAGCAGCAGGTCGAGAATTTCGCCTTCTGTTTTCGTATCCAGATTGCCGGTAGGCTCATCGGCAAATACGATGGAAGGCGAAGTGACAAGCGACCTGGCGATACTGACCCGCTGCTGCTGACCGCCCGACAATTGCGACGGATACAGATGCATTTTCTCCGCAAGACCGACCTGCGTTAAGATCGCCTCCGCCATTTCCTTGCGCGCTTTCACCTTCATCCCTTGAAAGACGAGCGGCAGCTCCACATTTCCGAGTACCGTCAAATGGGGAATAAGCTCGTAGGATTGAAAAATAAATCCGATATTTTTGCGGCGAAACTCCGCCAGCTGGTTTTCTGACATTTTCTCGATCGGCTGGCCGGCGATCAGAATGGACCCCGCCGTCGGCTTCATGAGACCCGCCATCAAATTAAGCAGCGTTGACTTGCCGGAGCCGGAGCTGCCGAGCAGCGCAACGACCTCTTGTTTATGTACCGACAGATTAATCTCTTCCAGTACGACCGTTTCTTCCGTGCCGTTCCGAAAGCGATGCGACAAATCTCGTATTTCTAGCATAATTCCCCTCCCGTTCCTATCTATTCTATCTTATTCGACAGGATAGGTCTCTTACAAATTTGTCATCTTTCGACTTTTTTAATCAAGCAACAAGTCTTCTAAAAAAAACCACATGGAGTGATTACACTCGCATGCGGCAATAAAAAGATAGCACTTTCAACTTAATCGGTATCTATAAATATTTCCACTAGCACTATTCTCAAGCGAAATAGTTCATTCATGATCCTATCCGGATACTGAACGTACTTGGCCTCGACAATCATCGTACTAAACAAATAAAATAACTGGCCTGCAAAATCTCGAGAAACCATCGATTGCCCATTTAAAGCTTGTTTATATTCGTTTAATTTCCGATACAGCTCCTCGAACGTATCCTTATCCATAATCTTTAAAGGCCTAAGGTCCATTATAATTTTTTTTATTAAAGGACTGATTTCCTTTTCAAGCTCGTCTAAATTGTTATTAATCATTACACATACCCCATTATCTTATATTCTGGAATATATTTGAAAACGAAGCATTTCAAATACAGCATATCACAAACCTTTTATTAGCCCCAGAAATGTAAAAATTACCGTGACAACTTATTCCTTTTCTGCTAATCTAAAATTCTATTTATTCCTTATATTACTAGTTGATAGAGAGGTCAAAAATGAAGGCTTACGGTTACTTGATTAAAATGAGGATGCTTACCGCGCTCGCCTACCGTTTCGAGGTCTGGGTCGGCATGATTGGCGACACCCTCATGCTTGCGGCGTCGGTCTTAATCTGGAAGGCGGCCTACAACGGCGAGATATTGGGGTCCGGCGCATCCGTTGTCGGGCTCGACGGCATGATTACGTACACGGTCGTCTCCGTCTTGCTGGCCTCCGTATTTAGTACGGATGTACAGAACACGATTTACAGCCAGGTTCGCGAAGGCAACATCGCACTCGACTTCATGCGTCCGCTCAACCTTCTCGGCATTTATTTGTCCGAGGACCTTGGCAGCATGGTGAGTTCTCTTATGAATAAAGCCATTCCGCTCGTACTGATGGCGGCATTGCTATTTGGATTCCCTATGCCGGACAGTCCGCTTGCGGCCCTGTTGTTCATTTTAAGCTGCATGCTCAGCTTCATGATCCTATGGCTCATGAGTGCAATGGTAGGACTTGTCGCGTTCTGGGTAGCAGAGCTCGGCAATCTCGGCATGGTAAAGGATGCATTCGTCCGCGTTCTGTCGGGAAGTATGGTGCCGCTTTGGTTTTTCCCGGAAGGACTGCAGCGTGTATCCGAATGGCTTCCCTTTCAGTACACCTATCAGCTTCCGCTCAGTGTCTACATCGGTATGACGAAACCGGCAGAGGCGATAAGGGGAATGGGCATACAACTCATTTGGATTGTTTTGCTTAGCCTATTACTTGCCTGGATTTGGTCGAGAGCAAGAGGCAAAGTAATGGTGCAGGGAGGATGATTCTTGAACATGAGCGGAGTTAAACACTATTTCACTGTCTTCGGCTATTATGCCAAGCTGGCCATTCAGCGGCAGCTCGAGTATCCGCTATTTCTTGTCAGCTGGCTGCTTATGATCCCGACGCAATATTTTGCCGGCATCTGGATGCTCCGTATTATCGTGGATCGTTTTCAGCCCTTGGAGGGCTGGACCTTCGATGATCTTGCCTTTCTGTATGGTCTTGGCCTGCTGAGCCACGGACTCGTTGTTATCTTTTTCATCCCGACGTGGGGTACTGAACATGCTGTTATTCGCGGGGAATTCGACCGGCTGCTGCTTCGGCCAATGAACGTTTTTTTTCAATTCGTCACGGGGTATTTCAACTTTATCGGTCTCATTGACCTCATTCCGGGCGTTGTCATCTTCTTGTATGCCGCGCACGCAATCGGATTCAGTTGGGATGCCGGCAATATCATCAGTCTTGCGCTTGTCGTAATCGGCGGCCTATTCATACGAGGCAGTCTATATACAATTGTCGGAGCGGTCGCTTTTTGGACAAAACGCAGCCGCAATCTGATCAACATGTCCATCGTGACATTGGAGCGCACAACCATGTATCCGCTGACATTGTATCCTTACGCGGTTCAAGCCGTGCTCACTTTTCTGTTTCCAATCGGCTTTATCAGCTTCTATCCGGCAGAAAGCTTCCTCGGCAAAACAGAATCACTGGCGCTGCCGTTTGGCGTAGCCATTTGGACGTTAATTGCAGGTATTGTTAGCATGACTGTCGCTTATATGGTTTTCCGTCTGGGATTACGCAAATACGAGAGCGCTGGTTCATAGGGGGCATAGATCATGTCAATTATCGAAGTAAACGATTTAGTAAAAGAATTTGTCGTTGTACGCAAAAAAACAGGGCTCGGAGGCGCACTGCGCAGCCTCGTTTTTCCCGATAAAAAGATTGTTCGAGGAGTGGACGGCTTGTCGTTCAATATCGAGCAAGGCGATATTGTCGGGTATATTGGACCGAACGGCGCGGGGAAAAGTACGACGATTAAAATGCTGACAGGTATTCTCCATCCAACCGCTGGCAGCATTAGCGTTTGCGGCTTGTCACCGCAAAAAGAACGCAAGGCTGTCGTTCGCCAGCTCGGTGTCGTATTCGGACAACGAACGCAGCTATACTGGGATTTGCGCCTTGGAGAAACATTCGAGCTGCTGAAGCGAGTTTATCGAATTGAGGATAAGCGGTTCAAAGCAACGATGGATATGCTGAATGACGTGCTGCGTATTCAAGATTTCATTGATACCCCAGTGCGGCAATTGTCGCTCGGCCAGCGAATGCGGGGAGATCTGGCCGCATCCATGATCCACGAGCCTTCCGTACTGTTCCTCGACGAGCCGACGATCGGATTAGACGCCGATGCCAAGCATGCCATTCGCAAATTCATTCGGACATTGAACCGTGAACGCCAGATGACAGTCGTGCTGACCACCCATGATCTTGATGATGTCGAGGAGTTGTGCTCACGCCTGCTCGTTGTTAACCACGGCCGCCTCGTTGAAGACGGTCCTCTCGATACAATCATCGGCAAACTCGCTCCGCATCGTCTGCTCGTCATTGAGCTGTCTGAAATGGCAAATGTACCTGAGCATCCGCTAGCGAAAATCATACGGCAAGAGGGATTAAAAATATGGTATCAGTTCGACAAAGCTGCCATAACAGCAGCCGAACTGATCGCAGACTTATCAGGCAAGCTGCCCATTCGCGATCTTAGTGTCCAGGAGCCGGACATTGAGGATGCCATTCGTGAGGTGTATCGGACTACAAGTTAAGGGGCAAGCTGCTTCGTTCACCGAGCAAGTTTATAATAAACGAGGCTTAGAAATCAGTGTTTAACTTGAGGGTAAGCGCTGCGGGGCAGAGGGTTCTTCCGCTTTTTCTCCCTTTCAGTCATGAACTGATTTTAAGCTTGATTCATAAAAGCAAAGCATAAGGACGATAACCGACGAGGTTATCGTCCTTATGTTTTGCTTGAAGGGACAGAGGGGTGCTGACTCCCGTTTTGAGCCAGATACTAGCTTTATTTCTCAAGGTACGGTATTATATATCAAAAAGATATATATCTATAAGATAGGTGGAAATGTATGAGCAAATACAATGACACAACCTATGCCATTCTTGGCATTCTAACAACCTCCTGTCGTTCAGGTTATGCCATCAAGCAATTTATTGATCAGAGTCTTAATCATTTTTGGAAAATCAGCTACGGTCAAATCTACCCTACCCTGAAGCTTATTACGGAGGAAGGGCTAGCTGAATTGGAAACGCACCAGCAGCCAGGCAAGCCGGACCGTCACGACTATATTCTCACCGATAAAGGAAGAGATGTATTGAAAGCGTGGCTGGAGCAGCCTATTGTACAAATTCCTGTTGAGCGCAATGAGGTGCTGTTAAAGCTTTTCTTCGGCAATCATCAATCACAGTCACAAACAGTCAAGCTTTTGCAAAGCTACAAAGAAATACTTGAGTCTCGTTATGAGGTATTTGAAAGCATTGAACAGTTTATACAAGTCGATAAAGAGGGCGAAGGATCTGGGGCAACATACTGGCTGCTTACGCTAGACTATGGCAAACGCACTACACAAGCCGCTATAGAATGGTGCGAGGCTTCCATGCAAAAAATGAATGGAGAGGAGCAATAAATGATGGCAATATCCCTATTGCAGGGCCGCTATACAGTGGATAATAACGAGGATATTGTTGTCTTTCTTATTGGCATGAGAATCAATAAATGGTGGGCTCTACACAAGTGGCTGCCTGTTTTTCTAGCTATGCCGGGCATGATCACGGAATTATATACGAACAAGGAAAAACTAGGTTTTAAATCTCAGGAACTGTTCTTTGGGTTAAAAACAACCGTGATGATTCAATATTGGAACTCTGCCGAAGAGCTTCTTGCATACGCTAGACATGACAAACATATGGCAGCCTGGAAAGCATTTAATCAAAAGGTCGGCAATAATCGTGCTGTAGGGATCTATCACGAAACTTATCAGGTGAAGAAGGGCGAATATGAAACCATCTATGTGAACATGCCCAAGTATGGACTTGGCAAAGCTTTATCTCCTATCCCTGTGACCAAGCAGCGCCAATCAGCAAGCGAGCGCCTGACAACCGTCTCATCATCGCATAAAAAGCCTCTATAAATGCTGTCTTATCAAGCTGCAACTCGCGAAAAAAATCACCTTCAAAGCTGTCCGCTGCAACTTACGATGCAGTAGTCTGCTTTTGAAGGTGATTTCATTTATCTCGCGTTTGTAACTCATGTTCAATGAATGAGACCGGCGTCGCCATTACCCGAGCTGTCCTTTTTCGCCTGGCGAACCTTCTCAGGCGTCACGTCGGCGCCTTCCGGATCGACAATTTTCAAGCCGGAGAAGGTACTCAGCACCTGCCCGCGAATTTCTCTTAAATAGTCTTCCCGCAGCACCTGCTGCTCTACCCACTCGGCGTTCGTCAAGCCGGTTTCACGTTCTTTTCTCGCCAGTTCGTTAATCCGTTGCAAAGATGCGATCATCGGATAGATCCTCCGTTCTTTTTACTATTTATTTGCATGCCTGCGGCAAATCATGCGCTCAACATACCCATGTAGGTATAAATATAGACAGCTCTGCCCGTATTGTCAACGATAACGGTTACAAGCTGAAGTCTTATCCGGCTAAATAGGCCAGTAATCAAAAAAAAACAGTCCCCGGCTTATTCGCCAGGGACTGTCGGTCAGCGGGCATCTCTCCCGCAATTCATCTTATTCGGACCTTCGGTTACTTTCTTGGAAAATAGCCGACAAACTGCTTCGTTTCAAAATCAAACACAATGACCAGCGGTCCGATAAGCGTATCTTGATCGGTATTGTACGTTACTGTGACGACATTGCCACCTGCCGCTTGAATATCGGCAAAACGTTTCTTCTGCTCGTCGGAACCTCCCAAGACAGCAACATCCTTAGCGGACACGATGTCAACAGCTGCCTCGTCTTTTTTCGTCGTAATCCGGGAAGTCTGCTCGCCGGCTTGCGCCCAAGCCAGGTCACGATATTGCTGCGCAGCCTCAGGCGTCATTTTGCCGGCCGGCGTCTGCAGCTCAGACAACACGACAAGTTGGAACAGCGGACTTTGCGGCGGAAGGCTTCTTGTCATGATCGGGCCGTAATAGGCGCGGACTTTCGCACCTGCCTTCAGGTCCTCCCACTTCACCGATTCCCCTTGCGAGGTAAGAACGCTCGTCTCTTTGCCTGCGTTCAGAACAAGAGTCGTTACTGTTTCTCCGTCCTTTGTTTCACCGAAAGCGACCTGCCAGCCGTCATCCGTTTTCTTAACCGATTGAATAACATCTTCTTTAATCGAACGTTCAGCCTGTACCGTGATCGAAGCGGCAGCCGATTGGCCCGGATAGCTCATCGTCATAAAAGGACCGTATTCGGCTATAATTTGTATGCCTGCTTTCAAATCCTTTGCCAATACGGCTTTGCCTTCCGCGTTCTTAATAACGGTCGATTTATCGACGTTCAGAATAACCCAAGCGTTGTTCCCCATACCGAGAAACTCGATGCGGTATTGGTCGGTTCCCGCTTCGCTGACGCCCACAATAATGCCGGTGCCGCGCATATAGTCCACTTGCTCCTCCGACTTCGAGTTGAGCTCGATTTCTTTGTTTTTCGCATCGTAATGCAAGCTGTACCCCATGTTGGCGGCAGCGTCGCGAACTTGAATATAGGCTTTGCCGTCGATGTAGACTGGCGTTAGGGACGTATTCTCCCCGTTAATAACCACTTTAACATCTTTGTGCAAGAAACCGCTTACTTTTTCAACCAGACCCGAAGCTCCAACCACGGCCGTCGTTCCAAGCAGTCCCGCAGTCGTCAACAATACGATAAGTTTCTTTTTGTACATAACAATGATGCTCCTTCCGCACTGTGCAATATGGATGTTGACATCCTAACAGCCACCTAGACGCACGCCGCGCTGGAAAAGTTGCACAAGCCGGGTCAGATTCATTGGAATAACCGGCTTAAAACAGAAAGCAGCGTTTGTTATTGCAAAAGAGGCGATCGCCTCGCTTCGATAATGCGCTATACCTTCAGATTAATAATTGAAGATTGGCTCGCCGCGTACTTGCTCGGTGTAAGCCCCACGGACGCTTTAAACGAACGGCTGAATAAATGGATGCCGGAAAAGCCAACATCCTCAGCGATTTCCGTCATCGTTTTCTTACCTTCCACAATTCTTCGCTTCGCTTCCTCGATCCGGATATGGTTCAGGTAACTGTGGACAGTTACTCCTAATTGCTTCTTAAAGAGATGCGACAGATGGCTGGTCGAAAGTCCGACGTGATTGCTTATTTGTGTATTATCAAGCCGCGCGTCCGAATAGCATTCATGGATGAAATCAATGGCTCTTTCAATGAACGGCCAGCCTTTCGTCATTTTGCCTTGGCTGCTTTTCGGATTATCCTGCGATTTCAGAAATACATACAACATCTCCATACATATCGCTTTCAGCAAAATAGGGCTGGTCGGGTTGCTATCCAGAAATTCTTTATGAAGCAGCAAAAATCGTTTTTTGAAATCGATTCGATCCGCCAGCTGCAGGTGGGCGATTGGAACGATCGAGGCCAGCTGCATTTCCTTCTCGGATGCATGATTCTGGCGATTTCCAACGACCGCATGGGTCGTGTTGATCCGGCTCCGGGTCTCGTCGTAATGCAGGTCAAAGTGGAAAATATATTGAATTAATGGAACGGAAGAGGTTGAGTTGATAATGTGCGGCATATACGGATGCATGAGCAGCATATCGCCTTCCCGTACGGCGTACTTCACACCGCCCAGAAAGAAATCCGCTTCTCCCTGCTCGATGTAGGTGAAGACATGATCATGATCCAGCCATTCTCCTGTCAACGACTGGCTCTTCATTATTCGCGCCGATCTGACAAACGGCGAAATATGGTTCATCCAATCCTTGAACATGGCCTCTCCCTCCAAACTTCTCGCTTATGATTGGCTATCGATTAGTACGTTAATTTGACGGTCGCTCCCGTCTCCGCCGATTGCGCAATGCCGTCCAGCACGACCTGATTACGGTAGCCGTCCTCAAAGTTAGGCGAAGGGCTAACTTTAGTCGATACCCCCTTCATAAATTCATGGATCAGGTGAATAAATGAATGCTCGTAGCCGATCGGATGTCCCGCCGGCCAATAAGCTGCCGTGTACGGATGACAGTCTTCCGTGCAATCGATTGAACGGAACCCTTGCATGCCAAGGGGGTCGTTCTCCAAGTATAGCTCAAGCGTATTCATCCGGTCCATTTCCCAGCGAAGGGAACCTTTTGACCCGTTGATCTCAATGCGATTTCCGTTGCGATTTCCTTTTGCAAATCGGGTAGCTTCCAATACCCCTGCCGCCCCATTTTCGAATCGGATTAAAGCGGAGGCCGCATCATCGACATTCACTTCCAGCATTTCGTTACCGCTTGTCCCTGATCCGTCTTGCTCGCTCCCTGAAGGCCTATAACGAACAAACGTATCCAGCCTTCCCGAAACTTCTGAGATTTCGCCAACCAAATATCTGCCCAAGTCAATAGAATGCGACATTAGATCGCCCAGAGCGCCCGAACCCGAATGCTCTTTGCGCAGGCGCCACACATGCGGATAGGCCGGATCGGAAACCCAATCCTGCAAGTATTGGGCGCGGAAATGATGAATATCGCCAAGCAAGCCTTCCGTAATTAAACGTTTGGCATACTGTATCGCCGGAACGAAACGATAATTGTGACAGATCATATGAACAATTCCTGCTTTGTCGGCAGCCGTCCACATACGCTTCGCCTCTTCGGCGCTCATGGCCAGCGGCTTCTCACAGAGGACGTGTTTGCCCGCTTTCGCGGCCGCAATCGCGATCTCGGCATGCGATTCGTTCGGGGTCCCAATATCAACGACGTCGATATCATCCCTTTCCAATAACCGGCGCCAGTCCGTCTCGTAGGATAACCAGCCCAGTTTATCCGCTGCCAGTCGAACCGAGTGCTCGTCCCTGCCTACAATTGTCTGGAGTACGGGCTCAACAGCCCCGTCAAAGAAGAAGGGCAAATCTCTGTACGCATGGCTATGCGCCTTACCCATGAACTTGTACCCGATCATTCCGACTCGAACTTTTCTTTTGATCTCCATTTTATCTATTCCCCCCTCTGACCGGAATGCCTAGACGCTTCTCTACGAAGTCGCGACAAATTTCCAAGCTCTGAATAGGGGTGCTGGTTGATTTATCAATCTCGACCGTTACCCAGCCTGTATATTCGATTTCCGCTAACGCCTCAATGACGGGTTCAAAATCAATGGTGCCTAATCCCAGTTCGCAGAACACGGGAAGCGCCTCGTTGCCCATCAGCATCGGAAAGTCCTCTTTTGTCGCTTCCTTCGAGGTCAAGTCTTTCAAGTGAACATAGGCGACACGATCCCGATACTTGCGGATGACCGCGGCCGGGTCCATGCCCGCTCCCGTTAAATGCGCCGTGTCCGGAGCGAAAAAAACAACTTCGGGGTCGCAAAGCGTCATTAACGCATCCAATTCGTTCTCGTCCTGAACCTCCGTCCATAGGTGAGGGTGCAGACAAGCCTTCACGCCAAGTTCGAATGTCCTCTTCGCAGCTTCGTTTATCGTCGCCGCCGCAATCTTCAATTCCTCTAATGTCATCGGTCCTTTCCGAGGGCCGCCCGGTCCAAACACGAGGCATTCCGTCCCAAGCTGCGCCATAACGCGAGCAAGCTGAACGTTGTAATCGATGATGTCCTGCCGGCAGGAGCTATCGGAGAATCGCCGATTCGGTCCGCCCGACGCCCCGCCGTATAATGCGGTCATTTCTAGCCCGTATGAAGCGAGCACTTCCTTGAATTGCTCCGGACGATCCTCATATTGCAAGACAAAAGAAGCCCAAGGCTCGATCGCTTTATAGCCGAGCGCCGACGCTTCCCGCAGCGCTGTGACATGCTCATCGCCCCACGTAATGGCGTGTACGCCAATTTTCCCTTTGAAATTCGTCATTGTATTGTCCCTCCATCTCGTTATCGATCAGCCTTTAACTGCACCGGCTGTCATACCCGACATAATTTTATTGCTAAAAAAGAGGTAAATCACAATAATCGGCAAGGATGTGATGACAAGGCCTGCAATTTTACCGGTGTAGTCCGTCGTGTGCTGGCCGCTGAAGAAAGTGAGCCAAATCGGCAGTGTAAACAGTTCAGTAGACTTGTTCAAAACTAACGCAAAAGAAAACTCGTTCCATGTGCCCAAGACGCTTAAAATGGCGACTGTAGACATAATGGGCAAACAGATCGGCAGAATGACCGTGAACATCGTGCGGTCAAAGGAGCTGCCGTCAATATAGGCAGCCTCTTCAATCTCCCTCGATATCCCTTTAATAAAGCTGTCAAAAAGAAAGATCGCTACCGGCAAATGAAACGCGATATAGGGCAAAATCAGCGTAAACCGATTATCCAGCATACCGAACCATTTGAATTGAACGAACAGCGGCACGAGGAGCGCATGAATCGGAATCATCATGCCCGCGAGAAACAAAAGCATCAGTATTCTTTTACCTTTGAAATCGATCCTTGAGAAAAAGTAGCCCATAATGAATGAAAATAGAACGATCAAAGGCACCGGTATGACCGTATTCAAGACGCTGCTGAAGATGGCTGAGCCAATATTGCCAATCTCGAAGGCGTTCAAGTAATTGACGAACGTCGGTTGAGACGGCAAAGACATTATGCTGAGGCTAAACTCCTGATTCGATTTTAAAGAAGTGTAAAACATCCAAACGATCGGAAACAAAGCGGAAAGCGTAAATAGAAATACGAACAGATTGGTTCCGCCCAGCGCCACTTTGACCAACGGAGAAGTGCGTTGTTTCATTTCTCGTTGTCACCGCCAATCCAACGTGACATAGCTAATACGATCACGGCGCATAGAATCAGCATGCCGATTGAAATCGTGCTTCCGTAGCCTAATCTGCTCATCGTGAACGCGTTGTTGTAAGCGTACTGCGCCATCACCATCGAGCTCCGTCCCGGTCCCCCGCCGGTCATGACGTAGATGTGGTCGAACACCTTCAACGTCCCGGTAATGCAAAGGATTAGGGCAACGCTCATGACGTTTTTCAGCAATGGAAAAATGACGTAGAACGTTTTCTTGAACCAAGACGCGCCGTCAATATCGCTTGCTTCCAATACTTCCTTAGAAATGTTCTGCATTCCTGCTAGGAAGATGATGAAGTAGAGGCCAATGTACTGCCAGATAAGCGGTACCGAGACGGAGTACAGCACAAATTGCGGATTGTCCAGCCACAGTACGGGCTCCTTCCCGAACAAGGCGATAAACCAGTTCAATACGCCGTACCGGTAATTGTAGATCATCGACCACAGGTAGCCTGTTACGACAGCCGCCAGTACGACCGGCAAAAAGATCGAGATGCGATGCAAGCTTGGCAGCTTCAGCAGCTTGGTCATAAATAGAGAAGCGATTAAGAAAGCAATGCCAACCTGCCCGAGCACGCATAGAACCGTGATGATTACATTGTTTTTAAGGGCAAACCAAAAATCCTGATCCTTAATCAATGCGGCATAGTTTTGGAAACCGACGAACTCGGTGCCGCTTTCGTTTCGCATACTGTAGTAAAAAGAAAGCACCAAGGGCAAAAGAACTGTAAATGAATAGATGAATAGGATTGGAACCAAATAACGTAAAGCCGGACCGATTTGAAGTCGGAACAAACGACTGTTAATCACGCGATTCCCTCTTTTCATGAAGTGTAGGCATGGCCGGGGAGGGTTAGCTCCCCGACTTCAGCTAAAGGACTGGAAAGTGAGGTTATTTCTGAGTGTCGCGGACCTTCTGTATTTTCTGGGCCAGCTCCTCAGGCGTCGTTCCGCCGATCAGCAAATCTTGAAGCCCCTTGTAAATGACCTCAACCAAAGCCGGACTTAACTGAATGTCATAAATCGGCGAGAAGTTTTTATCCTCCATAAAATCAAAGTAGGCAATGGCGAGCGGAGACAGTTTCGATTGGTCATAATCGGTTACTTTGATCGGCGGCTGTCCATTGTTTTCTATTTTCTTCTTGTTGTATTCCTGACCGGTTAATGTCTTAATCAATTTGATGGCGGTCTCTTTCTTTTCACCTGTCAGCTTCGAGTTATAAGCGAGCGACCAGCCGGAACCCCCGGCAACGGTGAGCGGATCTCCTTTTCCGCCAGGCACCGCCGGCAAAATGGCAAGACCAGTTGCGTTGCGCACCTCTTCCGGCGCGTCAGTGGAAAGATTGTTTACAGCCCAAGCGCCATCGATGAGCATTGCGGCTTGCTTATTGTAATAAAGAGAGCGCGCTTGATCGCCGTCAATACTGTTAATATCCGGATTAAAAGCGCCCTCTTGGGCCATCTGTTGAAGCGCTTTCAAAGCGTTGATGAACGATTCATCCGTAAATTTTGCTTCGCCCTTCTTCATGGCGCGGAACCATTCCGTACCCGTATAACGGTCGGCAAGTGTTCCGAAAATAACGGACCCGACAGGGACATTGGATTTATTGCCCATCGCAATCGGAATAATTCCTTTGTCTTTAAGCTTTATAATGGCTTCGTTAAAGCCGTCCCAGGTCGTCGGAAAGCTTTGAATGCCGGCTTGGGAGAAAAGATCTTTGTTGTAATAAATCATATGAACGGTGAACATGGCATTCGGAATGCCGTATATTTTTCCCTCATTTATAAATTCGTCAAAGGCATTCGGCAAAAAGCTGTCTCGCCAAGCTGGGTCTGCGTCAAGCGCCTCGTTAAAGGTACCCGCATAGCCTTTCGGAATGTAATCAATGAGCATAGAGCCGTTGGCGACGAATAGATCGGGCAGTTCCCCGGAAGCGCCAAGCGTTGTCATTTTAACCCGGTAAGGATCATGCGGAATGGCTTCCTCTACGAGATCGACATTCGGGTTCTCCTTGCGAAATTCCTCAAGCGCGTCTCGGAACAGCTTGCCGTTCTGATCGACGTCAAAGTGGCCGATCGTCAGCCTGATTTTGCCTGAGTTGTTTTGCTCCGATTCGGTTTTCGCTTTTCCACCGCAACCGGCTAAGACAATGGAGACGATAAGCAAAGCAATAGCAATTGGGTAAACCTTACTGCTTTTCTTTTTCAATGGAACCCCTCCATACTTTAAGTAAGTTGCACCGCTTTATCAAAACCTGCACGCGATCCCATCAACAACGTTCGGCACGCTGTAGCTTTCTCTCACCCCTCTCGTCAATGAGTACACCTATAATGTAAGCCTTTTCATTTTATCTGTCTTTGACCGCACAGACGATTTTTTATCTAAAACGACGATTTCAAATCGGAAGCTGTCATCCCTGTCATTCTGACAGAGAGTATAGAATTGTCGCTTATGCCTAGCTTGATCGTTACGATAGAGGCCGTTGGTAATAGGGAAATCAGCAAAAAAATGCGGCACCAGCCCCAAATTTTCAAGAGCGGATGTCGCATTTTTTGAGATATGGCTTTGCCTTTACGAGGAACCGTTATTCTTTTGGATAGGTAGTCGAGACTTGCGTACTATTTGTTGCGCTCTTCCTCCGACTTATAAAATAATTCGAGATTATCGATCAAGTACGAGTTCATCTTCGATATGGTTTCTTGTGTGTAATAAGCAACATGCGGGGTGCAAATGACATTTGGGAGATCGCATAGCGAGGGATCATTTAACGGTTCTTCCGGAAACACGTCCAGCCCTGCTCCGAATAAATGCTTTGTAAGCAATTTTTCTCGCAACGCCTCATAGTCCAGCAAGCTGCCCCTGGATGTGTTAATGAGAATCGCGCCAGGCTTCATTCCCTCGATCTTTTCCCTATCGAAAAAAACCTTATTCTCTTTGCTCGACAAATGCAACGTTACGATATCCGATTCCTGTATCACTTGCATGAGCGGCGCTTCTCCCGGTTTCTCGACTCCTGGTTTGGAGGCAATTAGCACTTCCATGCCGAGTGCCTGTCCCACCATCGCCACTTGTTTACCGATTCGGCCATTTCCGATAATCCCCAGCTTTTTTCCCGAGAGCTCGTAATTAGGGCTCATCTCGCCCCTCCAGAGGCCGGTGCTAATGTTGTTTTGCGATAGCTTCAGCTGTTTCGATACTGCAAAAATCAACGCAAATGTATGCTCGACAACCGATGTCTGACTTAATTGAGGAATGCCTTGGACGACGATTCCCATTTCCTCCGTGATCTGCCGATCCACATAATCCGTATTGTGAGCACGAACTCCAATGTATTTGCATTTAGCTAATTTAGACAATGAATCCCGTGATATTCGACTATGCACCAGCATCGCATCGCAACGACTTAATTGGGACTGGCTTGGATTTTGCGGAGAAAACGCTTCGACTTCATATCCTTTATATAGGCGAGCCTTCTCCACTTCCGATAGCACGATAGCAGAATCGAGCAAACAAATCCGTTTCAATCTTGTTGTCATAATGAACCCGCTTCCCTTCAATGCGATTGTTATCTAAAAGGACTATTCGACGCTTTCCGATATTGTCCTCTTCAGTACAGAGCTGCTGCTTTCAAGTAAACGAAAACAACGCGCATCGATTGCGTATCGATGCGCGTTGGCTCGGCTCAAAACCGAAATCAGTGCATGACTTGAAGTGAGGGGAAGCGCTGCGGGTCAGAGGGTTCTTCCGTCAAGCACTGATTTGAAGTTTGATCCGAATTTTATCTATTAATTGTATAATTCAAATAGATGCCGTTAAACTCTAATTGTCGAACTTCTCTTAATATAAATCGTGCCGCTGGTTGTTTCACTAGCGATTCTGGCTTAGCAAATAATGCTGGTGTACTTGTATCCCCATCTGCTGCCGGAGTAATGACTAGGCTTAATTCATCAACGAGTCCTTCATTTAGAAAAGTACCATTTAAATAAGCGCCGCCGTCCAGCATCATTTCCTCAACACCCAGCAAGGTATTAATCTTTCTTAATACGTCGTGTAAATCGAGTTGCTCTTTACCGCCAAAAATATAAGAAATCCCTAATTCCTGCAAGTAGGTTAAGTATTCATCTGCTACAGCCTCCGTGAGAACCACTACAATATGTGATTCTACTTTTAACTGAAACGATGTTGGTATTGTGTTTTGTTTCCATCTCAATTTCCCTTTAGGATCTACTGCAATTACGTATCTTTCAGCATGAGAATCAGCAATAAAATCTGTTCTTGGTACTGCTAAGGTGATACCCCCGTTAAATTCCACCTTTTCTCCAAAAGCGAATGACTCCTCCATCGTCACCCTGCCGCACATCCAAGCCTTAGGGTTATAGCTTTCCTGAATTTCTACATATTTCAAATACAAAGATTTTGCTTCTTCAGTATTCATGTAATCGCCGATTATTTTTCCATCTAAAGATGTCTGCATGTGGCAGATAATATGAGGTCTTTGCATCGTTTTCTCTCCTTTATCAATACAAGTTTTTAAAACAGAATAAGTAACGGCTCAAAACAGCGGTTGAATTCAGTGAGAGGCAAGCGCTGCGGGGCAGAGGGTTCTTTCGATCGCCATTAAAGCCTGATTCCTTTATTGGATAGAGGTTTGCGGTAGGAATCCTGCTTTAAAAGCGACCACTATCGTTTCTCCAGAATCCCTCTGACCCTTCGCTATTCTCTCCTTTTCCGTCAAGCACTGTTTTAAGTTTGAACCCAAGTAATTTTCATAAAAGTTTTTACTCTTGTGTGTATTAATACTGTCCTGTATATTTAATTTATAATAGGATGATGGATAAAACAATTACCACATTTATTAATTGATGTAGTAATACTCATTTATTCGAATCTGTGTAGGAAACGGAGTTTATTATGGAAGAAAAAATAGATCGAAGAATCAAAAAGTCTAGAAAAGCCATTCAATCCGCATTTTTGACCCTCTTGCTTCATGATGGATTTGATAGTATTACTGTGAAAACTCTTACCGAAGAAGCTGATATCAGCAGAAAAACGTTCTACCTGCATTTTACGGATAAATATGACTTACTAAATACGATCGTTCAAGAACAAATAGAAGGGCTTAAATCTACTTGCAACGAAAGCGAAGCAAATGATTTGATAGAAAGTGCAATCGTTTGGTTTCATTATTTTGAACAAAAGAAAGACTTTTTCTGTGCCTTATTTAAAAGTGAAAGCACTGTATCTTTTAGAAAACAACTTCTCAATTGTCTCATGGAACAAATTGGCGGAGTAATTCCTGATGTAGGTATCACTCAAGACAGGGAGCTTACAATTCGTTTTCTGAGCACAGCCGTGCTAGGTATTGTGGAATCTTTTGTTATGGATGAACTCGATTCGGACTGTGAACATACAGCCAAACAACTGGGGAAGTTACTAGAGGAGAATTTATCTTTGATTTCAAAGCAATAGGGAAAACTGAAATCAGCACTTGTCTTCATGAGAGGGAAACGCTGCGGGCAGAGGATTCTTTTGATCGCCATTAAAGCCGGATTCCTTTATGTTTATGGTAAGGAATCTGGCTTTAATGGCGAACACTGCCGTTTCTCCAGAATCCCTCTGCCCATTCGCTTTACTAAACTTTTCTGTCAAGCGCTGATTATAAGTTTGATCCCATTATTTAATAAAATATTTATAGTAAGCTGGGAATTCTCGTACAAGGGAGTAAATATCTCTAAGTTCAAAGATGTTGGCATGAGCGGAATACACTTCTTTAATATCCATTTTTCTAAACGCTAGTTTTGTCCTGGATACATGATAATATTGGGTAATAATCATAACGGAGTCTAATTCTAATTCCTCCATTATCTTGCTTGTATTTTGAGCGGTTAAGTAAGAGTTGTATCCATTATTATCCTCAATAATTTTATCTTCCGGTATCCCTTTATTGATTAAGTAAGATTTCATAACCGCTGCCTCATCGAAACCTTCCTTGCCGATACCGCCGCTTACAATAATAAAAGTATAATAGCCCCCGTCATAAAGCTCTACGGACTTATCCAATCTTGCTTTTAATCGTTCAGAAGGCTGCCCATTCAATTCTACTTTGTTTCCTAGAACTACAGCTGCGTCAACAGGCTTCAATTCGTCCTTCAACCCATCTATTATCACGAAAGCAGTGTGCACGATAAACCAGATGAAAAGGCCTGCTGCTGCGATTAAAAATCGTTTAATAAAAACAGATTTCAATCTCTCACCTACATTCGTTCAGTTTTATGCTATATTATCATATTTAGGTTGAGGTAACATGACATGCTTCATATCTTACCTTTTAGTTCATTGATCTATCCTGCCTGTTACTTTAATTCAAGAAAGGCAGCCGATTTTGTTGCCGGCTGCCTTCATGTTGTGGTTGGACTTTCTTTTACCGTCAGCTCAAAGCTCCTGTTATTTTAAATGCCTGCTTTAAGCAAGTAAGGGGGTCTAATTTTATTCCCATTTTATCGTTGAACACTCGGTAAATAAGAACAGCTAGTTCTGTTTCAGACTTACACGATGAGGATTCCTCAGCTATTTCTCTTACCTCAATGTTATATTCATCTTCTGGAGCACCTCCTGCTAATAGACCAACAGGATCCCAATCATTAATTATTTGGGTCAGAAACTTTATATCTATGTTCACCTATTCATCACCTTCCAATATGCGCTATCTAAACCCATTGAAGTCAATGGTTTAACTTATCTAAACCTAATTGAGCAATAAGACTGTCTCCATCTTGAAGATTAACTACGGAATGTTTGGTAGTATAGTTCCAGCCAATGTTGATGGCATGTTTAATTAACTTTGCACAGACTATCGGTTGACAAAGATTCGTTACCCAGTTGCTTTTCCAAGTAAAGCGTATTAAGAAATATGATGTTTTTGTTTCAGATGGGGATATTTTAAAACTAATAAACTCGTTTTCAGGTCTTTGGTCAATTACGCAAAGAAACTGGTAATTGTTCACTACAATCTTCTTAACTTCTTTTGTAAAAAGCTTCAAAAGTTTAGCGCTCCTCGATCAATAATGATCAATTGATAATTCCACAGACAGCCAACTGCAAACATTTTCCCACGACATCAATAATTTGTCACTATAATCCACTCGATTATTAACTGGACTAGGCCTAATGATGACAGAGAGGAGCATTTCATGAAAACATATTTAATAGGAAGTATTGCAGCTATAGTGATCGTTGGAGGAGTAATAGCGGGTGGTAGTTATTATTACAACACTAAGGAGTCTCACAAGGATAATCAAATTACAACAGAGGTCACGCCTCCCGTAGCATCTGCTCCCTCTCCCACACCATCAGTCACGCCTGTTGTTGAGGTAGAGCCAGAGCCAATTGAACAGCCAACTTCTGAGTCTACATTTATTTTAGATCATATTGTGAACGACGAATCGATTCGAGAGCAATTGTATCGAATGTACGGACGATTCAATGGTTTGGTAGGAACTTATGATAATTATAAGAAGACCTCTGCGGAAGAATGGAAAGAACTCTTAGGTTATACATTCTTGAGTCCCGACGTTTATAAACAGTTTTCTCATGTAACATCAAGTGAGTTGTTAAAGAAGGATTTTTTAAATGTTGCTGATCTTGTAGCTTTTGCAAATAAAGGCTTAGAGGATGGAATTCCTTCTAAAGATGATATTAAAGCTTTGCTATACGCTTATGAAATTGTTAATGATGTCCAAGCGTGGTCATTACCTCAGCAGGGAGATAATTTAAAGGTTCGAAAGAAATTTGGTGCTTCCTATGCTTTAGAAAACCATGATCAAGCTGCGATAATTGAAGAATGGTTAAGGGACCTCGACACCCTGTAATCAAAGCAATTCTTTTTGTTAAAAAAACAAGCCGACATCTTTGAGAGATCGATGTCGGCTTGTTTCTATAAATTATAAATTACAAAATTCTGCTCAGGATGATAGCTGCCTCTGCCCGAGTGGCAATTCCCTTTGGCTCCAATTGACCATCATATCTTCCCTTCAACAGTTGCAACTGTTCTGCTAATCGAACCGATTCAATCGCCCATGGTGACACAGCCGATTCGTCGTTAAATGAAGACGCTGAAGGACTCGCCTGGACCGCATTCTTGATTGCGTAAGCACGCATCAACATCGTGACCATCTCTTCCCTAGTAATCAGAGCATTGGGTTGAAACTCGCTATCGCTATTGCCCTGTACAATACCTGCTTGATTCGCTGCAGCAATCGCAGGTGCATACCAATCGCTTGGCGCAACGTCTGAAAAGCTCGTTTCATTAACTGACGTCAGCTTCAGCATTCTGACGAGCATTGCCGTAAACTCAGCGCGACTAATGGAACGATTCGGTTCAAACCTTGTTGTACTTGTGCCGTTAATAATCTGTTTAGCCGAAAGGAGCTGTACGGCATCGAATGCCCAATGCGAAGCTAATACATCATCGTATTGTTTCTTGTATGCTAAAACCGCATATTTGCCGAACTGACGAATATCGGCCACGAGCTCTCCATTAATAAGCTCTCCGCCAATGTATTCCAAAGTCCCATTGTCTGCGTAATAATAAATGCCTACCAGATTTGGATTTAAGTCTGCATCTACCTTTAATGAAATTCTCAAAGGTGAATTTAACCTGCCAATGCTGCTTGTTTGGCCACCCTTTGTAACAGAAGAGAGATGAACATCGATCGCTCTGCCTGATAATTTAAGCTGCCCCAGAGTTTGCTTCTCTCTATTGGCAATCATTGCTTGAGCTTCCCCGTCAGATAAGAAAGTTAAGGTCAATTGCAGAGTACTGTCTTGGCGTTCTGCGGACGGCAATGATCCCATTAATTGATCAATTGCAGCAGCAGGAATATCTAACGATACATTGCCGCTTTTCACCGTCAATTTATTCTGGCCCAGCAATTCCACCGTGTTGGATGGAAAAATGATCAATGTCGTATCTGTAGGAACGGAAACGATAACTCTGCCATCCTTCGCCAGCTTCGCAAAGTCTTCGCTCTTCACAACTTGCGCAAATTCCGGAATCTCTCCTGTGCTACTCGTATTACCGGAGTTAGCGTTGCTCCCAGAGTTGTTCCCGGAGTTGTTCCCGCTGTTGCCGCCCGTGTTACCCCCAGGATTTCCCTCTGTGTTGCCTCCCTCATTACCGCCCGTGTTACCCCCGGGATTTTCCCCCGTGTTGCCTCCCTCATTTCCGCCTGTGTTGCCCCCAGGATTTCCCCCTGTGTTGCCTCCCTCATTACCGCCCGTGTTACCTCCAGGGTTTTCCCCTGTGTTGCCACCCTCATTCTCATTACCGCCTGTAACTGTTCTCGAAGGAACAACTACCGCGATGCTGCCCGTATTGGCCGTTGATCCGTCGGATAGTCTAGTCACAGTCAATACAAGATGAACAGTCGTCTCTTCAACCGGAGGAACGATCTTACCGTCTATGCCAATAATATTAGGATGGTCGGAGCTTTCAATCGCTACTGTAAAACCAAAAGGAACGGCAGGCAGCGTCAATGCCGAAGCGCCTTTAGCAGGCGCTTGTATGACAGTGATTCCTTCTGCGATATCAGATGCAGTTATATCTACAGGAGTCGCAGGCAAAACACGATATTGTTTCCCTGCTTCGGTATGAAAGCTTACGAACTTCCCGTCAAGCTCATACTCTACCGTATTACCCTCGCGATCAACGATGCTGAGGTCATTTGCCGGCCATGGGTTTTCCAGCTTGACTGGTTTTCCAGCTTCGCTAGTAATCTCAATATAAGTGACCGTATCATTGATTAACTCGCTTGAGACTAAGAAAGCGCCTTTTTCACGCAGCCTTTTAAAGCTGGCATCCTTGCCTTCAGGCCACACTGGAAAAACCTTAATAATCCCGCCATCGCTCTGTACCATCATATTATTGATAGCTTCAATGGCCCCAGCCTTCTCAATGCCATGATTATCATCGATTACTCGAAGATTTGGAGCAAGCTTGGGAGCAAGCTGCTGTTTTAATCTATTAATAAGATTCTGTGCGGGGTAACCGACCCTCGCCGCCTGATTAAACACTTTTGGAAAGCTGTTTTCTTGTCCCCATGAATCCATAATATCCAATGTATCCATTGCAATTTTCAGCTTGCTAGGATCGGAATAAATGCCGAGCACTTCACCAGGGTGTATGAATTCAAGATTAACGGTATTGTCTCCCGGATGAATATCGCGGTTATCGTTGGATGTACCTGGGTCAGCAAGAGAATAGACCGTTTTTCCGTTGTATTGAGAGGTTGGCTGATCAGCAAGATGATCCAGAATATGTTGCCACGTCACTCTTTTATCTGCATCCACTTCTAAATCTTCACTTGCTGTTATTAAATGAGATAACAAGTATCGCAGCAAACCTAAATCCGAGCTTGAATTTTTAGCCCACGTATCCTCATGATGCCCCGAATAAATTACATATTTCCCCGTCGATTGTTCATATTCCAAGTAATGCTCGAAAAATTCCGCAGTGTCCTTCAAGAAGTCATACGCCGTGTCCCGTAAAAAATCTTTATCCTGCGTATAATCATAATAGGCAACAAATTGCGACGCGGAAAATAAAGAATTAACGACCTGATGCCAGTAATTATCATCCGTTGTAGAACCAAAAGGACCAATCCCGACAGGGAACAGCAAACCAGGAATTCCGCCGCTTAAATTACGCGAGTCGATATAATCCGGTTTTACTCTTCGTAAATCTTGCTGCGCCCGCCTTTTTGCTTCGGGAACGTAATCCAGTAATAAATCATACATCGGCAACGCTAATTCAGCGCGGTTGCTAGAATATACGCCATAGAAAGGAGCTGTAAAGTTATAGTTTAAGTGCATATCTCCATTCCACTTTGGTTTGTCAGTCGTAGCCCAAATGCCGAATACCCCTGGGGCAACCTTACCCTCTCTGCTTGATGAACCCATAAAATACAAAGAGCCATAATAAAATTTTTCTAGCAAATTATCATTAAGCTTAATATAAGATTTCAACCAATAATTTTTCCACCACTCGCGATGCTCCGCAAAAAGGATGTTTAACGATACATCATTTTGGCCGCCTGCGATCCCCATAGCTTCTTCCAAATGATTGACCGGGTTCTGTCCGCCGCCGCCAACCGCTGTAACGACCTGCACCTTCTGTCCCGGCTGCAGGACGAATGTTGTCTTAGCGCCTCTTTCTTTTGAAATGACCTCGGAATTTGTGTTGTCCGCTCCTAGAATACGAGTAGTCAGAGCAGCTCTCGAAACCCACTGGCCTCCAGAAGGCGTCTCACGGGTAACCCAGATGGCGTCGCCATCCACGCCGGCATTGGCAGGATACGACGGATTGGCGCCCATAGCTGTTATAACTTCCAATTCCGCCGGATCGCTTCCTAACGAGGTTAGCTCTGTAACCATAAGATTATCGTTCGCCGCAGTCCATGTTTTCATCATGACGTCAACTCCGCCCAGATTCATCCACGTATCAATCTCGGCATTGAGAATGTTCTGCTCCTCTTGGAAGAAGCCTGCTTCCTCCTCTGGCTCTTCTGTAAGGGTTGGAAACTCATAAAGTTCAATTTGACCAATTCGCGCTCTTGGACTATCGCTGCCTTGAATGGGTTCGGTTATATAAAGTCTAATATATCTTGTTTTAATCGGGGCAATTGTTCTATCTGTTAGGTTTGCTGCATTATTCGTGACGCTATCGACATCTGTCCAATTACTTCCGTCATCGCTTATTTGTAAAATAAAATCTCTCGTATTATTAGCATACTCGCTAGGCCTTGCAGCCCCATCATGCTTAACAATATACCTGGAGATCGTTTTCTCTTTACCTAAATCAAATGCAATCCAGTTTGGTTGGCCTACGGATGTAACCCATCCTTCATATCCGCTTTTCCACTCTCCGTTAACCGCTCTATCGGGAGTAAAGTTCTCATAGTGGTTGTTAGCTGTAGTTATTGCACCCAGAGCTAAATTACTATTAGATGGACGCTCATAGAGTTCAAATTGACCTATCCGGGCTCTTGCACCATCACTGCCCTGAATAGGATCCGTAATATGAAGTCTGATATACCTTGTCATAACAGCTTCAATATTTCTATCCGTCACGTCTGCATTATTATTCGTTACGGTATCAATATCAACCCAATTCAATCCATCGTCACTTGTTTGCAAAGTGAAAGCTTTGGTATTGTTAGACTTCTCGTTAGGTCTTGCTGCTCCGTCATGCTTGACGATATATCGGGATATCGGCTTGGGCTCTCCTAAATCCAAGGCAATCCATTGCGTCATACCTAAATCTGATACCCAGCCCTCATAACCGCTTGCCCATAACCCAGTAACAGCTCTACTTGGACTAAAATCCTCATGTTGACTGCTCCCTGTAGCAATAGCATTCACAGCGAAATTTTCTCCAAGATCCTCTATCTGATCATCCTGAGCCGGCCTGATCGTTACATTTCCCAAGCCAGTAAAACTAACACCCGGTCTCGCCGTCCAAAAATCACCTTTCGAGAGGTAGAAGGTTTTAAACCCTTTGCCGCCAGCGGAGGTGACGCCAATGTCTCCGTTGCCAAGCAAAGCTGTATCTGGCATTCCGTTAGTTACGGCTCCGGCATAAGACTGATCTGTCCAGACTCCTTTAATTCCTGATAATAACTGCTGTACCTCATCCCACTCTTGGTCGGTTGGTTCAGAGGCATTGGCCTTGTTATCCAAACCCGGTAAATACGTAAACGCCATTGATAATATAACTAGAACAGACAATAGCTTTTTAGAAGATACGAGCTTATTTTGAATCATAGAATAATAAACCTCCTATTAAAAAGTATATTCTCATGCAATGAAGCGCTTACAAAATTGAGCATTAAAGCTACCTTACTATTTGACAATCCTCTTTCTATACCAGAACGCCCGTGCATCATTTTCCACTAATAATGCCCCCTTAAAAAATATATATTGAAGCACTTCCAATTTGCTTGAAATGTCAGCGCTTACAAAAAGAATGAATAAAAAAACTGTATTATTTATATGATACAGTAATCGATATTCTGTATTATATTTTATATCCAGATAATAAGATAAAGTTTCTACTGTGTCAATTATATTTAAATAATTAATTATATACTACTACAGATGATACAAAAATATGAGTAGCAGAATACTGGCTTTCGATTTAACCTTTTCTCAAACGTATCGAAATAAAGCAAAAAATAGCGGCGATAGAGATAAACTCTCTATCGCCGCTATTTCCATTTTTATTCGAGTTAAATGCTCATTTGGAACAGCTACGCGCGGGAAGAAGCGTAACGATTGACGGGACGCTGCAGCCCCAGATGGTCGCGCAGCGTTCGTCCGGTATACGCTGTACGGAATACCCCTCTGCGCTGCAGCTCAGGAACAACCAGATTTACGAAGTCATCCAAGCCGCCCGGCAGATGAGAGAACGAGACGTTAAAACCATCAGCCGCCCCCTTCAGGAACCACTCCTCCATAATATCGGCGATTTGCTCCGGCGTTCCAGCAAGTGAGCGCTTGTTCGTCACCCGCTCATACAGCTGGCGGAGCGTCAGTCCCTTATCCATCAGATCGATGATCCCCTTGAGGACGGTTTTGCTCTGATTATATTGATCGAGATCCGGCCGGAACGGCAGCGGCTCATCCAACGGATAGCCCGAGACATCCTGTCCGAGATGATGCGATAGGATATCCAGACCTAACTGAGGTGGTGTTAAGCTCTCAATGAGCGCTACCCGCTCCTTCGCCTCTTCCTCTGTGCGGCCGATAATCGGCATAATGCCGGGCAATATTTTCAGATCGTCGCGGCTCCTGCCGTACTTCGCCATTCTCCCCTTAAGCCCCTCGTAGAACTGCTGACTCACCTGCAATCCCTCGGCTGAGTATGAACTTACAAGGGCGAAGACAACCTCCGCTCGAGCTGCGGCCATATCCATGCCTGCCTCTGAAGCTCCTGCTTGAACCAGTACGGGATAGCCTTGAGGGGGTCTTGCCACATTGAGCGGACCATGAATCTGGAAGTTATTTCCTTTATGTTGAATCGTGTGAAGCTTATTCTTATCCGCGAAATACCCGCTTTCCTTGTCCAGCAGAAGAGCATCATCTTCCCAGCTGTCCCAAAGCCCTTGCGTCACATCGACGAATTCCTCGGCCCGTTCGTATCGCTTCGCATGTTCCAGATGCTTCTCACGACCAAAATTGCGCGCTTCTTCATCCGTTTGCGAGGTCACGATATTCCAGGCGGCCCGCCCATTACTGAGGTAATCCAGTGTAGCTAGCTTCCGGGCGATATGGTAAGGCTCATTATAGGTCGTCGATATTGTCGCTGCCAGCCCGATATGCTCTGTAGCAACTGCAAGCGCCGAAAGCAGGGTGATCGGCTCAGGACGAATGCTGTTGGCATGACTGATACCAGATCCGAAGCGATCCCACACATACAGCTCATCAGCATAGAAGAACATATCGAATTTACCGCGTTCGGCTGTCTGAACGATGTTCTTATAATAGTTGAAATCAAGCACTCCCTGGGGATTCGAATCCGGGTGCCTCCAACTCGAGATTTGTCCCCCTGCCGGAAAAAACATCATCGCCCCAAGCGCCATTTGACGTTGCTGCTTGCTCACTTTATTAGCCTCCCATTCACGTGCTGATAGATTAAATCTTCATTCCGCTATACTTATCCTAACGTGAATGTCGACTGGCTGGCCGTGTCAGACCGAGCGTGTCCCGCAGTGTACCGCCAGGATATTCCGTACGGAATAGTCCCCTTTGCCGCAGCTCCGGCAGCACTAGCTCTATAAAATCGTCAAGGCCTCCAGGGAGATGTGCGAACGGCATAATGAATCCGTCGGCTGCCTCTTCTTTGAAATAGGTTTCCATCACATCCGCTACCTGCTCCGGCGTGCCCGCAAAGCTGTTATTATAGATAGCTTTGAACAACTGACGCGGCGTGAGGCGCTCTTTTTCCAGCAGTTGAATAACACGTTCAATTCGACTCTTGCTCTGATTGTTATTTTCCTGGCTAGGAATGAAAGGCAGCGGCTCGTCCAACGACAGATGAGAGATGTCCTGGCCTAGATAATGCGACAGCAAATCCCGGCATAACGGATCGGGAATCAGGTCCCCAACAATCTCAAGCTTTTCTTTGGCCTCAGCCTCTGTCCTTCCTACAATCGGAATAAATGACGGCATGATTTTCACTTCATGCGGCTCTCGCCCATATTTGGACAAGCGTCCCTTCACATCCCGGTAAAAGTCCTTTGCATCCTCCAGTGGAACGAATGGCGAAAATACAATCTCGGCAGTTCTCGCTGCCAGTTCCTTTCCGGATTCAGAAGCACCTGCCTGAACTAGAACCGGATGGCCCTGCGGCGGTCGGGATACGTTAAGCGGTCCGCGCACTTTGAAAAACTCACCGGAATGATTCAGATAATGTACTTTCTCGGGATCAGCGAACTCCCCCGATTTCTTATCCAATACGATGCTGTCCTCTTCCCAGCTGTCAAACAGACCCAACGTAACATCAACGAATTCGGCTGCTCTTCTATAGCGCGTGCTATGCTCCAAGTGCTTTTCTTTATTGAAGTTTCGTGCCTCTTCATCTGCCGAGGAGGTAATCACATTCCATGCAGACCGGCCTTTGCTAAAATGGTCCAGCGTTGCCATCTTCCGAGCAATATGATACGGCTCGTTGTACGATGTAGAAATCGTAGGCGCAAGTCCGATATGCGTCGTAACGGCCGCCAAAGCGGCCATTAACGTGATCGGCTCCGGACGGATGCTATTGGCCCCGCGAATACTGGAATCATAGCGATCCCAGACGTACAGATTATCCGCATAAAAGAACAAATCGAATTTGGCGCGTTCCGCCGCTTGAACAATATTTTTATAGTAATCGAAATCCAGTACTTGCGAGGCGTCCACCTCCGGGTGCCGCCAGCTGGATATATTTTCTCCGGATGGATAGAACATCATGGCTCCAAGAGACATTTGTCGGTTATGATTCCCCATGTACGTGCTCCTCCCAACAATACGGTCTTTATTGCAAAATGCCTTCTGATTATTGAATATGAATTATTTCAAAAATCCTTCCTGTTTCAACCACGCTCTAACTACATCCTCCGGCTTTTTCTCCTCAGCGTCCACCTGTCTGTTCATCTCGCGAATGGCTTCGATTGAAACCTTGTTGCTCAGCTTATTGAGCACTTCTTTTAGTTCAGGATGAGCTTCCAGTGTCTCATTGCGTACAAGCGGTGCGGCATAGTAAGGAAGAAAAATATGCTTATCATCCTCTAGTGGGACGAGATTATTTACCTCAAAAATGCCTTTCGTAGCAATTGTTATCATCACATCCGCTTCTTTATTTTTAAGAGCCTCCAATTGCAGCGTCGGGTTGGAAATACCGACAAGCTCCTTGAACTTAAAGCCATATGCTTCATTAACTAGTCTATATCCGTCCGGACGGCTGGACTTTTCGATCATCGGGTCTGCCGCAAATTTTAATTGACTGGAATGCTCCGCTAACTGAGTAAGGTTGGCAATCCCGTATTGATCGGCAACTTCCTTGCGCAAAGCAAATGCGTACGTACTGTCAAACCCAAGCGGATCCAGCATGGTCAAATTTTCCTGCTCCTCCAGCATTTTTTTCACCTTGTTATACACCGCGTCAGGATCACGTTCAGGCTCCTGCTTTAATATATTCATGAGAGCTGTGCCGGTATATTCCACATAAACATCGACATCGCCCTTCTTAACTGCTTCCCAAAGAATACTATTATCGAGCTTCACGGTTTCTACATTAATTGAAGTGTTTTCCTCCACAATCTGCTTAAGCAGCTGCTGCATAATATTGGACTCCGTATTGCCTTTAGTCGCGATAACGATTTTAGAAGGTTTGGCGTTACTGCAGCCAGCAGCAATAAGTACAAGAATAGTTAATAACAGAATACTTATAGCCTTAAATGCACGCCCTTGCGATTTTTGATTTCCTAGTTTCTTAGATGTGTACATAAATCTCTCTCCGCTTCCTAGTTAATTATTGGATTTATTCTTTCTCAGCCCTTTTGGCGTTAGAAGTTGATTAAGTTGAAGCAAACCGATATTGATGAGGACCACAAGCAAAGATACAGGAATTGCCCCTTCCAAAATTCGCGCTGTGTTCATATCATTAATCCCGGCCGTAATAACGTCCCCAAGGCCGCCAGCAGCAATGAAGGTTCCTATTGTAGCCATACTAATCATCTGAACAGCCATAAGCCTTACTCCTGCTAAAATGTAGCTGCGTGCAATTGGCACTTGAACCATCCATAGCAGCTGCCAATTTGACATGCCCATCCCTCGGCCTGCTTCAATCAGTGCAGGACTGACAGAAGTAATCCCCACATACGTGTTCTGGAGGACCGGCAAAATGCCATAAAAGGTAAGCACGATAAGAGCCGGTTTAAAACCGATGCCCAACACAGGAACCATAAAGCCGAATAGAGCCAGAACGGGAATCGTCTGAATGGCGGAAACGACTGTAATAATAGAATTGGCCAATTTTTTATGACGGGATAGATAGATTCCGAAAGGTATGGAAATCAGACAAGCCAATGCTAGAGAAAGAAGTGACAGCTGGACATGCTCCAACGTCTTTTCGAGGACTAATGGCCAATCCTCCTGTATCGTGTTCCAAAAATGATTCAAGCGATAACCTCCTGCTCTCGGCCAGATTCTGCAGTAAACCGTTCCGGTCCGATAAACTCACGGACAAAATCGCTGGCCGGACTTTGCAACAGATGCACGGGCGATGCCGCCTGCACAATTGTACCGTCTTTCAGCAAGACGACCTGATCGGCAATCTTCAAAGCCTCATCAATATCATGCGTGACAAACACAATCGTTTTCTTCACATGTTGGTTTAGATGAATCAGCTCTTTCTGCAGCTGAATGCGGCTAATAGGGTCCAGCGCACTGAACGGCTCATCCATCAATATGATAGAAGGATCTGCTGCCAACGCTCTCGCCACACCGATTCGCTGCTGTTGACCGCCGCTTAATTCATGCGGGTATCTTTTTCTAAATTGCGACGGCTCCAGCCCAATCAATTGCAGCAGCTCATCGATCCTGTCAGACAGCGCATTCTTCGGTTCGCCTTTCAGACGGGGAATGAGCGAAATATTGTCCTCGATCGTCATATGCGGAAATAACCCAATCTGCTGGATGACATAACCGATATTACGCCGCAGCTCTACCGGATTCAGTGAGCTGATGTCCGTTCCTTCCAATAATATTTGTCCGCTCTCAGGCTCGATAAGGCGGTTGATTAGTTTTAGAATCGTCGTTTTGCCGCATCCGGAAGGTCCAATCAGCGTCACAATCCTCCCTTTCGGAATCGTCAAATGAAATTGGTTCAGGACAGCGCCCCCGCCGCCGTAGCTTTTGCTCACTCCTTTAAACTCCACAGCCGTATCGTTCATCCTCCTACATCCTTTCTCCAAAAGAAAAAAGGACTCACCTTCCCGTCGCGTCAGTTAACAGGAAAATGAGACCTCCAATTGGTATGGTAGACCTCTAAATTATTAAATTGTGATAAATAATAATCATAATATAGTATTATATTCATTTCGAATAGATTGTCAACTATTCTTATCGGTTTAAATAATTTTAATTAATCTTTTCACCTGATGCCCGTTTCCCATGCGATCGGCATAAGGCAGATCTCATTTTGCAAGCATATGATCTTACCTGTTTTCAATTTAGGGTTTATTGAATGAAGGTAATAGATTAAATGTACAACTTGGAGTGCACTCCAAGTCAAGCAGCAAGATCTGTCATCAGTTATTATTGTTACTCACTATACAAACATCGCGACAAAAACAAAAGCCATTGAATTCCAAAAGGATGAAACAAAAGCCGCCAAACTTGCAACGGCTCTCCCTTTTGAAATCAATGACTTTTTCTAGCAGAAGGCGGCGGTGCGTTTGTTCCCGCACCTGAGCACATCCGGCAGCGACCCTGTAATTGATCCCGGTCTTAGGCGTAGTCCCCCGGTTGCGTCTTGCTCTTCATAGCTACCCCGAAGTCGGTATAGATTCGCTGGGTCAGATCGATTCCTCTCGCCCCTGCAATATGATGAGCTAAAATCTGGAACGGGATAATCATAAGGAACGGAGCCATGAACTCATCCAGGCTCACTTCCAGACCGATCGTACGGTCGTTCTCTGCTTTACCTAACGTAACGATGTAGGTGTAGTTCGTAATTCGGCTCTCGTACGCGATCAGCAGCTCCATCTTCTCCTTGACCGGACTTTCCGTTTCAACGAAGAAAATACGATGCTCTGGATTGACCTCAAGATACGGTCCGTGCATGAAGGCCTCCAGGTCGATTCCCTGCGACGGCATGCGAACCGTTTCCGAAAATTTGGTTTCGAATTCCTTAACCGTTCCGACAGTAGGTCCGTAACCGACGGCGGAAAATCTGGGCGCGCTCGCCAAATCATCCTTGTGCCGCTCGAAGAACGCCTCCGTTTTGGCGATCGCTTGCGGTATGGCGGACACTGCGGCGCGGAATTGATCGAGATGGGCCTGCTCCTCCCGCTCCGTCAGCGTTTTTTTCGCTACTGCCGTCTTGAGGCCGGCGAGCATCAGCGTCAATACGGTAGCGATAAACCCTTTGGTCACGTAGCCGACTCTTTCCTTGCCGCAGCCGATATCCAGCGTCAAATCGGCCGCTTCGGAAATGGCCGTTGTCACATCGCTAGTGAAGGCGACCGTTTTGAGGCCGGTTTGCTTGCGAATCCGATGCAGGGCACCGATCGTTGAAGTGCTCTGGCCGCTTTGCGAAATGCCGATGACCAGATCGCAGTGCGGGCTGATTTTATCATAATGCGTAAAATTGAACGGTTCTTTGACGTCAATGCGCACATCCGCTACTTTCTCGATATAATACTTGGCGCTTAGCGCGGCATTGATGCTTGAACCGGTCGCCAAAATAAGCCATTCCGTCTTATTGTCCGCCGCCAGCTCCGAGAAGGCCTCCACATTGCGCGGATAGCTGTCGAGAATACCTTCGGTTACCGATTGCTCTTCTTGAATATAGGTCATCATTGTCGGTTTCATCGATAGTTCCTCCTATACATAGCTACCGACAAGACTAACCGGCAGATCGCGCTGCCGGTCAGTCTTGTCGCGTTATGATGTTGCTCAAGCCTCGTTCCGCTTGTCGTACGCATACAAGTCAGAGAGCAGCGACAGCCATTTGCCCGCAAGACCGACCCATACTTCCTTGTAGGTGGCATTGTTCATTTGCGGCCAGTACGGAATATCCTCGTTCTCGAAGGTTTGTACGCCTACCGGAATTTCGCCTACTATTTCTCCGCTAAGTACGCTGTACTGCTGGGCGAAGTTATAGCCCTCGCCGTACATCAGCGATTGACCGAACGGATTCTTGCCTACTACCCACTGCAGCTGGCTTTCAGCAATCGAGATCAGCTCCGGATCCTCAAGCAGCCTGCCCGCCAAAGACGCGGCCTTGCCCGTAGACAGAACGATCGCCGTGTTGCCCTTGAACGAGAACCAGACCGGAAACCGCTTCAAGAAATAGTCGTCGTTCAGACGGACGCCCTGCTTCAATTGCTCCGTATACCATGCTTTCGCTTCTTCTCCGACCAACAAATGCTGGAGCGCGAAGCTTTCGCGATCCTCGTTCTCGTCCGCACGGTAAATGCCGCTTGAAATCATAGGATACGGCGCGGTAAAGGCAGTCAGAAACTTAACATATTCCCCGTAGCTTCGGACGGATTTCATCCAGTCGTCGTGCTTGGCATGCTCGGGCTGCGTCTTCAGAATTTCGTCGAAAGCCTGCAAATACAGATGCTCTCTAGCCTGGTGATTGAAATGCTGAACGACCTTCTTCTCCGGCGTCCGGTAGAAGAAGCCCTCTACGGTCTTGCCGTCGTCGGTTCGAATGCCGGCAAGCTCTTGAGAATCAATCACATAGTCCAAATATTCGACAGCCTTGCCGGCATAGAAAGCTTCGCCCGTCAGCCTGTATTGGAGCGATGCCGACCAGGAAGCCGTTGCCATGAACAAGCTTTCCGAGCTCATGTAGGTGTGCTCCCAGAAGATTGGCTTCGGCGCGAAGCCTTTAAGCTCGAATTGCTCCACCGCATAGTTAAAGTCCTGGACTGCGCAGGACGCTAATTTATCTCTAAGTCGGTCCCCGTCCTCCATGAACATGGCGATCTGCGCTTGGATGCCGGAGAGGATAAAGTTTTCATACGGATTGTTGTGCACGCGGGCCGTCATATCGTCCATATTGCCCATGATGCCGTCCGACCAGATTCGGATCCCTGCGCTTGTAGCCCGGTAGCCGTCGCCAAATCGGGTTTTCAGAATGAAGTCCACGCCCCATTCTCCCTCTTCGACAAGACGAAGGTACAGCGGATAGTTGCTCTCCTTCACCTGATGGGCAATTTCGTAGAGGGCGCTTGCCACCTCTGCCGTCTGCACCAACTGCTGGGATACATCGCCCGCGTCGTGCCATCCGCCGTTGAATATGATCGCGCCGCCGTTATGACGAGCAAGAATATCTTCATGGCAACTGCCGTGAATGCCATGCACCGGACAGCCGCAGCGCTCGCAATAGATAAAATTGATCGATTTCCAGATCGAATCTTCCCATCGGTCCGCCGTTCCGCCAATCTCGAAAGGTTTTGTCAGCAGCTCGCCCACCCGGACGATATACTTCCCTTTCTCCTTAAAGGCCGAAAAGTCCACGACGGAGAAGCTGCCGATAGAGGTGCTTATATGATTAACGGGACCGGTGAACTTCACCTCACCCGTCTCGAGCTCGATAACGGTAAAAGCCGATGTCTGCTGCTCTGCCAAAATCATCGTTTTAGGTTGGTCCACGCTGTAGCCGTTGTGAGAAAAAATGATATCCTTGCTTCTTGGCTGCCATCCTTTCGAAATGTTCGGGTAGGCAACTCTCTCCAGATAGACGTTGCGAATGAGATATTTCATCGTATCGCCGCTCGCACGGTCTTTGCCGTACATGTCGTAACCAAACTCAAGCTCAGTAATCCCGTCCCGCGGCAAGTCCGGAATTTCCATCGAGCATACATTCCACTGGCGATCTTTCAAATTGATCACATTGGACCCTTCCCGATTATAAATATCAGGGATTTTGATCGTGCCGTCATTTTTAATCATGACTCTAATATGCGGATTCGACATCCCGCTGCAGTCCGGGAAAATTTCGAAGGAAATCCGGTTGAACCTCTCCCAGTTCTCATGTTCGAACGTCCGATAGATGCCTACATGCCCGTAAGTGCTATAATCTCCGTCGCTGGGCGAACCTTCCGGCCATGCATCCATCACAAACGGGGAAGTCAGCTGCAACAGCCTGCCTTCAAGCACGCTTGACGCCCCGAGTCCGCGATGCGTCCAATGATCGCCCCCCGCAGCCTGATCGAGAATGACTACCTTGTCCAATACTTCCTTCTTCAAGCTGTCCGCTTCCAATGACGCGCTCTCATCCACCTTAAGCGGTCTGTGAATCAGATTGGACCGTTCAAGTTCACGTGCAATTTTCGTTGCCATGATATCGCTATCCCTCCCCCTGTTAAGCTTCCTGCATGGTTATCGTTCGTATAGCGAGCCTTGAGGCGCCCTTTAATCCGATAAAGTCCTCGTCGATCGTTGACTTCTTCACGCCGTTAATAACGAAACGCATCGTCTTCGCCTGCAGCCGGGACTGCAGCTTATCCACAAACCAGTTCCCGCTAACCACGCCGCCGCCAAGCACGACAGTGTCCGGATCGGAGAAACGGACCATGTTCATAATCGTATCCGCTACAGCCTGCAGCGCGGTATCCACTACCTCTGTGCAGAGCTGATCGCCTTGATCGTAGCCTGCAAAAATCTCTTCGACGCCTACGCGGCCTTCGTTCGGAATGACAATGACCGAATCGGGATAAGACGGCTTCAGCGCAACGATCCGATTGTGCATTCCGAGACCGGAAGCGAGCGGCTCCACGCAGCCCTTTCTTCCGCATACGCATTGAACATCGCTATTATTATCTACGACATGATGCCCAACCTCACCCGCATTGAAATGTCCGCCAATAATCGGCTCGCCGTTTACTACGCTGCGGGCGGCAATCCCCGTACCGATATTCATATAAAGAAAATTGTCCGAATAGGTGCCGCAGCCCCATTCCTGCTCCGCAAGAGTTGCGCAGTAGACATCGTTGCCGATTGTGCACGGCAACGCGAACAGCTCGCCGATTTTCCGGGCGAGCTCGATCGGCCGGCTTCTGGAAGGATCGATTTCAAGCCAGACACCCTCGCTCGTATTGACCCGTCCTACTACGCCGATACCGATTGCCGCTGCTTCGCGTTGCAGTCCCACTTCCTTGATGTAATCTTCGAGGGCTGCCGTTAACGTCTCAAACGCTTGTTCTTGCGATACCACCGTTGATTCATAAACCTTGCTTCCGAGCACTTCGCCGTCCAGCGAAACTTCCCCGATCAAGATTTTGGTTCCTCCCAAATCAATAGCCAGTACAGACTTCTCCATGGTGTTTCCTCCTGATAACACTTGCTTTTTTGGCGCAGGAACTGAAGACTAGCAGGGTACTAACGCCTGTTTTAAGCGTCATCCTGAATGAACTCGACGAGCTCGCCGCCAGGGGCGCGGACATAGGAGAAGCTCAAGCTGACGATTTCACCCGAGCGGGTTGGAATATTGCTATGGCGCGGAACGCCAAGAGGCGTTGCTCCCGCCGCCACGGCCCGGCGTACCGATTCCTCGATATCCGTCGTGCGAACCGCCAGATGCTCCCACATCCCATCGATGAATTCCTTTTTCGTTTCGTAGATTTCCAGGAAATCCCCATCGCCCAGATCTACCAGCACCGCATGATCCTCTTCTCCGTCCTTGCCCCATTCCACGACAAAGCGCGCGCCCAGCCCTTCCATGTAAAACTTGACCGTACTTTCGATATCCTTCGTCTTTAAGCAAACATGATGGATACCCTGCTTTTTAGTTGTCGTATACATCGTCTCAGCTCCAATCAAAAATAACGCACGGTTTCGTCAATACGCCGTCGGCGATTCCCGCATACACTTCTCCGCATGCACTTGGCGCATAGCTGTCATAAATGTTCTCGACCTGAATCAGCCCGTCGCGAATCCACTCCATCGCTTTCCTGATGCTTCCATTATTGCTGTTGGGATGAAACTCTGAAGAATGTCGCGGAAGGGACCACTCCCAGCCCGAATTAACCTGTACGTATCCGTAGAAAATGCTCCGCAGCAAATCATGCGCAAACTTGTCCGTCGAACGGAACCATGGCACGCCAACCAAATACAGTTCACCGCCCTTGCGCAAGTTGGCAAGCAAGGAATACACCGCTTCCTCCCTGCCTGAGCAGTCTATCGCCAAACCGGCGGTCCCTTTCAGTGCCGGCACTTCTTCCGGCGAGGCATAGACATGTCGCAATCCGCAAGAGCGGGCTGTTTCCCTGCGGCCCTCGTTCGGATCGAAGGCATAGACTTCATAGCCGCAGTGCTGCATGACTTGAGCGCACATGAGACCCACGATGCCAAGTCCCGTTACCATAACCGATTCTGTCGGACGGATTCTGGAATGAATCATAGAGGTCATCGAGACGGCCGGGAATCGGCCGATCACGGCATGCTCCGGCTTCATTCCCTCAGGCACCGGAATATAATCATTGAATTTGACCCGGCTGTACGCCTGATGCGGGGACAAGGCAAGAACGCGTTCGCCCGCTTTCACATTCGTAATCTCTTTCCCCACCTCGAGCACCTCGAGAATAGCGGCATAGCCGGTCTCTACCGGATACTTCATTCCCCCGGTATAGTCCTTATAAGCGCCCATCTCCGAGCCGTTCGAAACGAGCGATACGATCGTTCTTCCTATAATTTCATCGGCCGCAAGCGGCGACGGATCCCAATCGCACTGCACAAGCGACGCTTGCTGCTTGCCTGTGAATCTGATCGCTTGATTTGTCTGTATCACCGTAACCTCTCCCACTGGCTTGTTAGCCTCTAAATGTCTATCTATGCTCTGTTAAATCCCTCTGTCTTCAGCTGCCCGAAGCCGGCTCAGTTGCTCCATCATTCCGGCATAACACCGTTCCGCGCCATCGAACTGAGGATACTCGGCCTCCGATTCATGCTCTACGATCAGCCACTCGGTTCCCGAGCGGATGCATGCCTTAAGAATAGCCTGCCAGTCGTTGTCATCCGTAGCGCTGCCGATGAAGGTCTCGTGACCAAGCTTGCCGGAGAACGGCTTGCAATGCACAAGCTCTACTCTGCCCGGATGTTCTGCGATAACCTGGGCCGGATCGGCCTCCGCTTCGATGCAATTGCCCGTATCCAGCTCTAGAATGACGCCGGAATCGGTATGTTGGCTAAGAAGCGACCATGGCGTTGAATCTCCAAAATGCGTATCGAATTCATGCGCATGGGTATGGTATCCGATGCGGAAATTCCGCTCTTCCGCCAGCTTTGCAAGTTCGTTGATGCGGGCTGCGTACTGCACCCACACCTCCGCGCAATCCTCGCTCTGCTTATGTCCGATTTCCCAAGGCCCGCCCAAGGCCGGGATAATAATACGGGTCGTTCCTGCGCGGGCATGGTAGTCCAGCGTTGCTTCAATCGTATCTGCCTGCAGCAATTTCCATTCCGTATGCCAGCCGCAGTTGACGAGTCCGATTTCCTCCAGCAAAGCTTTAATCTTCTCCGGTTCGTGATCGAACGGGCCGTAGAATTCCACCCCATCGTAGCCGATAGCTTTGACTCTGCGCAGCGTCGATTCCAGATCTCTCTGAAACTCCTTGTATACCGAATACAACCCTAATGCAACCGATATCGAACCCACCGACACATCGCTCCCTTGTTATACTCTAGCTCTGTCTAACAGCCCAGTCCGCGCCGTTCTTCATGAGTTGAATCATTTGAGGATGACCCAACGCTTCCGGATTATGCCCCGGAGTCAGCGCCACGACTTTGCCTGCCCCAACCTGATGCGCCCATCCTCCTGCTGCCGTCACATGCTGGGAAGTGCTGAACAGAATCACATCGGTTCTTGTCGTGTCCACTTGACAGTAGTAGTGCTCGTCAAGAGCGGTGAACGGCTCGATGCCCTCGATAATCGGGTGTTTGAAGCTAGTCGTCGGATTATTCGTCACCTCTACATGATAGGGAGAGTGCTCGACGAAGCGGCCGGAATTCAGCTCCATATAGAACGGGCTGTCCGGCTCGATGAGGACAAGCCCTGCATGTATGAACATCATGCCCATGCCGTTCCGCACCTTCTGGACAATCTGAAGCTGCTCTTCCAGAGTCAGATTAGTCTCGCCTTCGGGTCTTCCGTTCGTAAAGAACAGGGTCAGATCTGCCACTTCCTCGGTCTCGATCAAATCTCTCGCCCGATCCGTGAGAATAACCTCCCACCGCTCCGCATCGAACACCTTCTCCATAACCGGATCGATGACTTCCTTCGGATGGTTAATATCATCGCGAATAATGTATACTTTGCTCTTCATAACACTACGCTCCTCGCCATCTTTAGAATCCCGTCCCTTCCCTTGCGGGAAAGGACGGAACCGCTAATGTTTACTTTTTGGATGCAAGCCAAGCTTTGACTTGTTTTTCTACTTCCGTTCTAACCTTATCGAGACCTGCGGCTTTGGCTTTTTCTATATATTTGCTGTATCCCTTATCCACATCGCCGAGAAGGCCTGCCTCCAGCGGGATTCCGAATTGGCTATTTACATCATTGAGCGCGGTATACTCCGTCTCGATGCTGCTCTTATCCAAGACAAATCCTTCGAAAATGTCGGGAACCACTTTATTGTTGATCTTTTCCATCATAGTGTCGTAATGTTCCCAAGCATCGCTCTTGCGCTTCTTGAATGTTGCGTTGCCGAACATTCCGCTAGGGAAATAGTTGAAGGATGCGCCGTCCGCAATGGCAGACGTATCGATCATTCCATCGGAAGTCAGGTTGTAGTTAACGCCTTCTGTACCGTAAGTAATGAGATTCCAGAGATCTTCATGCTGCTGGATATAATCCAGTACCATTAGCGCTCTTTCTGGATTCTTGGCATTCGTCGAGACGGCCGCCATATTGCCAGTCGTGGAGCCATGAAGAACGGAGTCCGGATTTGCTTCGAAATACATAAAGTAATTCAATTCCCAGCCCTCTGCGCTATGTTCATTCTTCACCTGCGTCGCATGGTTGTTATAGCCCGGCAGCTGTTCGTTGAAGGATGCTGCCGCTACGCCGTTAAGCACTTGTGATACGCCCCAGTTCGTGCTGGTAAGAACGCTGGAGGACCAGAAGCCGCGGTCGGCCCAATCCTTCATTTTGTACATGTATTCTTTGAATTCCGGTGTCTCGATAACGCTGCGCACTTCGCCGTTTCTCGGATCGTAAACAAAGTTGTAGAGTCTGTCGTGAATTTCGTCGATACCGATATAAGGCGTGGTGTATATCCAAGAAGTACCGTATACCTGGCTCTGATAATCATCGCTTGGGACGATATCCGGCTCATTGTCCTTAATTCCTTGCAGATATGTCTCGATATCATCCATGGACTTGATTTCAGGCAGATTGTGCTTCTTTCTTAAATCCTCTCTGTATACGAAGGCTGGCGCCGTTACGCCCGTTTCCAAACCGGGAACGCCGTAGATCTTTCCGTTGACGGATGCCGCATCCCACGTCGTCTTCGGAATCTGCTCCCAGAGGTAAGGCGCGTACTTCGGCAGCAGATCGTCAAGCGGCAGGAATGCATTTTTGGCAGCATAGCTTTGATAATCCAACCAGCCGGGAGCCGCCTGCATCAGGTCGTATTGTTCTCCGGAAGCAACAGCCAAGGCATAGTTGTTTTTGTAGTCGTTGCCTGCCGCGTAAGTGAACTCGATCGTCGTATTGAGCTCCTTTTTTAATACGGCATTGAGCTTCTCCCAGTACTGCTTCGAGAGGTCCGTATTATTGGGCGCATCGGAAATCGCATACATTCTGAGCTTGACGTAATCCAGATCGCCTGTATACCCCGAGTTCGCATTGCTGCTTTCCGCCGGCGCCTTATCGTTGCTGCACCCAACGCTGCCGAGGACCAACGCCGCTCCTACTAACCCCACTGTCAGTTTCTTCATCTTTTTTCTCATCTTACACTTTCCTCCTCTTTTAGATAGGAATAGTTCCCGCTTTTTGACCCTTGTCCCGATTTACAAAAAGTAGGTTTATATAGTAATTTTCATTACTACCGCTGTGTAATTATCCTTTTACCGCACCGATGGAAATACCTTGAACAAAGTACTTCTGCAGGAAAGGATATAAGAAAATAATTGGTCCCGTGGCCACGATTGCATTCGCCAGCTTCTGTGTCTCCGTCGGCAGAATTTTACCGGTAAAGTTCTCCGCTCCGACCGAAGCGATCTTGGAGGCGGCATTCAGAATGTTGTATAACCGGTATTGCAATGGCCACAAATCGGCTTTCGTAACATAAAGAGAAGCCAGATACCAATCATTCCAGTAGGAAAGCGCCAGAAACAAGGCAATGGTGGCCAGGATCGGCTTAGACATCGGCACGACGATCTGCAGCAGCGTACGAAACTCCCCGGCTCCTTCCAGCCTGGCCGATTCCACGAGGGCGTCCGGAATAGTTTTCATAAAATTACGAATAAGCAAGATATAAAACGAGCTGCAGATGGCCGGAATGATCAACGCCCAGATGCTGTCCTTTAATCCCAGCTTGGTAACCACGATATACCAGGGTACCAGGCCGCCGGAAAAAAGAGTCGTAAAGTAAATCATGAAAGAGATGACATTGCGATATTTCAATTCACTTCTGGAAATGGCGTAACCGCAGAAGGTCATGACCATCAGGCCGATCCCGGTTCCCGCCGCGGTTACGAAAAGACTCACGCCGTAGGCTTTGGCAATCTGCCCAGGGAACAGGAAAATACTGCGGTAGCCGTCCAGCGAAAATCCTCTGGGCACAATGGAGTAGCCGCTTTTCAGAATCTGCGCGCTGTCCGAGAAAGAACCGGAAATCACCAGAATAAAGGGCAGTGCACAAATAATGGACACGATTGAAAGAACGATATAGAAAAATATTTTTAATCCTTTTTCGCTGGCAGACAGCTTATGTGTATTCATGTTTCTCGACTCTCCTTATCTAGAATAAGGCATTTTCTGGACTCGCCTTACGTATGAGCCTGTTGACGGTGATCACAAGGATAAAGCCAAATACGGATTGGTAAACGCCTGCTGCCGTAGAAGTACCCAGATTGAAGTTGACCGTCATCGCACGATAAATGTAGGTATCCAGAACATCCGTTGCATAGAACAACTGCCCGTTTCTCTGAATCAGGTTATAGAACAATTCGAACTGCCCTCGCATGATACCGCCGAGGCTGAACAGCACCAGCATAATGAATGTCGGCTTTAACATCGGCAGTGTGATGTACCTGATCTCCTTGAACAGGTTGCAGCCGTCGATTTTGGCCGCTTCGTAAACCTCCCGATCAAAGCCCGTGATCGCAGCGAGATACACAACCATGCCGAAGCCCGTACTTTTCCACAAGAAGAAAAGCGTAATGATAATCGGCCAGATCCATTCGATCATATACACGCTGACCTCGTGCCCGCCCATAGCCTTCATCAGCGAGTTCAGTACGCCGTAGTTGCTGTTGAAAATGTTATAAGCAATCGTACCTACGATAACGTAGGAAACAAAGTGCGGCAGCAGCATGATGGATTGCGATGCCCTCTTAAAGAGTCGTCCGACAATTGTTGTAAGCATGATCGCAAATATACATTGCATGAGATTTCCCAGGAGAATGAACACCAGATTGTAAAGGAGCGTGTTCTTGGTCAAGTAAACGATCGGTGCATCCCATCCGCCTGAAACGAAATACTGAAAGTTTTTCAATCCTACGAACGGACTGTGGAGAATCCCTTTGCCGAAGTCATAATCAATGAACGCATAGTACACGCCCATCATGGGGATATAGCTGAAAATCACAAAAAAGATCAATGCCGGAAGCGTCATTGCATATAAAGTCTTGTGTTTGTACAACTCGTTGCCTACACCGCGCATTACACCACGCATTGCATCTACTCCCTTTACTTTTGGTATCGATACCAAAACCTTATTTTTAAGGGTATTTCATTTCCAAACTGACCTGACGTAAGATTGTAAGCGGTGCCAATGTGATTTAAAAAAAATAATCGACCTCGATCCATCATTATCGGCACTATTATTCCCTAGTTCAAGCGTTTTTGGTACCGGTACCAAAATAAATTAAAAAAATATAAGCAACCTCCGTTTATCATTTTTTGGAATTCCAACCCCTAACTTGAACTATAAATTATACCATTCCTTTTTGTCAAACATTAAATTTACTTCGACACCCCCAAGATGGTATCGCTTTCAAATCGAAATAAAAATAAAAGCATCTTTCCGTTTCTCTGTTTTGGCATTTCCACTTCCTACCGTGAACTATAAATTAAATAATTACTTTTTGTCAATCTCCATTCCAAAGATTTTATTTTACATTTTCTATGCAGAATCGACATTTTGGTATCGGTACCAAAATGTTTGCGAACTTCGTTGACTTTTAATTTTCACCATAATACAATTGAGAAAAATAAGTTATTGCCTGTTTATACCTGTTTTTACCTGTTATTTAAGCTTATGGTCACATCACGCATCATCCTGGTACCGGTTACAATAACATATACTGGCGATTATGTATGGATGTTATAGAAGAGAGGATTTTTTTATGTCAGATGATCGGAAAAAGCTTACGATTTATCAAATCGCGGAGTTAAGCGGGGTGTCCGTTTCCACCATATCCCGCGTTATCAACAACAGCCCTTACGTTTCCGCAAGGACCAAGGCGCGCGTAACCGACATCATTAATAAACACCACTTCTCGCCAAGCTCCGTGGCCCGTGCCATGACCAGCAATCATACGCAGACGCTCGGAGTCATCGTATCGGACATCACGAATCCTTACTTCAGCGAGCTTTATTTGGAGATTCAGCGCTACGCGGTAGATTTAGGGTATTCTATCATTCTATGCAACACCTTTTACGGGGGGTCCAACCACGGCGTTTCCGATGCTATACCGGAAAATACCTATTTCCAGATGATGCTGGATAAGCAGGTAGACGGCGTATTGATTTTGGGCGGCGAGATCGACCGGGATAACATTTCAGATTCCTATAAAGAAGCCTTAAATCGTATGGGCAAGCAAATTCCGGTCGTCATTCTGGGACAATCCGTTCCGGATTGCAATTGTATCTTCCTGAACCGAAATTTAAGCGGCGGCATACCTGCCCTGATTCATCATCTACTGGCGCTGGGTCGCCGCAAGATAGGTTTTGTCGGAGGCGAGGAAGGGATTCGTACGACCACGGCCAGGCTGGCCGCCTATACGCACACGCTGAAGAATCTGGGGATCTCCTTTGACCCTTCCCTGATCTCTTTAAGCAATTATTATGCACCGGACGGCTATCGAGCGATGGCCAAGCTGCTGGAGCAACCGGAAACGACCCCCACCGCAATCATATGCATGAACGATGCGGTGGCTCAGGGGGCCATCCGTGCGATAAAGGATAAAGGACTGAGCGTTCCGGAAGATATTTCCATTGTCAGCTGCGATCAGTTTCCCTCCGGCGAATATACCTGCCCCCGCCTGACAACGCTTGACCAGCAGAACAGCTACCTGGGGCGCATGTCCATCATGACCTTAATAAGCGCTATTAATAATGATTCGGAAGGAATCAACATTTCTCATCAGCCCCATTTAATCATCCGTGAATCATGCGGCGCCCATCTCGGTTTACAATTCCAACAATAGCAGCTAGGCCATCAACCCGAACGAAAAGCGCAAGGGGGAGCTTTCTATATGGAGCGTAAAATCCATGTCACCATATTTAACGAGCACAACCAGGACCGCAGCGAGCCCGTAAAATCAGTCTATCCCGATGGCATTCATGCCGCTATCGCCCAGGCTTTTCATGGCCATGATGATTTTGAAGTGACGATTGCCACCCAGGATATGCCTTCCCATGGACTTTCCGAAGAAATTCTGGCGGCTACCGATGTCCTTATCTGGTGGAGCCACATCGACAACGCCGCCTTTGACGATACAATTGCTAATCGCATTTGCTATCATGTCGTCAACCGCGGAATGGGCTTCGTCGCCCTACATTCCTCCATCTTTTCGAAACCTTGGCAAAGAATGCTCGGCATCTATTATGATGCCGGTCTTTGGGGGCGCTTTCGTACCATGCCCAAGGGTGAAAAAGAACGCGTCTGGGTAACCAATCCCGGCCATCCCCTCACCTATGGCATTAACGATTGCATCGAAATTCCCGCGGATGAAATGTACGGCGAGCCGCAGCTGATTCCCGAGCCGGATCAGACCGTCTTTATTGCCTGGTGGGAGGGCGGCGATGTCTGCCGCAGCGGCAACGTCTATTACCGCGGAAGAGGAAAACTGTTCCAGTTCACTCCCGGACACGAAACGTTTCCGATCCTGTACCAGAAGGAAATCCATCAGGTGCTGCGCAATGCCGCAAAATGGATGGCACCGAGTCCCGAGATGACGATTCCGACATCGTCCGACGGTTACCTTCCCCGCGATGCTCGCGAAAATCTGGACCACAGACGATAAGAAAGGCAGGGTGTTAAGCGGATGTATGTAAAACTAAAACAAAAAGGGATCCATCACGTTTGTCTGCGCGTGCCTGATTTACATGTTACCGCAAACTTTTACAGAGACGCCTTTGATGCCGAGCTTGTTGCGGAATGGGGCGCGGAAGGGAAAGAGGATCACGCCTTTATTCTTGATCTGGGCACCGGTGATTACTTAGAAATATTCGGCACTTCCGAACCGTTTGCCCTTGGCAAATGGCAGCATGTCGCGATTTGGACCGACAACATAGAAGCCGCTTTCGAAAGAGCGATCGCGAGCGGAGCTACAGTCGCCGCCAAGCCTGCCATCTCCCACATTCCTACCCGTTCCGGCCAGGTTGTTCATATGAAATATGGCTTTCTGAATGCACCTGGAGGAGAAACCGTCGAACTGATCCAGCATGTGGATGCGGATGCCCATATATAAGCAAGAATAGCGATGAGACTTATGAAAAAAGCGACGCCCTCCGGCAAATCCGGATCGGGTGTCGCTTTTTTTCAGCGAATTACATTTGTCGAGGCTTGCAGCAGCTCCTCAAAGCTTCGCGGTTTTTATCTTTTTATCCATACATGCCTGTACTAACGAGTCATATAGACCGGTCAGCTCCTCAGAAGGGCGAATATTGAGTTCCCGATTGAGCAGACGAACATAATCCGTATAGAGTGCGGTCAACCCCTTTTTGTCCCCAGTCATCTCGCGTATCATCATCAATTGGCGTATCACCGACTCGTCCAAAGGATTGTGCTGATTTAACTTCAGCAATAACTTTGAAGCGGAGCTTGTATCTCTGAGCGAAATTAATGCAGCAGCAAGGCGTTTGACAAATGAGACGTACATTTGGCTATAACGCTCCGTTTCGTGAATAGCCCATACATACGCTTTATCGCCGAACAGATCACCCGTATAGAGCCGTTCAACACCTAGGGCAATTTCCACATGATCGGAATCAATGGTATGTAGTTCATTCGCTTTTGCTTCAAACTCTACATAATCAATAATGGCGCCCTTCAATTCAATTGCATATCCATCGTTCTCTGAGCGTATGACCTCGCGCATACCAAGCGGTTCCAGTGACTTGCGCAGCTGATACACGGTCGTGTTCAAATAGTTCTCAGCACCTGCTTGCTCCATGCCGCCAAAAATATCAGTAACCAACTTGGAACGTGGAATACGTCTGCCTCGATAAAGCAGTAAATAGGCAAATAGCTCTGTGCATTTTCGGGAGATCCACTTCACTCTGCCCGCTTCATTGCTCACAACAATGTCTCCGAGTGCAGTAATACTGAACCTCTCTGCATCCTGTGGGGGTGGCACCTGGTTTGTTGTCCATTGAAAAGCACGCCAGTTTGTAAGCGCACGATGTACGGTCCGCTGGAGCCTCTCCTGAGAAACCGGCTTAACCAGGTAATCGATTACCGAAAGTTCATAAGCTTCAAGAGCGAAATCCTTGTGAGATGTAACGAAAACAAGTTGAACTGGAGAGCCAGAACTTCTTAACCTTGCGGCGAATTCCAACCCGTTCTCGCCTTTCATTGAGATATCAACGAACGCAAGGCCGATGTCCGCGTGCTCTTGTAAGAAAGAGACCGCCGACTTCGCGTCCGTGAAGGCCCCCGCAACATGAACCTCTGGAAGCTTTTGTAACATTTTTCTTAAAATCAAATGCATTGTCGGATCATCGTCTACCAAAATCACCCTCACGTGTCATCACCTCCCATCCATCTATCAATACCGTCTATCTCGCTGCTTGATCTTTGTAAAGTAAAGAAAAATGTCGTTCCCACTCCCGGGACGCTGTCAAACCACAGATTTCCACCGTGAATCGCTATAAATTCGCGAGTGAGCATAAGCCCAAATTTGGAATGCTCTGCCCCCTCATTCGGGTCGATCACTTTCGTAAAAATATCGTCACGGCGCAGCATGTCCGCTGTCTCTTCATCCATTCCTGTTCCATTGTCACGTATGGTCACAACGATCCTATCCTTGTCCAGCGCAGCTTCGATTTCAACCCATCCACCAATTCCCGTATACTTTATCGCATTGGAAAGCAAGTTTCGTAGAATGAGATCAAGCATCTCTTTATCCGCGCTAACCGTAAGCTTCTCGTCAATCAGCTCTCTCATTACAATATTCTTCATTCCTGCCTTCGACTCTGCTAGCAGCAAAGCTTGACGAACAACTTGCTGCAAATTCCAGCTTAGCGGTCGAAAAACGACATTCCCTTTCTGGCTGCGATACCAGTCGAGCAATTTCTCAACTAGATGAAATGTATTCTGCACTTGCCCTTGGAGTACGCCGAACAATTCGGCATGCTCATTGTTATCCGCAGCGAGCTCTTCGCCAAGCAGCTCGGTTAAACTAACCAAGAGCGCGATCGGATCACGAATGTCGTGTGCTACAATAGTAAACATTTTGTCCTTAAATGAATTTAATTCCAAAAGCTGGCTTGCACTCTCACGCAGCCTAAACTCGTTTTCTTTCAACTCCGTAACATCGTTAAACATGATCATTTTTCCGATAGGTGTACCTGTATCATTGATGAACGAAACGTTGCATTGATAATGCTTATTGACGCCAGCTTGAGATCTGGAGAACGGGAACCGCTCATTTTCGTTATGAGAGCCAAGAATGTGATGAGTCAATACTGGATTCGAAGAGAGAACCTCCCGGACATGAGCGGGGTAATGCTTCGTCAGAGTAAGTTCCGGTAAGACGCCTTCAGCCGCTTTGTTGTAACTAACAATCTGATCCTTGTAATCGAGCAGGATAACACCATCCCTGATGGTGTCGAACACTTGCGTCAGCGCAAGCGGCGTAAATCGGAGCAGATTGAAGCGCAGAATCCCCCATGCATAGACGATCCCTGACACTGCGAATCCAAAAGGCGTCAAGTCGACGACCATTCCAAACCACAAGGATATATTGAAAAGCAGGGGCACTGCGGCTCCCGTGGTCAGTACGATAATTTGCTTGCGAACGATTCGTGAAGACCGCCAATACATCGGTATAAACAGGAAAAAACCACATAATATCATGAAGTAATTATATAGCGTGTGTGCTTGATATCCTGGCCCTTTAACCGTTGTGTACAAAGGAAATGAAGATTGCTCATTGAGGATATATTGTTCATAAAAAAGATGATGCCACTCATTGGTCAAATGGAGAAAAAAGACTCCTACGGGGATCAGAAAAAGTGCCAGCGCAAGGCGCTTCCGGTAACGCGAAGCCGTCCCGGAAAATTGGATGACCTGGAAAAGCCAAAGTGTTGTGATGAATGGAATGCCCACATATTCGATTTGCAGCGATAGTTTAACTTCGTATAAGTTGCGGCTTAACAACTCTAAAGCATAGCCAATCGCGTAGCAGGCAGCTCCTATCATGATCAAAATCATCGTTCTAGCGACTGGTAGATGACGTTTCTGATAGGACAAAAATGCAACGTATATCATGAGTCCCGCTGCGAGAAAAAGCAGTAAGGACAACCATTGTACTATGTTCAATGCAGCTCTCTCCTGACTGTGGAACTACGTAACCCTCCTTTCAATATACATGCTAATTGGTCGAGTATCTACCTTCACTCACAAAGAGAAAAAAGAGCCATTCGGGAGCTTAGCCCTGACGGCCCTTTGAGCTGAATTCATTTGTTTATTTTCTTCTTTTAATCAATCATAGACAAGTATTGCAGCAACCTGTTAAACATAACCGCCGCCTGCGCCCGCGTCGCATTTTCGGTCGGCGCGAATCGTCCGTCAACCATTCCCTTCATAATGCCGGCTTCCGCCGCTCTGGCTACTGCCGATTTCGCCCAGGAAGAGATGGAGTCGCGGTCCGTGAACGCAGCCAAGTATCCGTCCACTTGTTTATCGTTGTCGGTTTCATGTCCGATAAAGCTTAAGACATTCCCGATCAAAACGGCCATTTGCTCGCGGGTGATTGGATCGTTAGACGCAAAGCGATCCTCGCCGTTTCCTTTCACCAGTCCGTTCTCCACCGCTGCATAGACAAGCGGCGCATACCATGCGGAGGCAGGGACATCCACAAAACGTGTGCTTCCCTCTTTCTCTTTGACGGACAACCCAAGCCCGCGTACGAGCAAGGCCAAGAATTCCGCCCGCGAAATGGTTTCATCGGGTGCAAAATGGTTGGCCGTCTTGCCGTTCACCAGCAGCTTCGATGCCAGATGCTCCACATCCGCCTTCGCCCAGTGCCCAGCTAAGTCGGCGAAAGTTCGGGCCTGCACGTCTATGACCGTGTAGAGGCTGTTGTGCGGCAAGCTCAGAATCGCTTCTGTTGAGCCGTCAGGCGCGGTTTCCAGCCTTGCCGGAACAAAAACGACTGTTCCGGTCGCTGGATCATATTGAACGGCAACTAAATTGCGGTTTGCCGTCGTTCCGTCCAATTTGATCGTCCGAACCATATACGTTGCGCCGAAATCGCGTACCTCCGACGCTTGCCCGTTCGCTTCCGCTATCACCTTATAATCGATAACGCCGCCGAATACGGTAAATCCTTGGGAGACGCCGAGCCGCATGATCTTCTGTCGAATCTCCTCGCCAGCCTGTTCCTGAATAATGCTCACAGAAAGATCCGATAATTCCGCGTTTAGACGTTTCGCCAATCCGGCTAGGTCGAGCGCGCTTATCCGTAATCTGTAGCTGGATCCGTTCAGCTTCGCCTCGATGATCGCATTCGGATTAGCTTCAGCCATCTCCACGATCCAGTCGGCTGGGAACCGTGTCTGTACGACTTGCTCCTGATCGTTTATTTCTATCGTGACAAGCGGTTTCTTCGCATCCTTCAGGAGCTCCAGTACTCGATTCCCTGCCTGTTCGGATAGTATGACCTGTTCGATCGTCGTGCCGTCCGGACGTGTCACTTGTTTAATATCAGACGTTTGGACAAGTACGGTAATTCCGCCGTCTGGATTTATCATTACGGTCGAATTCGATGTGATCGGTTGATCAATGCTATTCGACGAAGACGGTTTTGAGATGCCGGTGACGGTGATGCCCTTTACAGATTCATTGCCTGCTCCGTCTCGGGCATATACGGTATAGTCGCCGTTGGCGGTAACGGTGAATTGCGAAGCGGCCAAAATATCGGTCCCTTCTGTTCCATCTGCAAAATCGGCTGCATGAAGGCTGCCAGGCAACCAACGGAGCTTCGTCAGCGTATTACCCGCCGTTACTCCGTTCACGCTGGTCATCACGCTGATCGCGATAAGCGCCGACCCGTTCGGTGCACTAGTCAGAGTAACAACGGGCGGCTTCGCCATGATACGTATTCCGCTCGTGTCCGGTGCTTGATAGGTCAGAGAAGCGGCTTCACCGGAGGAGCGAACGATACTTGCGCCGTTCGGGAGATCTAACGCATTGGCAACTTCAATGCCGTCTACGTCCACGAGATCGGCCGGAACTTCGTATTCGAAGGTAAGTTCCGTCAATGCCGAGCCGCGCGTTCCCGTATACGAGGCATACGCCGTTTGAGCGGCGGCCCCTTCTCCAATCAAGAGCGGCACGGTCGGCGTACCGGTCACGGTTACTTCGTACCCGTAGGTTACGGTAAAGCGAAGCGTGTCGCTCTTGCCGTACAGATTATTAAACGGAACAGTCAGCACCAATTGTACCCAGGCGGAGTCAAACGTCTCCAAAGCCGTTTCCAAATTCGCGGCGGCATCATCCAACTGATGCTGAGTTTGGTTCAGTACATCGTCGGCAATTGCCTGCGCCGTATCGATCGCGGACTGTAAATCGGAGCGAGCCGCTGCGGACGCCTGACCGACTCCCGTGCCTTCGGGATGGTCCGCCAGCAACTGGGTTGCATTTTCCAATAAGTTCACGAGCTCCGTCGCATCTCCAGCCGGTATAATGGCGGCTTCAAATATATCCGTTGCCGTCTCCAAGTCGGCGACGGCATCATCCAATTGACCTTGCGTTTGTGTCTGTGCAACGCCGGCAATCGCCTGCGCCGTATCGATCGCGGACTGTAAATCGGAGCGAGCCGCAGCGGACGCCTGACCGACTCCCGTGCCTTCGGGATGGACTACCAGCAACTGGGTTGCATCTGCCAATAAATTCACGAGATCCGTCGCATCTCCAGCCGGTATAATGGCGGCTTCAAATGTATCCTTTGCCGTCTCCAAATGGGCGGCGGCATCATCCAATTGACCTTGCGTTTGGTTCTGTGCATCGCCGGCAATCGCCTGCGCCGTATCGATCGCGGACTGTAAATCGGAGCGAGCCGCTGCTGACGCCTGACCGACTCCCGTGCCTTCGGAATGGTCCGCCAGCAACTGGGTTGCATATGCCAATAAGTCCACGAGATCCGTTGCATCTCCAGCCGGTATAATGGCCGCTTCAAATGTATCCTTTGCCGTCTCCAAATCGGCGGCGGCATCATCCAATTGACCTTGCGTTTGTGTCTGTGCAACGCCGGCAATCGCCTGCGCCGTATCGATCGCGGACTGTAGATTGGAGCGAACCGCTGCTGACGCCTGACCGACTCCCGTGCCTTCGGGATGGTCCGCCAGCAACTGGGTTGCATATGCCAATAAGCTCACGAGATCCGTCGCATCTCCAGCCGGTATAATGGCGGCTTCAAATGTATCCATTGCCGTCTCCAAATCGGCGACGGCATCATTCAATTGACCTTGCGTTTGGTTCTTTGCATCGCCGGCAATCGCCTGCGCCGTATCGATCGCGGACTGGAAATCGGAGCGAGCCGCTGCTGACGCCTGACCGACTCCCGTACCTTCGGGATGGTCCGCCAGCAGCTGAACGGCATCCGCCAACGTCTTTTCCAACTCGTCAGCGTCGCCGGCCCGTATGATGGCGGCTTCGAACTTGTCCATTGCCGCTTCCAAATCGGCGACCGCGTCATTCAACTGACTCTGCGAATAAAGGCCGGCTTGATCGAAGATTTGCTGCGCCTCGTCAATGGCACTCTGCAAAGCGCTGCGATCGACGGCAGACGTTTGCCCCACTCCCGTCCCTTCCGAATGTATCGTCAAGGCCTGTCGCGCAACCGGAATCGCCGCGCCAAGCGCCGCCGGATTACCGGGTCCGATGACCGCGGCTTTGAACGTTTGAACGGCTGAACTTAACGCGCCTGCGGCTGCATCCAGTTGACTCTGCGAGTATTGACTAGCACTTTGGTAAATCTGCAAAGCCATATTGATCGCCGCTTGCAGCGCAGCGCGCGTAGGCGGCGACGTCTGTCCCACGCTTACGCCTTGCGGATGATCCGTCATCGCCAGCTGAGCATTCGTGAGCATATTTCCGAGCGTCAACGGACTTCCTGCCGGAATAATCGCGGCATCGAATGTATCCATCGCCGTTTCCAAATTGGCAACGGCGACATCCAATTCATCCTGCCTGAGATTTCCGGCTTGATCGAAGATTTGCTGCGCCGCGTTTATCGCGGACTGAAGCGCGCTGCGATCGACCTCCGATGCTTGTCCCATGTCCGTGCCCGCGGGATGATTGATGAGCGCCTGCTTTGCCTCCGTCAATGCACCTCCCAAAGCAGCGGAATTACCCGCCCTAATAATTTGCGACTGGAATGCCGCGATCGCCGCGGTCAACGGGATTGCGGCGTTCGTCAAATCAGAGACGACGGTGGCATTGCCGATTCCATCGATAAATAACTTGGCAGTGTCACGAGCCGCAGCCAAGTCATTGTAGGCTGCGGGCATCACTTGCCCTACGCCGGTTCCCGGCATATGGCTTGCCAGCAAAGATTTGGCCGTCGAGAAGGCTTCAAACAAAGCCGTTCCATCCACGAACGAGTAGCTGTTGCTTGCGGCAAAAGCGGCTGCAGGCGAATTCGCAATTCCGAATACTTTGAGATTGCTCGGATTTCGCTCAAAGGCGTTTGCCGCGATATTCGTCGCAGCGCCTAACACGGTTAAGCTGGTCACATTGTTATCAAAGAAGGCGCTAGCAGCGATGCTTGTCACACCGGCCGGGATGACCAGCCTCGCAATATCGTTGGTGTCGAAAGCCCCGCCCAAAATGGATATCAAATTTTCCGATAAGGTAATCGAAGTCAACTGATTCATATAAAAAGCATAGTTGCCGATCACCTTCACGCTGTCCGGAAAAACGACGTTAGTAAGCGGGTTGTTTTCGAACGCACTTGCCCCGATCGTTAACAGGCCGTCCGGAAGATCTATGGAAGAGAGACTATTGTAACGGAACCCATAGGTTTTAATATTCGTTACGCTGTCAGGAATCACGACACTTGTTAGTTTGGGCCTGCCGGTACCATAGGTATCGAACGCCGATCTTTCGATCGAGGTTACCGACGCCCCCGCCAAGGCGGCAGGAATGACAACGTTTGGGTCCGTACCCAAGTATCCCGTAACTGCTGCGCCGTCGCTGCCCACGGTGAAAGTAAAATCGCTTTCGGCCGCGTGCGCATATTGAAAATATGATAAGGACGACCCGATAACAAGCAACGCAATCAATAGGCATAAGACTGATTTTTTCATAATTTTCTCCTTTACTATAACTGAAACGAAATGATGGATGGCTTTCGAGGCTTGCGCAACTGGACAAGTCCTACATTTCATTTTAGATACGTGTAATGAAAGAATAATGAAAGAATCAGCCGATTTCGTTGACAAGGCTTGCGGGTTTTGACGTTTGCACGCTATTTATAGGCTCGCATGGCAAAGATATAGGCGATTCAGATACCATCGAGGCAAGAGTTCAATATCGCTTTGTTCTAACGCAAGAAGGGATGAACTATGTTTTTTCGGTATCGTGAGGCTTGTTAGCATCCCTGCCCTTTAGTTTAGAAACGTCAGCAGCCGGTCAATAATGACCGGCTGCTGTGTCTTATTAAGCTTTATAACCGTTACTCACGTGTGAGTAATAGTTACGATAAGGACTAAAAATCCCTTAAGCCCCCTAATCATATTGGAGAGTACCAAGCAAGTTAAGGTACACTAAGAAAGAGGGGGATGAGGTACATGAAGAGACGAAATCGAACGTATGAAGCGGTGCGACACCAAGCCGCACAAGAAGTATTATCTGGTCTGGATTGTCAACATTAAATTAGACAGCTTTTTTAAGGGCTACATGGCGATACTGGACAGGTGTCATGTACCCCAGTGATCCATGAATTCGATGCT
>NZ_JBHVSK010000015.1:0-27388 GCF_042885235.1 Paenibacillus sp. NPDC058071
ATGGAGACGTTCTTTGGTCATATGAAAGACGAACTTAACTACAAAGACTGCTCGTCTATTAAGGAACTACGTCTAGCGGTTAATGAGTACATGACCCATTACAATTCTGAACGTTACCAATGGACATTAAAAAAGATGACTCCTGATGAGTTCAGAAGCCATCTCATTGCTGCCTAAGACTTTGGTAACCATTTTTTTAAACTGTCTATAAATGAGGTTACAGTTCACCGTCAAATAGAATGAAATCGAAAAGCACCATTACATTTAAAAAAGAGCTACCCCAGGCGGTCGAGTTTAGTTCGATCAGCCTTAAGGCAACTCTTTTTATGAAAAACCCATTAAAGTTAGAGACTTGTCAGCCATGCAGCCAATTGTTCCGTCTGACTTAAAATAGCTATCGGATCCCAGTAACCGGAGCGATCGCTAGTCCAAAGAAATACGTGATCGTTTTTGACTGCCGGCAGCAGGCCCCAGATCGGATCGGCTTTAATATCATCCAGCTTTTGCGAGTCGGAGGTAAGAATGATGTAGTCTCCCGCGTACTTCGATAGTACTTCAGCAGAGAACGAAGCCCAGCCCGGCTCAGCCATTTCAGCGGCAATCTCCGCCGGGGGCTTGAACCCGAAACCATTGTAGATCGGCTGTCCTCCTTTGCCGTAGTCGGTTCCGACGGCCATTAGGCTTTTATCGCCAGCGATTTCAATAACGGAAAACGTACTGTCCGCAGGGATAACCTTCAATACACTGGCTTTGGCACTCGCGATTCTGCTGTCATAGTCTTCGAGCCAGGCTTTCGCCTTATCTTCTTGACCAAGAAGTTCACCGAAATAAGTGACCTCCTCGTGTACCGTTTTGAGAGAAGCATATGGGATAACGACAGTCGGCGCTATTTTCTTCATCTGCTCATTCAATTCTGGATACATATCATCCAAAATAATCAAATCCGGGTCAAGCGATAAGATTTGCTCGACATTGCCATTACCGTCCCCTATATTCGCAACCTCTTTTAAATACTCCTGAAAATATGGATTTTTTATATGGTGGTCGGATGTTCCGATCGGCGTAATGCCCAGTGCAATTAAACTGCCAAGATACTCGCCCGCAACAATTCGCTTGGGATGCAGGGGAATCTCCACATCGCCGTTGACTGTTTTGACGATTTTGGTCTTTGGATGGTCCGATGCCGCCGAAGCATCATTGTGATTGGACTGTGAAGCACCTTTCTCCGTTGTACTGTTCGCTCCGCATGCGCTCAGTATCAATATGAGGCTTAGCAGCAGTGCCGAAGCCAGCATAGGTTTTGATTGTTTAAACATATATAAGTCTCCCTCTCCATCCCACTGATTATGATAACCGTTATCAATAAGATCAGTATAAATAAATGATTCAGGAGGGACAATGGAGGATCTCATGGTTATGACCGGACTATCTGCTAGTTTCTTTTTATCGGCATTCGCTTCCCTGTAGCCTATTGGGGACACGCCCTTATGCTTTTTGAACAGTCTGCCCATATAGCTCGGGTCTTGATAGCCAACGCCAATTGCAATTTCCTTCAACGTAGCATCCGTTTCAAGCAGCAGTGCCGCCGCCTTATCAATGCGAACCTTAATTAAGTAGTCAATTGGGCTAAGTCCTGTACGGATTTTAAAGTAGGAAGATAGATGAGGAACGGAATAGTTCAGGCTCTCCGATAATGATTCCAACGTAATGTTACTTGCGTAATGTTCATGGATTATATCTGCTACTTGAGCGGCTAGATCCCGCTTAGCCGAGCGTATACCGTGCACTGACATTTGGCGAAGCAGCTCATGCACAAACTGATACAGTAAAGTCCGAACTCGTAAACGTGCAAGCGGCTGCCACTTCCACTCCTTAATCATTTCGCTCATGATCTGATGCAGCGCTACCGGATTGTCCGGCGTTATGCTGTACGGAATATCAAAGGATTGAGCCCGCTGCGCGCTAAGTTCCGAGGGTAACGGGGAATTCAAATTCGCTTTATAATATACGCTATAGTAATCCAGACCTTCGCTGCCAGCGACAATGTCGAGCACCGCGCCTTTGCCTGCATGAAGCACTGTAAAGCGCTGCACGCGATGAACCTCCCCTGCCAGATGAACGGCAGCATTGCCGCGAATCGACATCAGAAACAGGCTAGAGGGCACGCAATACGAGCGTATGGATTCACCGGCTCCAAGTGTGATGCGTCGAACATCCATAATGGTGCAATTCGCATGATTCCATTGAACAATAAGATCGTTGATATCCATACCTTGGCCAAGCCTCCCCTGCCCTGAAGTCATCTAAGCTCAAAGAAGCAAAGTTGACCATAAAATATACATCATTATATAAGACAAAGCCACTCCAAACAATGGAGCGGCTTCTTTTAACGTTGGCTAATTATGATTTTAGCGGAATCCTACAGACCTGTTCTGTGACCAACATTAGCATGAAGATTCATTGTCCACTATTGGTTGGATGTGCTTAATTCCCCACTCGCTCATCCTATCAAGAAAAGCGATCATGGATCGTCCTGACGAAGTTAGCCCATATTCTACTCTTGGTCGAGGCTCGGGATATGATTTTCTTGCGATTATTCCGTCCCGCTCCAGCTCGCGAAGCTGCTCTGTCAGTATTTTTTTCGAAATGGATGGAAATTGCCGCAGTAATTCGCTATAACGCACTGGCTCGTCATTTTTAAATAAATGCGGTAAATAGGGATTTTCCATCTGCCGCTTATCATAGACATGACAACCTCGACTGGGCAGTCGTTTAGCTGAACAGGCATTTTCTCACCTCATTTTTACTGGTATTATACTCCAAAATCTAATCCAATGTTGGATACTAAAAAGTGCCTAATTGTTCATAAGCGTATAAGCTCCTATGATCACTCATAAGGAGGAGATGATGAGAATGAACATTGGTATTCTTGGGGCAGGGAATGTAGGCAAGATTTTAGGCAAAGGATTAGGAATGGCAGGGCATCAGGTAGTGATCAGCAGCCGAGATCCCCTTGATTCGAATCATTTTTCTTGGAGGCAAGAGGAAGGAATGTCCGTACGTATTGCATCTTTTGAAGAGGCAGCTCGATTTGGCGAGGTTATTATTGTGGCACTGCCATGGTTCTGCTTAAAAGATGTAATTGAAACCATCGATCCTGCCTATTTCAAAAATAAGACGGTCATTGATGTAAGCAATGCCGTTCATTTTGTCAACGGACCGCGTTTATTGCTTAACGACACATCCGCAGGAGAAATAGTCCAAGAGATGTTAACGGATAGTCATGTTGTTAAAACACTCAATACCGTCAGCGACAAGATCATGATTCATCCAAATTTCAATGAAGGTTCCCCTATCATGTTTATTTCCGGAAATCATACTTCATCCAAAAAACAAGTTCATGCCCTTCTGAAAGATATTGGCTGGTCTACGATTGTCGACCTTGGCGACATTCGACAGAGCCGCTTGCAAGAATCAATTATGCTCGCCTGCGTGATTAGTGAAATTCAATTAGAGTCTCCTGGATCGGCGTTTGCATTGCTAACGCATTGAGTATTCTAATCGTTCAGGAAAACTCCATAAAAAATAGTGCTTCCAAAACGCAGTTTTACTTACCTGCGCATCTTCTATTATGGAATGTTAATCATACAGTGAGCTTGTTCATAGTGTTGGGTCAAATTTGTTAAGGCCATATATGACATAAGATGACTTATTTGAATGCTATGATGAATAGGCAGCAGGAATTAATATTCGAAACGGAGATGAAGGAATGAAGCGTCCGGTCGCATTATACATTGCAGTATCCTTGGATGGATACATTGCGCGAGAAAATGGAGAGATTGATTGGCTCTATGAAGCAGAAGGTGAAGGAGACAACGGCTATAGCGAATTCTATGAGACGATTGATACGGTATTAATGGGAAATAAAACATACGAGCATACCTTTGAATTAGCTGATCAATTTCCCTATCCAGATAAGAGGTGCTATGTATTCTCACGTTCCGAACAGGAGCCAACTTCGCATGTGACCTTTGTCACCGGAGATGTACCGGAGTTCATTGAGGAGTTGAAAGAGCAAGACGGATCAAAAATTTGGATTGTCGGTGGAGCGGAAATTCTTGACATATTCTTGAAAAATAATCTCGTTGATGAGTTTATCATTACAGTGATCCCCACGATTTTAGGGAAAGGGATTCCGCTGTTCAAGAAGGACAATCCGGAATTGAAGCTTTTCCTAGCCGAGACCAAACGTTACGGACAAATGGTTCAACTGCATTATACAGTGAAATCTTAAAGCTTTTGATACGTCATCTGGGCGTGAGTTGGCATCGCCACGCTCACGCCCTTTACTTATAGAGAAAAGAACTGCCCTGCTTGTTGCCGCAGGGCAGTCCAATAACTAGCGGAAGAGATTAAGCCGCTTGTTTTTCTTTTGCATTTTTTCTTAGAAAGACTGCTACCACCACGGCAATGATCGAGATGATGAAGCCAAGCATGAACGTGTCACTATAACCTGCAACAGATGCCGTAAATTGTTCAGTTGCATCATCAGGACTTGATGACTGCAACAAATGACTACGAGAGCGCGCGGACATAGTTGCTATGAACAATGCTGAGCCAATCGCTCCTGAAACCTGCTGCAGCGTACTGAAAATAGCAGATCCATGCGCATAATATTCAGGCGTAATTTGATTCAACCCATAAGTTTGGACGGGGACTAGAACGAGCGCCACGCCTAACATTAATAGACTGTGCGTTAATATGATTTGCAGGTTCGTCGACTCCAGTGTGAATGCGGTAAAGAGATACATCGCAATGCAGACGATTAATAGACCCGGAATAATAATGACTCTAGCACCAAATCGATCAAATAGTTTTCCTGAAATGGGAGACATCAGTCCATTTACGACACTTCCCGGCAGCATCATGAGTCCTGATTGAAATGCGGTCACTAGCAGTACGCTTTGCATAAACATAGGTAATAAGGTAATCGTTGCGAACATCGCCATCATAACAACAATTAATAGGATAATCGCGAGAGAGAACATCGGAAATCGGAAGGTACGCAATTCCAGAATCGGGTTTGAAATATTCAGTTGCCGAACTGCGAATAAAATCAAGGCTAGACTGCCAATGATAATTGCCCCATAAACTTGCGGATCTGACCATCCTTCATTGCCTGTGGCACTGAATCCATATACAACACCGCCGAAACCTAATGTCGACAAAATAATGGACAACACATCAACTTTAGGTTTTGTGATCGTGGTTACATTTACAAGATAGATATAACCGACGAGGATGGAAATGATAGTAATGGGAATGGTGATATAGAACAACCAGCGCCAATTCATTGCATCAATAATAATGCCTGAAAGTGTAGGTCCGATAGCAGGGGCAAATGTAAATATTAAAAAGAGCACCCCCATAACCGTGCCCCGCTTTTCCGCAGGGTAAATATTTAATATCGTATTCATCAGCAGCGGGATGATTAGTCCCGTACCAATGGCTTGAATCACTCGTCCGGCTAATAGCAGCATAAAAGTGGGGGCTGTTGCAGCGACGATCGTACCTATTAAAAAGGTAATCATGGCAATGGAAAAAAGTTGTCTTGTCGTAAGCCATTGCTGAACGAGAGCCGTTACGGGAATGAGTGCGCCGACAACGAGCAGGTAAGCCGCAGTTAGCCATTGTATAGTGGTGGCGCCGACCTGAAACTCCTTCATCAGCACAGGCAGGGCATTGCCCAGCAACGTCTCGTTTAATGTCGCTACAAATGCTCCCATCATGAGGGAGACCATAATGGGCATTCGCTTCACTTTCTGTAAATCCAATACCATGTAAGTGCCTTCCTTTCGTACAAATGTAGGTTAAGTAATGAAGTCGATTCCCATTATAATGTTCATTTGGGCTGCAAAATATCTTCATTACACCTGCTTTGTATTGTTAGAAGACAGTTTCAAATAAATGTCTGAGAAAATGGGCGGTATAAAGGGGGAAATGAATCTGGATCTTAGAAAACGTCGCTCCATGCAAATGTTATGGAAGGCTCTTTTTGATCTAATGACAGAAGAAAAGATGAAGTTTTCAAAAATCACAGTTGATCAAATTTGCGAAAAAGCAATGGTCCATCGTTCCACGTTCTATAAGCACTTTGATGATAAATTTAGGTTGCTGGAGTACGGGCTGAATCAACTGATGGAGCAATATTGGGATATTCCATTAGAAAAAAGGATTTTAAAACCCTTTTATTGGTCCAATGAATTTTTTGAAGGTTCCGCGTCTCACAAGTTAGTTCGTGCGCAGCATGGTGATGAACTTTTCTTTGATTGCATGACAGCTTACTCCATGCGGATATTGAAAAAAGACGCATTAAAGTTCTTTGAACATTCGAAACCGATCGATATCCCTTATGATTTGTTAGCGGAATTTCATGTGTCCTCGATGGTTGCTTTAAGCGAATGGTGGCGTAAAAACCCGGATCGGGTGAGCGTATCCCAGATGGATCATTATTTTCATAAATTGGTGAATGAGTAAAAAAACAAAAAGGAGCTTGCCCACGGCAGCTCCTTTTCTCTCTTATAAATGGAAGTGTTTCACTTCCTCGCTTGGATTTCATATGACCATGGCTCTCCTCAATAAGTTTCATAAATCAACTCAGGATTCATCTCAAGCTCCTCATTAAACTCAACATAAATGTAAAGTCCTCCAGCTGGGGTGTCGCCTGCATCGTAACCAATCTTAATTGAGGTATCCCCTTCAAATACCAAATTAGCTAGGACCAATTCCGTTACATCTTCATCCGGATGCAGGTTTGCAATATGGTCTAGTGCCCTTTTATTGAGCTCGCTGAGTTCCTCCCAGGCTTTCTTAATTGTAGGCGATAACCGATCCATTTCAGCCTTGGTGGGCATATCAGTTGAAACAGAAAGCTCTCTCCCATTAAAACTGAGTTTTGTCTCATAGTAAGAAAGCGAAGCATCATACTGAAAAGTTCCCACACCCTTAACTTCATGGTCTGGTTCAGTGATGAGATTATTTGAATAATCTAGTTTTGCCAGCTTTGGGTTATGAATTGTCTCCAGCCTCGAGATTTTATTCTCAGAGCAATAAAGCTCGACTAGAAGCGGATTATTGCTGATATCCAGACTTGAGATGTGATTATTAAAACACCTTAAACTCTGCAAAGCCGTGTTTTGACTTACAACCAGTTTTGTTAAATGGTTATGGTTACAGCGGATCTCGATCAGGCTAACACAAGCGTTCACATCAAGACTCATCAAATAATTGCTCCCGCAATCAAGGCGAGTTAGCAGCGAGTTTTGAACAAGCTCCAAACTAAATATTGAATTATGATTGCAATTTAGCTCCTTCAAATTTGTGTTCTGTTCAAGATTCAATTCTGAGAGGATGTTCCAATAACACTCCAGCTTAATGAGCATGGAATTTTGGCTGACATCAAGATTTCTAATTCTGTTAAAACCGCAATTCAACGTTAGCAAGTTTACATTCTTGCTAATATCAAGCTCAGTTAATATATTTGATGAGCAGTCTAGCTCCTCAATCGATGTGAAATGTTCAATCCCTTTTAAACTATAGAAATTTTGATTAGCAAGGTTTAGCGATATGATTTTATCTACATCGCTCTTCTGAATAAATTCACGATTTTCGCAAAAGTTTTCTAAGACGAAATTTCTAAATGGTTCATCAACAAAATCATCGGTGATATTCATTGCTCTCCCCCTTAGGCTCAACCCTATTGTTCAAATATCTTGTCTTACAGGTAAAAACGTTACAATTATTGGTTTGGTTGCTTAATTTGAACGGGTCTTCGGCCAAATATAAAAAGACAGCGAGTATCCGCTATCGGGACTCGCTGTCTTTTTGGTTTTTACGTCAATTGCAGCTCGTTCATGCCAATGACGCAATTTTATAGTTGAATCTTAATATCCCTTATATTAAAATACTTTCGCTGATATGAATAAAGGAGTTGATATTGTGAACGAAAAAGAAAAATCGCATGCTGGTATGCTATACCAACCTGGTGATCCAGAGCTTGTCGCAGATCGTGCTGAAACCGTGAAAAAGCTATATGAATATAACAATATACACCCGATGGACCGCGAAGCACGACAGGTTGCCATCCGCGGGCTGCTGGGAAAGACCGGAGAAAATTGCGTTGTAGAGCAGCAGCTTTTCTGTACTTACGGGTACAATACCACGGTAGGAGATAATTTTTTTCTCAACGTTAACTGCAAGCTCATGGACAGCGGGAAAATTACAATTGGCAACAACGTATTTATTGCGCCCAACGTCTGCATCATAACGGAAGAACATGCTATGGATGTAGAGCAGCGGTTAGAGGGATTGGAATACACACATCCAGTCAATATTGGTGATAATGTATGGATCTGTGCAGGCGCTATAGTCCTGCCAGGCGTGACGATCGGAGCGAACAGCGTGATTGGGGCAGGCAGTGTCGTTACGAAGGACATTCCGCCAGATAGTCTGGCTGTCGGCAATCCGTGCAAGGTTATCCGCTCTTTGAAAAAAGACCTTTAATCAGGGCCAATCGGTAATTCTATCACTGTCAGAAATATAAGAACAACCTTCATGTGGTCTCAACCCGTTTCCTAGTGATATCCGATGGCCAGAATGGCCTCCTCGGGTAGTTCCGCCTTGATGGTGTCCGCAGAGGTTCGGTTCACCATATAGGAAAACGTCCTTTGCGGAGAAGGCACTGTTAAAGCAGTAGCTCCTCCGCAAAGGACGTCTTTTCATTTTCTCCGTTTTGTTCTCCACTGGTTGGTTCATCCAGCCCATAATCCCACTTACTCTCCCTTCCCAAGCATTAGGCTGTACTCATTCAGCTGCTTGTCCAACTCTTGAGACTTCAACAGAACGACTCTTGAAGTGACTCCTAATCTATCCGCCAATTCGTTTAACTCGCCGCGCAGCCGTTCGATTTTGTCCTGAAAATCCGCCTTACTCAATCGTATGGGCTTTCTCAAGAGTGAAACAACCCCAAAATAGAACCATGATAATCCGAAAAATCAATATAGCCCCCTAGAAAATATCCAATTGAAATAAAAATCGCACACCAGCACAGGGCTCCCAAGCCCGAGAAGAGTATATATTTCCGTGGGTTCATGGCGCTCATCCCTGCCAGATAGCAAGTCAGATGGCGGAACCCTGGAATATAGTAACCGATGCATATCGCCCAGGGGCCGTAACGCTCGAACCAGTTCTCTGTCTTCTCTATCCTTTTAGTGGTGAGCCTGACCCATTTTCCATACTTCCGCAGCAGCGGCTTGCCGAACTTCCGCCCAAGGAAGTAACTGCACAGCATGCCGCTCATAGCCCCGAGGACGCTGATCACAAGGGATACCGGGAAGTGCAGCAGTCCAATTGAAGAAAGATAACCAACAATCATCATGAGAATCTCATCAGGCACAGGCAAACCAATAATGCCAAGCGTAAGGCAGAGGAAGATGCCAATATAACCGTATTGGATAACGATATCTTGTAAGAAAGCGATGATGTTCACACTCCAGTTCTAATGGCTTTGGGCATCCTGAATGATTCATGATTCATCGCCCTTTCCACGTATCTTAATGCCCTCCTTGTCAATAAACCTAGTGCCGAATTGTCACATGACGCTTTCAAAGCGGCTGGATGTCATGGATGACGAAATGCAACTTGTTGGTGTGACAACTCCTTTGCCATACTGGGCTCAGCCGATCGTTAAGAGGCAAATCTAATGGACAAGGAGACATCATTTATGAAGAAATGGATTCGCACGAGAACGAATCGCGCAGTTCTACTATTAACTGTTCTACTATTATCTACTACGCTCATTACCGCATGTATGGGATCAGGGAACGCACCCAATACCCCGGAGGCTCCCCCGCCAGTGGCAACTGAGAAAGCCAGTCAGGAGGGGCCACAGGATGCCAAGGAACTAGAGGCCTTTGCAGATGGCGTTTTTGCGGACGCGATGAAGAAGTATAATACGGTTGGTTCTAATTTTGCGGTCGTATCGAATGGAAAAGTGCTGCTAAGCAAAGGCTACGGTTATGCCGACAGGGAAAATAAAATTCCGGTAGACAGCAGCACCGTATTCCAAATTGGTTCTGTGACGAAGCAATTCACGGCATTGGCAGCTATGCAGATGGTCGATAAGGGAAAGATTGATTTGCATCACGATATCCAGGAATACCTGGGCGGGATGAAGGTACCGAATACAACAGGAAAAAAACTGACGATGTTCGATCTGCTTACGTATACTAGCGGCTTTGACAAACCGGATGTCCTCTCGGGATCGGAACCGGAATATGTGAATCAATTCTTCCCGATGAAGGAGTCTCTCGAAGCGAATATGCCGACTGTCGTCAGGCCTCCGGGGGAAGCCTACACCTACGATAATTTTGGATTCACACTGGCGGGGTATGCGGTAGGAGAAGTATCAGGCATGTCATTCGCCCAGTATATGGAGGAAAATATTTTCAAGCCGTTAGGCATGAACTCGACGAATGTGCGGTTTACCCCCGAGCTGCTCAGCAGAATGGCTGCCCATTATAATCCAAAAGGCGATCTAATCCCCTTGGAGGGTTTCAAACCAACCGATCGGCCTAGCGGCGGCATGGTATCAAACGCAGATGACATGGTGAAGTACCTCATGATGCATCTGAACAACGGAACGTATGAAGGCAAAGAAATTTTAAGTTCCAAGAGCATCGAGCAAATGCATACCTACCAAGTGTTCCCTGACAAAGAGTTCCCTGTCACAACCATCGGATTCGAAGGCTACTTCACAGAGAAGATGAATGGTCATCATGTGGTTATCAAAGGGGGAAATGTAACCGGTAATTCTTCCTTGATTGTTATTCTGCCAGAGGAAAATACAGCGTTCTACATGTCCTACAATAACGACTCCATGATGAGTCTCGACGTGTATGAGGAATTTATGAATCATTATTTCCCAAGAAAAGAAGAGGCTCCACAGCCAACCTACTCGACAATCAGTGAAGAGCAGGCTAAGGACTACGTAGGATTGTATAAAAATACACGTCTTGGATCCATGAGGACCGACGTTTCCTATTCAGACGGAAAATTGGTTATGGAGACAGGAGATCTGGGCAAGAGTACGCTGAAAATGATCCACCCTTTACTCTTTGAAGATGAATCTGGCAATAAAGTGGCCTTTCAAAAAAATGGGGCCGGCCAAATCACCTATTTCTATTACATGCAGCTTCCGCACTACGTGGGTTATGCACAAAAAGTAGATATGGATGCGCCATTCACTGATGTACCGGCGGACAGCAAGTATGCGTCTTATATTCAAAATCTTCATGCTTTGAAGGTCATGGACGGAAAGTCGGCCACCCTCTTCGATCCGAATGGAACAATGACTCAGGGTGAGTTCTCAGAGCTGCTGCTGCGTGCCCATGGCTGGGATACCATGCCTTATACGGTCGAACCAAACAAGAAGCAGATGATATCGGGATTGCCTAATTATAAGCCTAATTCTCCTATCACCAGACAGATGGCGGCAGTTATGATCCAAAACCTGAAGCAAGCTGAGCCTGGAGACAAGGTTACATTGAGTGGCGAAACGGATGCCTGGGCAGTTGAAGCCATCACAATCCTTGTATCCCAAGGCATCATGGACCCGGATACCAAGATCAATTCGGACGGCTCCATCAACTTCCGTTCCAAGCAGCTGCTGAAGCGGCAGGAAGCGAGTGCCTTATTGGATCTGGCATTTGATTACTACACATTGCCAATCCGTAAATAAACGGAAACCATCATTCTGAAAAAATAATACACGGTCTTTAAAAATGGAAATGGCGGGTGCTCGATCATACGAAGCATAATCACTCCGTAGGTCGGCATCCGCCACCATAATAGATAACTTGAGGGTTATTCCAGAAGCCCGGCCTCCCTGGCTTTTTGCACCGCTTCCTCCCGGTTGCGGACCCCCAGCTTTACATAAGCCGATGATGCATAGTTTCGAACCGTACCATCGGATAAATACAATTTGGAAGCAATGCTTTTATATCGCAGCCCTTTCGAAACATACTGTAAAATCTCAAGCTCCCGCGGCGTTAACTCATAGTTCGATGACGCTTTGATTGGCGAAGGATCATCCCCGCTATTGTCCGCTTCCAACTCCAATTGGGCAAACAATTTGTGCGACATGCCCTGATCGATCAGCGTGCCCCCGCGATGGACGGTGCGTATCGTTTCGGCCAGCTCTAACGGCTGCATGGACTTCAACAAGTATCCATCCACCCCGCTTCGCATCGCCTCCAGAGCCTGTTTAGTATCCTCGAACGTGGTGAGAATCAGAATGCGGATGTGGGGCCACGTTTCTTTTATCGTACGAGATGCGGAGATTCCATCCACATTCGGCATTTCCAAATCCATAAGCACCAATTGCGGCTGAACCTGCCTGCACAGCTCGATCGCTTGCTCGCCATCCTCTGCCGTCCCAACAACCTGCAAATCCTGATGCTCCTCGAGCAGAGTCCGCAGGCTTTCACGGAAAAAGGGCTGGTCATCGACGACCAACAGGCGGATGACTTCATCCTTAAGCTCCGTTTGTCTAGGTAGTGTACAGGTAACGAGAGTGCCTTCTCCCGGCTCTGAATAGACGGCCACATGGCCTTGCAAATTCATCGCTCGCTCCTTCATGGCGCTCAGGCCGAAGCCCTCCCGCCCTTGCTCCATCCCGCGGCCGTTATCTTGAATTTCCAGTCTCGTCTGTTGGGGCTCGAATTGCACGGAAACCTTAATCTCCGTCGAGTGTCCATGACGCACGGCATTCGTCAACGACTCTTGCACGCAGCGATAGAGCGCTGTCTTCGCTTGCTTCGTTATAGGGTATTCTTCCCCGTAGGCATGGAAACGAACCGTCACCTTGGCATGCTCCTGAAACTCCTCCGCCAGCTTCCTCAAAGACTGAAGCAGCGGGAGCGCCTCATGCGGCGATTCGATTTGATGCACGTAGCCTCTGACATCCTCCATATTCTGGCGGGCTAGGTTCAATAGGGAATCGAGCCTCTCCGTTCCTGTATCCGTTGACAGTTCAGGACGCAACGTTTCCAATCCCATAATGAGCGAAGTGTAGGCATTACCGACGGTATCATGAAGATCTTTGGACAACCGATTCCGCTCTTCGGCAAGCGTGATGCGCTCGATTTGGGACAGGTACTGCTCCAGCACCGCATTTTGATCGCGGATAATTTCGCCTTGACGATGATTGAGCGAAAGTAAATGGAACGAGAATCCGAAGACATACGCCATCCCGATGTGAACGGCCATGACCCAGTATTCGCTCTGCTCTGCAATCAGCTTGATTAAGGCGGGTATGAGCAATATGGATACAGGCCCTGACCAGAGATAGGCCCTTTTCGCGCTGTGGGCAGCAATTAAAAAGGCATACAGCAGGAATGAGAAGTAGGCTTGCGGAAAAAATGAAGCCAGATACAAGCACAACCCGCCCGAGATCACGATTTCGGTAAACAGATAGTATTTATAATCGAGCTGCAAGCAAAGCCATGGAACGGAAAAAGAAAGTAGCTGCCACAGCACAAGGACCGCAATCGGCAGCGTGAAATATTGTTGCAGCCCTATGGTCGTAAACGCGAGAGAAATGCTGCATATCAGACGGATTATGAACATGAGCCAGTCGTACCAGTACCAGCGCTTCACCATATCGAACAAAACCATCAACCCCTAATGACCTTCAGTATGACATTACGTAATTAGTATTGAGTAAACTGCTATAGAGTAAACTATACCACCGGACGACCCACGAGGCGAAGCCGGGACTGGCGTCTACCGGTTCACATGCTTGATCATCAAACGCGTGTAGCCGCCTATCAAGCACGCCAAGCGGCCCGCAAGCCTGTAGCTCACCATCATTAATATGACCCCTGTGGCCGACACCATCACGGCTTTGGCAACCGTATCTACCGTCGCCCCCATAAAGGAAAGGTTGATAAACGGATAGAGGAACGGGACCGCAATCAATACAACTGGTGCCGCATAAAGCAAGGTCGCACTGATCAGACTTAAAATCCCTACCGGAAATTTCAACAGCAGCCAGCCAATTGCGGTCCAGTTGCGTGGGTTCAGCAGCTCTTTTTTCACTTGCAGCCAGTTGGACACATCGAGGTTGACGGATTTAACGCAAGGCTCGGTGGTAATGTCCGTATAGATCTTGGTTTGTATTCGTTCAAATTGCAAGAAGGCAGTCGTTGTCCGCAAAACGTGAGTCAGGAGAGGGACGCCCACGACGGTAAACGAAAGGGTCAAGCCCAATGTAAGAGCGACCAGATAAAAGCTAAAGTAAAACAATCCAGTAACGAAAGTAAGCAGCAGGAAATAGCCGTTTTGAACAAAGCTGACGATGGTTTTGGCCATCAAGGAGCCCACATCCTTTGCAAGTAGTAGATGTATTCTACTTTTCTTGATGTCAAATCCGCCAGTGTCATAATGTCATATGACAAAACGGCAAAAAAAGCCGCCCGAATGGATTTATTTCCACTCAGGCGGGGATTTTATTTATGCTTGCGATTTTGCAGCAGTCCATCGTCGATCGTTTTTTCGTCCTACTTGTGATACGGTTCAGTATTTGAACTTGACTACTCCAACTCAAATTCGTTTAACAATGCCAATGCCTCTTCATGATCAGGCTCGAGTTCTAATAATTTCCGCAAGTATCCGAGAGCATCTTCGACTAACTCTAACTCGAAACAACAAATAGCCAGACAATAAAATACGGTCGATACAACCTCATCTTGTTCTTGATGAATTGAAATTTCCAAAAAACGCTTAGACTCCTCGTACATTTCCGACTCAAACAATAGCAATCCAGCATCCAGCGCCAAGTCATAGCGCTGCTCCATTACGTAGTACGATGACCACATAAGCTGTATGCCACTCAAAATATCCTGCCTTTCTTCATCGTTTGCATCCGGCAATAGACTAGAGATCCGCTTCGTACTTTGAATGAAAAATTCCGCATCATATCCGCCCAAACGCCAAAAACTCAAGATTTGTTGTAATCCCATGTTATCTAGATTGCGATCTATCCCCATCTTCAAACTGAAAAACTCATCCGGACCAAAGCGTTTAATACATCGACGATAAGCTAATCTTGTATTGGAATAGTCCATCGGTTTATTCAAATTAAGAATACAGCCCACATTTATATTTTTATAATGATGCGGGGGAAATAACGATATGGCTCCTCTTTGCTCAAAAACATGCTGAATCGCATGGTAGTTTGCCGTTAAAGAAAAACTTCCGTGCAGGACTAACTCTGGCGGTTCTGCGAATTTCCAGTTATCAAGCAAATGGTCTCCCTTGTCTGCCGTTATTAATAGGAATCCCGCCTGAGATAGCCGATTCAAACGCTCCAAACAAGTGATTCCAGCAACAGGAAACAAAATATGCGAATCCTCTAGTTGTTCCTGATAGATTGCAATGACATCACGGTATGGATAGGTTTCTTGTTCATACTCAGGTGCTCGCCGATGCTCATAATGCAAAGATATTTGGTCTAACAAATCTGATGGTTTAAGTGAACCATGATGTTCGGGATATTCGACAATAACATCAGCTTCATAAATTCGACCATCACCTACGTAAATCAACTCTTGTGGAATGCTATCAAAAAAGTAGTTGGCAATAATGATTGACGGTTGTTTTAAATCTCCCTCGCTAATCGTTGCGCCTGATACAACAAGGTTCAGAACCGTATCATGAACAGCATCAAATCGCGCAAAATCGAGTAATCCTTCGGCAATAAAAGATTGAAGTGCTGGATGCTCCCTCCAGGCTAGAACATTGTCCATCGCCAAATCCGTCATAATATAACGGAACGAAGGTAGTGAAGTCCCCGCGTAGTCTCTTAACTGGCACAATTCACTTAACACATGGAAAGCAAAACGTCCCGCTCCTGCCCCAAGCTCCACAATCATAACAGGTTCCGAACTATTTTCCTTATTCGCCCGATCTTGAAGAAACCCAAATATCATTTCGGCATAGGCAGTAGCGATCATCGGATTACTCGTTATATATTGAGGAACTTGGTCATTGTTCCAAGCCTTCATCCCCTTTTCTTCATAGTACTTCCTCTGAATATTCCATATAGGTGCTTCACTATAGCGGTAGCGCTGTTTGTTTTCAAATGTCATTGTAATTTATCCTGCCCTCTGGAAGTTATGAGATACCTATTGTCTTATTTCATTAAAAACCTTTCTTACGATCATTACCATTGTAGCACACCGATATTCGCCGTATTTTGATAAGGTTCTCCGTGCTATCTATAATGGCAAATTTGAAGGGCATCCTGGTGAAATAGCCTTCTTAAATCGAAAGGCACCCGATCGGGTGCCCTTCGAAGCTCATCGTACGTCTCATGCGTTTTTTATGGTCTTAATAAAATTTTTCCTGTGCTTTTGCGGCTTTCTAGAAATTGATGCGCTTCTCGGCCATCTCGTAGTGCAAATACCGTAGGCTCAGATACCGCTATTTTCCCCTCTTCTATCCAGCGGAACAGTTCGACTGAACGGGCTATCCGTTCCTCACTGGAAGTAAGGACATTCCAAAGATCCCCGCCAGTCAAAGTCTTTGACGTATCCATCAACATCCTTGGGTCAACTGGAGCAGGGTCTCCCCCTGCCATTCCATAAAATACGACCGTACCCCCAATGCGAGTCGCTGTAAAACTATCTTCGAGCGTAGAGCCTACTGAGTCATAGATTACATCCACGCCTCTTCCGTTTGTTGCTTCCAAAACTTTTTCCTTCCAATCATCTGAGTACAAAAAAACCTGATTTACTCCGGCCTTCTTAACTGCAGACGCCTTCTCTATAGAGGACGTTAAGCCAATGACCCTTCCACCGAGGATCTTTGCCATTTGGACGAGCAGTTGTCCAACGCCCCCTGCTGCCGCATGAACTAGAATGACATCATTCTCCTTAACCGCATAACTATCCTTTGTTAAATAGTGGGCAGTCAAGCCTTGCAGTAAAACGGAAGCTGCCGTATCAAATGAAATGGTCTCTGGAAGAGGAATTGCCTTTTCCATCGGAACAGCCACTAGTTCCGCATTAGCATAGGGGACATCGGCAAATGCAACAGGATCGCCAACGCTGATTCCTTGGACATTAGCTCCCGTCTTTTCAACGACTCCCGCCCCTTCATAACCTAAAATAAACGGGGAATTGCCCGTAAGATGATAGTTCCCTTTTCTTCTATAAATATCGGCGAAATTCAATCCAATTGCTTTCATCCTTACTAATATTTCATCGGCTCCGATAACCGGATCCGGAATTTCAAGATACTCAAGTACTCCCGGCCCTCCAAATTTATGAAATACAAGTGCTCTCAATTGAACGAGCTCCTCTCCTTATATTTTTTGATACTTTTAGTTTATTTTAATTACGATTGGAATTGTAATCAAATTCTCTTCAGAATTCTCGAAAACCGCTTCACGTTGCTCTTTCGGTACAGGTAACGCCAGAACGTCGTCATTCTAATCAAAAAGCCCCTGAACCTTAAAGTCTCAGAGGCAATAAATCCTTTTCTATTACATACGTCGCAAGGATTATGTCTTAAAACTAGGTCCGTAAGCCTCAAACTCATAAATCCTTGCTGCGGCGTTTGTGGTCTGTGTAGGCGTCGTGACGTTCAGCTTAATATATCGAGCCGATACTTCAGCTATCTTGTCTACCGTAATGCCGCTCTTATTGTTGATTATGTTGACCACCGTATTCCAGTTCGTACCATCTGTACTGACCTGGATATTGTAAGCCTTCGTGTTGTAGGAGGCGGACTCTCCACCTTCCGATGCGTGCTTGATGACGAATTGGTTTACTTGCTTCACAGAGCCAAGATCGATCTGCAGCCAACGGTTACTGGATTTGGAGCACCATTTGCTGTCATTGACAACTACCCCGTCCACGGCTTTGGCCGCGGTTTGCGAGGCGTTGCACGTACTGTCCGCCTTCGCGGGTTTATTTAATGCCACATTTGGAGGTCCGTATACCTCGAACTCATAGATTCTTGCTGCAAGGTTGGTGGTTTGCGTAGGCGTCGTGACGTTCAGCTTAATATATCGAGCCGATACTTCAGTTATCTTATCTACCGTAATCCCGCTCGTACTGTTGATAACGTTGACCACCGTGTTCCAGTTCGTACCATCGGTACTAACCTGGACATTGTAAGCCTTCGTGTTATAGGAGGCGGACTCTCCACCTTCCGATGCGTGCTTGATGACGAATTGGTTCACTTGCTTCACAGAGCCCAGATCGATCTGCAGCCAACGGTTACTGGATTTGGAGCACCATTTGCTGTCATTGGTTACGCTGCCGTCCACGGCTTTGGCCGCGGTTTGCGAGGCGTTGCACGTACTGTCCGCCTTCGCGGGGCTATTTAACGCTAAGTTTGGAGGACTCACCGTTATCGTATACGTCACCTTATTCGTACCGGTTTGCGGAGTTACAATAATCTTCATGCCCGTTGCTAGCGTCGTCGCTTTCGTTATTCCGTCTGCATTGTAGATCTCAAACGATGTATTCGCTGACGGCGTAATTGCAGCCTTCAACGCGGCTAACTTGATGCCGCTCCCGACAATGATCGTCTCATTCACCGTCCCTCCGACGCTTACCGTACCAATCGTGGAGGTCAATGTAGCTGCGCTGCCGCACTGCGCATTTGCACTTGAGGCCGCCCATTTCGCATACAGCGTTAAGTCATTATTGATTGAATCTGACGTATTATAAGCTTGCGTCAGCGCACTGTCATAGAACCAGCCCTCGAAGCTGTAGCACTCCTTCACCGGAGTTTTTTGAAAAAAAACCGTACCTCCGGAATGAACAAAATCAGGGGGAATCGTTGAGCCGCCGTTCGTATTATAAATCACGACCTTTTGGGTGTCGCCCCCTTGATCTATTCCGGCAAATGACGAAGATCCGAATGTCAGTAGCGAAACGATGATAGCTGCAACCATCAAGTGACCTCTTATCCTCGCTATAATCCTTTTCTTTCGCTTGCTAAGACCTGGCCCTTTCATCATTGGTGCCCCTTTCTCCTACCCTAATAATTAACGCTTTTGATATGCCAGCTCTCCCGCAAAAGCATCTCTTAGCGTTTCGTTCGTACAACATCGTACATCGGCTTTAGCTGGCATGGCATGAGGAGGAGGAAGCGTATTCCAATCATACGGCTGTTGCATCATACATAATCTTATTCACAATACACGAAAGAATGTTTGTTTATTGTTACTTCTATTTCAACTCAACAGCATTATTGAATGCAATGAAACGCACCTTATGGAATCTGAAAAGGGGCGCAAAAGCGGTATCCCGCATCGCAATGTCCAGAAGCATCGTTTTATCAAATAGCAATAATTCCACCTGCGAGTGAAAAACATGGGCGAGGACGAACACCACTTTTTATAATGCGGAATATACAAATGAATAGGCACTTATCCCAATCATGCTTATTCTGTAAACGTTGCGAATCAGAATAGGCACAAAGGAGTGTTTCAGGTTGGCAGTAAAATCATCTCACTATTTTGCCCACGGCAACACTGCGCACGGAGCTCATTTCTTGTACCAATCCGCATTTGATCAGTTGAACAAAATATTTGTCCTTACGGGGCCCCAAGGTACAGGGAAATCGACGGTCATCCAAAGCTTAGCGGATAGCCTGTTGGATAAAGGCTTGCATGTGCAATGCTTCCACTCCCCTCTTCGTCCCGACGAACTCGATGGCATCATTTTAACGGAATTGAAGGTTGGTATTGTCGACGGGCGAGTCTGTAAGGGGATTTCGGATAGCGGGGCCGATGAAATCGTCTCTATCCATTTCGGGGAAGCGTTTGATAACGATCTTATTTTACCGGAACACAACATAACGATTGAAGATCTTAGAGGCAAGCTTGAGAGAGCCTATTCAAATGCGTATGAAACGTTCGCAACTGCATTGCGGATTCATGACGAGTGGGAAAAATTTTATATCGATAACATGAATTTCTCGAAGGCTGACCAGATTGCGCAGGATTTGATTCAAGCATTATATGCAGATCATGAAAGCGATACGCCGACCGCTCCACGTCACTTATTTTTCGGAGCTGCGACTCCGAGGGGGGCATTCGATTTTATTCAAAGCTTGACCGCTCAGTTGGAAAGTCGGATTTTCATTAAAGGAAGGGCGGGATCTGGCAAATCGACTCTGCTGAAAAAGCTTGCCTCTGCTGCCGAAACGAAAGGAATCGAAGTTCAAGTGTTTCATTGCGGCTTTGATCCGAACAGTCTTGATATGTTGATATTCCCGAAACTTGGTACGGCTATCTTCGATAGTACCGCTCCGCATGAATACTTTCCAGATCTGGACGGGGATGAAATCCTAGATATGTATGAACTGGCTATAGCCCCTGGAACAGATGAAGCTCATGCTGCCGAAATAGCCGGTATCAAAGCACGCTATTCGGCAAAAATGAAAGAGGCCACCTCCCATCTGGCGGAAGCCGAAGCCATCGATTCTCAAATTAAGGCCTACTATGTTGCGGCCACAGATTTCTCGATCGTAGAGAAACTCCATCTGCAATTACAGTCCGAATTGAATGAACGGATTGGCTCCATGCAGCTTTCAAAATAAAGATACAACCCCAAAGCGTTCTAGTTCAGACAGGGCTCAGCAGTCTAATGCAAGCTGAGCCCTGCCCTGTTTGTGATTGTATCTGCTTCCACTTCTCTATGTCCTTCCCTGGATAGCAACCATTTATGTCCCTCAAAATCGTATGCGATTTCAAATGATGGAGAACTATTCTTGATAGAGGTCTCGTCTCGGCATTTATGACCGGTACCACATGAGGTGGGTCTCTACGCACTTATTACAAGCTCTGTTCGGTCACTCCGGTTACCGGATCGAAGGTCAGCATCTTGGTCCCGATCTTATCGATGAAGAATCGATCATGGCTTACCGTAATGACCGCACCGGGAAAATGGATCAGAGCTTGCTCCATGACCTGAATGCTCGTGAGATCCAGATGGTTGGTCGGCTCGTCCAGGATAATAACAGCCGCGCCCGAGAGAAGACACTTAGCCAGCGCCACCCGAGCTTTCTGCCCGCCAGACAGATTGCCGATCGCTTTGCTCAGATCCGCTTCCGAGAATTGCAGCATAGCTAGGAATTTGTTCACCTTCTTGCGCGGAGCGTCCAGCCCCAATCCATACGTATTTACCGCGTGGCTGACAGTATCCTTAGGATCAAGCTCCTCCCACATCCGGTTGAAATAGGCGTAGTCAACACCCTTCTCCCAGACAACCTCCCCGGAATCCGGCTTCTCCTGCCCGGTAAGCGCCTTAATGAGCGTGGACTTCCCGCTTCCATTCGGTCCCACGATGACCAAGCGATCTTCCTTCTGAATATCGAAGCTCACGTTCTCGAAGATCTGCCTGCCCTCGTATGTCTGCCCGATCTTCTTCACTTCGCAGAGCTTGTCGGGAAAGCGCAACCTCTCGTAGATGTCGGTAATCAATACGTTCACGGGATGAGGCTCTATCCGCTTCTTATTATCCGCCAGCTTCCGCGAGAGACGGTCCTTGGAACCGGATTTGCGGTTCGCGCGCTCGTCGATTGCCTCGGATTCCATGAGCAGCAGCTCTTCCTCCCACTCGAACTGGCGATCAAGCGCCTTCTTACGCATCTTCTTCTTACGGACGTAATCCGTGTAGTTGCCTTCGTATTCCTGAAAATGATAGTTCTCGATCTCGATCGTGCGCGTGACGACCTTGTCGATAAATTGCCGGTCATGCGACACCAGAATCATGGCTCCCTTGAATCGGTACAGCCACTGCTCCAGCCACGCGATCCCTTCCATATCCAAGTAATTCGTAGGCTCGTCGAGCAGAACGACATCGGGCAGCTCGATGAGCATCTTCGCAAGCGCCGCGCGGTTACGCCATCCCCCAGACAACTCGTCGATTGGCTGATTGCGAGATCTGTCATTGAATCCTAGCTTCGTAAGCACCGTATTAATCTCGACGGAAACGTTCCAGCCATCGAGATGATCCATCTGTTCGAATAACTCTGCTTGCCTTGCTAGCAGCGCATCCATCTCTCTATCGTCAGTAACCACACCAAGTTGATCTCCGACCTCTTGCAACTCCCGTTCAATAAGGGCAACCTGCTTAAAGCATGCTTCTAGTTCTTGTTGAACGGACAAGCCTCCGCTAAGTTCCGAGAACTGCGAGAAATATCCGATTCTCACCTGGGGATCTATTTCTACTCTGCCGGACGTCGGCTCTTCCTTGCCCATGATGAGCTTAAATACCGTCGACTTGCCGGCGCCGTTCCGTCCGATTAAGCCGATCCGTTCCCCTTGCATCACTCTAAAATAAATGTCGCGAATGATCATGGACTCTTCATACTTCTTCGTGACGTTCTCCAACCGTATGACGCTCATGGTCATCACCCTCCTGGTTCTCACACTCTAATGATCTGGCAAGTTTGAATGCTATCAGTGCGGAAGGGGCTTCTCCTTTGTCCGGAAAAGCTCCCTAAGCTTATGATTATTTTTTTCATCTTATATGAACTCTAAATATCTATGATCCCACATATTCTCATAGAGATTAATAGTTTCTTTTGCGGACATAGACGAATTGTTTAAAGTAGAGGTTGCGTTTTTTACCATAAGGTTTTTGTAACCTAGTCCATGCGCAAACTTAACAGTAGCATCCATACAGTATTCCGTTTGAGCACCACAAAACTCTATACTCTTTACATTTAACTGCCTTAAAATTTCTTGTAGGTTCGTTCTGTAGAATGAGTTTGCATGTATTTTCTGTACCAAAAGATCTTGTGCTTGAACATCAAGTTTAGCATGAATAGCCCATTGTTCTTCTCCAGGTACTAAATCCTCGTCACTGTGTTGAACAAAAATAATGGGTTTATGCAACTTTCTATACAAAGAAATTCTTTGGTTCACTTTTGAAAGTAATTTTTCTAATTCAAACAACTGCTCTTTGTTGTAACAAACACCATTCTGTAAATCTTTCTGCTCATTCCCTTTCGCCATACTTATGATACGGTTCACCGCGTAGTCTGTAACGGTAAGTTTTAAGGCCATCCTAAGCGGACGGTCCTTTCTTTGGAATTTTGGGTACATGCAGGTCAGTCGATTGGTTGTCTTCTTCTAATCTAAATATCAAAGCAGAATAAACTTCATCGTTTAATAATAAATCACTACTTATAACCTTGTAACACGTAATCAGATCCTGCTTTGCCTTTATAGTCATATATAAAAGATCTTTTTGAAATTGTTTCTGACACTCTGGAAACATAGCAATCTGTTCTAAAGTCAACACAGCAAAAGTAATCCCCATAATAGAAGCAATAAGAGCACCGTCCACTTCTTCGAACGGATTACTTACCTTAAAATAACTTTGAGCCGTCAAAACGTCTAAATGAACATACTTTGAAGATACACAAAAGAATAGGTCATATAACGCTTTATCATTCTTGTTCTACAACAATGTCTGCGCAGCGAATAATCAGTTCAGACATTTCTTTGCCCGAAAACAGAACATGAACTTCATAGCCGCAATCCGTACGATACAGCTCATTATAAATCCAGCAGCTGCCTACAATGTGCTCGTCTTGTCTGATGATTTCGTCGACTGCATCAAATGTAACCTTGTTGTTATTGGTAAATCCGCCTTGCGTATCCAGTCTCATAACCATTTGCTTGCCAGGCGTAAGCTCGGTCACGGTGCAATCGTGAAAACCGAATTGGCTGCGGATATGTTCGGGAATGTTCTCCGCTTGTTGTGCCTGCCTAAATTCATCCAAAATCAGCATCATGCGTTTTTTATTTTCTTTGCTCAGTTGCTTCAGCTCGCGCAGTACTTCTCTCGTACAGTAACCCAGTGCAAACACCCGCATATCCGCAATACGTGAGGACAGCTCGCCCGGAAGTTTATGAAACACTTCCATACGTCCCCATTCCTGAATCTCACTGAATTCTTCCTTACATTTCACTTCATCAAAAGGAGGCCGGACATCGTAAGCGGCAATTAATTGCTGTATGCGATCCCTTTCTTCAGCAGACATGTGATAGACCATTGTATCCTCTTCACTGATCTGATCTCCGTCCAAGGGCCATTTATCGAGAGCTACACCTTGCGCGCCATCCTGCCCCAGCATAAACCGGGGATCGACGTCGTAAACTTCGCGTCTCTGACTCATAAATTCCTTTTCCTTCTTTTTATAGAGTCGCAAATAAAGTGCTTCGTCATGTACATAGGTGCCCTTATGCACCCTCATGCCAAAATGAAGTCCTGTCCGCTGGCATAATTCATACCATTCTTGAGTCAAATATTTCACAGAAACACTCCTTCATAGCCTCCATTGACCCGGTCGCTTTTGCGAGACTGCTTCCTGTTACTCTGCCTTCTCGTTTATTAAAGCACTGTTTCCTAATATGTCATTGGCGTGGTATATCAATAACTTAATTTCGTAATAAGTCTTATTGCATACAATTGTACCTTAACAATTTTATAAGGCGAAATCATTTGTTGTTTTTCTACGTATTTTCGATAGCGCGAAATCAAGAGGCACCCTGTTTGGGTGCCTCTATTGTCCTTCTAAGTTTTTCTCGCTAAGCGACTCTATTCAGCATCATCACGGCTTGCACTGTTCCAGCCACCTCAAAATCGCTTGATTTGTTTCTTCCGGTTTTTCTTGCTGGATCCAATGACCGCAATCCAGATTGACTACTTCCGCATTAGGCACGAACTTCGTCAGGTTTTCAGACCTTTGAACCGCATCCCGGTCGCCGTAGATCATGAGGGTCGGCTGTTGGATGATTGGGTTCACCCTCGCCAATAAGCGCCAATTGCGGTCAAGGTTTCTGTACCAATTTATGCTGCCCGTGAACCCTGATGTTTCAAAAGCGGAGACGAAAACGGCCAGCTCGCTGTCGCTCATCAAGGGCTCACCCCGTGGTGTTTCTGCTTTGGCGAGATTGATCCATACCATACCTGGCTGAGGCTCTGTGGGGGGCTCGTTCTTCCGGTACAGATTGCGAAGGAACCGGAACGTATTGTCTTCCAATACGGCGTCTGCGACGCCTGGCTGTCGATTGAAGTGGACGAAATAGAAGTCGCCGCCAAGTATTTCTTCCATGAACTCAATCCAGGGTTTTTCTCCGCGCTCTTGGTAAGGCAAGCTCAGATTGATCACTTTGTTTACACGGTTTGGATGCAATAAGGTCAGTCCCCAAACGACCATTGCACCCCAATCATGACCGACAAAGGTGGCATCTTCGTATCCGTAGTGATCGAGAAGGGCGACGAGATCGCCCGACAAGTGTTCAATGTCATAGTCTGTTACCTCGGTCGGACGGGACGAGTTGCCGTAGCCCCGCTGATTCGGGACGATGACATGGTAGCCCGCTGCGGCAAGGGCGGCCATCTGATGGCGCCAAGAAAAGGCATGCTCTGGCCAGCCGTGACAGAGGACAATGGGTTTTCCTTCATTTTGTCGGCCTGCTTCAAAGACTTCGAGTTCCACGCCGTTGATTGAAATAAGAGTAGGTTTAGGAAAATCAGTTGGATTAAACATTGAATCAAAACCTCCTTCTTGTGATACATGTAGTTTAATGAAAAAAAGGTGACATCTTTTTGTCACCGTTCTTAAAATATGTGCAAAAAATATGAAGTTGAAAAAAAAAGGTTGTTTCTACAAAGGAGTCCTCGCAACTATCCTATGTTTCCAAAAGAACGATAAAAAATAGAGGCAATGGTTAATCCATTGTCTCTATTTTTTATCGTTCTTTTCAACTGTCGTTTTGTGACTTGGAAGGTCGGTCCGAGATTCTTAACCGAAGCTTCAACCTTCAACTCAACTTTTCGCCGTCACTTATGATACGGTTGAACAGCGTGATTGATTTTCATTTCATTTACTTTTTAAACCTAGATTTAAGAATAACAATTAAACCGCCAATACAAATTCCTACTATAGCCCAACCTGCAATAAATAGTATCGAATTCATGATGTACACTCCTTAGTTGTTACTGTTTTAGCTCTATAGTTTCCCTGTCCTGCAACAAGTAAATCTCCGTTTGGTAACTCGAAAAGTAATATCGTCGATGATCGCTTCTGACAGGGTTTCTATAATAATATCCTTATCTTTGGCTTGTTGTTTTTCTATAAAATTAACTGTGACTTTCTCAGTTACCTTTTAGAGCTTGTCTGTTGTCAATTCCAAGTTATACATTCCTGACTTAATAATTATTATATATGAACCAATTTGTTGCCGCCAATCTTGGGCAGCTTTTTTACATCAATTTTGAGAGGAGGAGCGAATGGCCAGAGTAACCCGCAAGAAGATCGACACATGGCTAATCGGCTTCAAAACGGGGGCCGATAAAACTTACAAACCATTAACAAAGACGGCGACATGAACACAAACAAAACGGCAGATACTGTTTTACCAGTACCTGCCCTATTCAAGCAACTCTATTCTTCTATTCTATGTCTAGTGAATGATCAAGACTTGCATTCAGCATACGTAAGATCATAAGTAATGATTCATATCTCGTCGCATTAACGTTGGGTTTGAATGAACCATCCGGTGCGCCCTTTACGATCCCCATAGCGGATAATGCATCAATCTCTGTCTCTGCCCAGTGACCTATAACATCCTGGAACTTATTATTATTCACAAAAGTCGTGTTCATCGCTTTGGAAAGCATAGATACGATTTCTGCTCTGGTGATCGTCTGATCTGGTTTGAACGTTCCGTCTAAGTAACCCTTAATAATTCCTTTTGTTTCTAATGTAGCAATGGCATCTGCTGCCCAGTGAACTTTAGTATCCTTAAAGTCGGAGTCACCTTCTGATGTTAATCCAAGCGCTCTTACTAGCATTGATGCAAACTCGGCTCTAGTTATCGTAGCATGAGCACGAAATGAACCATCATCATAACCCTTGATAATCCCAAGCTTGGTCGCTAACCCGATTGCTTTAGCATTTGGGGCACTCGCGGGTACATCCTTAAATGATACTACAGGTGAAGTGTTCAATTGGGCTACCATTGCCTTGATTACATCAATATTAACTGCATCAATGTAGAATGGTTTAGGCGTTGGCGTTGGCGTTGGTGTTGGTGTCGATGTCGGTGTTGGCCCTGATCCCGGTCCTGGTGTTGGTGTTGGGACCGGTGTCGTATCACTTACCGTAATCTCAAGCGTCTGCGTTGCTCCTCCGCTGAACGTGAACATCAAGTTTGTCGTACCAACCGACTGATTCGCCAAGTACGCCTTCAGGATTGTAACTGTGTTGCCCACAACGGTATAATCGG
>NZ_JBHVSK010000015.1:27486-121623 GCF_042885235.1 Paenibacillus sp. NPDC058071
TCGTACCAACCGACTGATTCGCCAAGTACGCCTTCAGGATTGTAACTGTGTTGCCCACAACGGTATAATCGGTTCCTAACGTTAGCGAAGTTATACCATTCGCGACACTTGTTAGCGTATTTCCATTCAGCGTCATCGTTGTCGTCACATCCGCTTGGGCGGATGCTTTCTTATCGAAGTTAGCGAACGTTGGGGTAATCGCACTGTTACCTGGCGTCGTATCACTTACCGTAATCGCAAGCGTCTGCGTTGCTCCTCCTCTGAATGTGAATGTCAAGTTTATCGTACCAACCGACTGATTCGCCAAGTACGCCTTCAGGATTGTAACTGTGTTGCCCACAACGGTATAATCCGTTCCTAACGTTAGCGAAGTTATACCATTCGCGACACTTGTTAGCGTATTTCCATTCAGCGTCATCGTTGTCGTTACGTCCGCTTGGGCGGATACCTTCTTATCAAAGTTTGCGCTCACAGGGCTGATGAACGGCACCGGCACTTTAATCTCTTCATTAGCAAAAACTAATTCCAAATACTTGGGATTATGCGAAGCTGATAGCGTCAATGGAATAGCGTCCTCTACCACTGCGCCTGTTGTCGTAGCTGCTGCCGGAGTCCCGTCCACACTTACATTTCCGCTCCGTAGATAACCGGCTGGCGCGGCTACCTCCTTTATAAAGTAAGGCAAGCCAAACTTGATTCGATTGAATTCCAGTTCTCCATCTACGGTTCTTTTTTCTTGAACCTTATTGCCATATTGATCATATAAAGCAAAGGTTGCACCGGATAATTTAACGTTGTTATCATCTGAATCAACAAGATTAACGATAAATTTGCCAAGATTACCGTATCCCATGCTTCCAGATAGCAGGAACGTTACTTGACGTGAATCATTTGACTGATAAGCGCCATCAATCGGAACGGCGACATCACTTTTTGAACCGAACAGATTAATGCTGTTCGTAAAGTTGGTTCCGGAGGTTACCGTTTCAGTTACATACGTACGGAACGAAAGCTTATACGCCTTATCAATCGTACCATTCGGCAAATTGAATCTAAATTCTCTTGTCGTCGCATCATAGACAATATGTGAGCCATTAAGAGGAACCGGTGTACCTGCACCTAAACCATCATTTCCGTTTGCCGGAAGATTGCTAGGTACGTTAATTGCTCCACTATATGCGATTAACCCTACACTTGTTGTGTCTAGCTCAAGGCCTGCTTGTAGGTTATCGATTAACCAGAATCTATCGACATCCAGCAGCTGATTAAGATTAACTGCATTGGAGTTCAAATATACAACCCAATCAATATACTTGTTGCCATTAGCGGTTGGTATACCCTTTTTACTTACAATATGGTTGCTAATGGTTTGAGTTGCAGGATCAGTATTAGATCCTGTCGTTTTATCATGAATTAATGTTGCTTCATTCGTAACATCGAAATTACCATTATTCAACGTATTATTTTGCGAAATAAACTTGGATAGATCCGTAACCGCAGTGTCGAAATAGATGGTGTATTGCTCCGTAATACTCGAGTTAAAATCGAAGGTTACGACATCTGTTCCAGTAACAGTTACGAGACCGCTGACAGGATTACTGCTACGATCAAGTACTCTGACGCTACCAGGTATGAACGTAAGTCCATCAGGAATATCATCGACGATGCGTACATTTGAAAGTGCAATAGCAGCGTACAAGCTAGGATCAGTTCCTGCTTTCGGTGCACTTGGAGCTGTTGCACCGTTTTCATTGACAGTCAGCTTCCACGTAATTGTACGCTCAGCTACATTTAGATCATAGCCTTCCGCATCCTTTTTCAAAACATTACTTGTATAGTTCTGCGTGCCTGGATCACTACGGTTAATTGCACCACTACTAAAGGTTGCTGTGTTTGAAAAGCTGCCGCTAGAATTAGCTGTAATGTTCTCTGTAGTACCTGGCTTTGTATCAAAAGTAATGGTGTATTTGGAATTGATAGCAGAATCAAACACATAAATAAGTGTTGCAGTTCCAGGAATATAGTCAAAATTACCGCCAGAATAAGTAATACCGTCTTGGTCCACAATTCGAGCAGACCCTTGAATATACCGTTGACCATTTGGAATTATATCCGTAATCGTTGGTGCAGCCCATCTAATATTTTCACTATTAATATCAATTGACCATGAAATGACACCGTTCGCTCGGTTATAGCCCGCACCTGACTTGTTGATTAAGTTACTTCCAACACCTACTGAAGCATTTTTCACTACTCCAGTTCCAGTAAGACCATCCCAAGTAAGGACTGCTTCGTTTGTGAAATTATATGAGCCATTTGTTTGAAAACGAGCTGGCGCAATTTCAGTTTCGTACGTAATCGTAACCTCGTTTGTAATATTACCTAGGTTGAAGGTAAGCTCTGAGCCACTTGTTACCGGAGTAACATTAGCACCATTTACAGTTGCTGTTCCAGCAATGTAAGTTAGCCCAGCAGGATGTGTATCCTTAATAGTGGCATTGTTCAATTTAAGCTCAGCTTCATTCACGACAATCGTCCAAGTAATATTTTTTGTATTGTTCGCTGTCGTTGTAGAATTATAACTTCCCGATTTACTTAAAATATTCAGTGGAATATTTACAGTTTTCGGAGAAGCATCTGTTCTTTCGTTATCATCATGCTCAAGGTAAGCGGTATTCGTTACAGGAATGGACGTATCTCCTGCATCTAGCGCCGCAAGAAAGGCTGTTTCCTTTAATGACGTAGTAAAGGTAATTTCCTGCTTCGTTGTAATATTGCCCAATGGAATAGATACACTGCTTACATTATCTATTACAGATCCTGGTGGTAAACCTCCATTCACTCGAATCGAGAATTTATCAAGAACCTGACTATTTGGAATCATATCAACGAGCACTGCATTATTTACCGATACATTCTCCTTGTTTACCGTAATTGACCACTTAATATCTGTTCCGTTATCTAATTCTCCGTCCTTTTGTACAGTGACCGGATCTACACCTTGAATGAATTGAGAAGCTACTTGGCTTGTCACGTCATTGCCACTACCTGAGGCGTATGTAACTAAAACGTTTGAAATGGAACTGAACTGCAGGGCAATAACCAGTAAACATATAAATAAAATTCCTGTATATTTTCGCACTATCTTCTCCTCAACCTTCCTTTTCATAGAGTTAATAAATATCCGTCTTTCCGTTCTTCTTCGTTTCCGGTAGCAACCGAGTTCTCATCGCAAGAAATCCAATCGCTCCAGCAGTTACCGTTATATTTCTTTCTTTGAGGCTCTATGTTGCTACTTAATACTAACGTCAACTATAGGAGATTGTAGTCCTACTAAAGTAGTATGCCGCAACAATTTTCGCCGTCACTTATGATACGGTTCTCCGTATCATCATAAATACAACAAGAGCCTGATCAACAATCGATCAGACTCTTTACAACTATCAGTAACTTTATAAGCGTTATTATTAGATTAACAATTGCTATAAAAATGTGTGTATTTTATCTAAGCACTCATTAACCACTTCATTCGGGACTTTCCCAACAATGTCAATGCGTCTAGCTCGCCAATCAAGATTTTTAATCTGATCCGTCAAAATCACCCCGTTAAACACCAAACCATCGGGGAGCAATACTTCATATCCCCAGCCTCGAATTGTATGGGTGATTGGGCAAACGGAAACAAAACCCGTCGTCTCATTGAATGCTTGTGGTGAAAGCACGATTGCAGACCTTCTTCCGGCCTGTTCGTGACCTGCTTGGGGATTAAAGTTTATCCACACTAGATCTCCTCGGTCTGCACTCATCTAAAGCAATTCCTTCCCTTCTACTCCGAAATCAATTTCGTCATGGCGATTATCCGATTTACATTGGGCCAACAAGTCTTCTAATGTCGGCTTTTTCTTCTTTGGTATTACGATGAGCGTATGATCATCACTCACAACCAAGTCAACTTCAGATCCTTGGCTGACCGCAATACGTTCGGCGATCTGGCTGGGAATGCGAATGCCTAGACTGTTTCCCCACTTTTGTATGGTGGTCGACATGTAGATTTCTCCCCTTTTTCCAATTCTTTTCTCCATTTTATCACACCTCCAACAACACGTATATACTAGTATATACAAAGAAACTAGGAAAGATACATTAGAGCTTAGAACTGCTGAATAATTGTCCGGTTTACGGTTAGAGCAGAAAAAAGAGGCTTCTCCGAAGATTTCTCTTTGGAGACAGCCTCTTGATATCTGCTTGTTGTACGATCGCAATACTGACCCTTCGCCCATGCCGGAATGTTCCACAAATACTAGCTCAGTGAATTGAGCAACTTCTTCAACTGTGGTTTAAGTTCCAACACCTTCAAGATGACCTGCAACGCTTCTGCACGTGTGGCATTGCTCTGGGGATCGAATCTTCCATCCCCTGCTTGGAAAGTTCCAAACCAGGTATTTGTTGACCGTGACTATGACAAGCCCGGATTATAGAGTCGCAAATAAAGTGCTTCGTCATGTACATAGGCGCCCTTATGCACCCTCATGCCAAAATGAAGACCTGTTCGCTGGCATAATTCATACCATTCTTGAGTCAAATATTTCACAGAAACACTCCTTCATAGCCTCCATTGACCTGGTCGCTTTAGCGAGACTGCTTCCTGTAATCCTCCTTCTCGTTTATTTAAGCACTGTCTCCTAATATGTCATTGGCGAGATATATCAACAACTTCATTACCTGGCAATCGGCGAATTTCCGAAGGAGCAGGTGGTTCGTCTATTTTCATACGGAGTAAGCTATAAGGCTTCTGCCGCAGGTCATTTCCATAATGAAATCTTGCCTGCCGATGTAATTGGTTCACGATGAAATATAAGTATTGATCTGGACCAATAGAAAAAGTATCCGGCCATAAAATCCTCGGATCATGCGCGATGGTTTCCATTATTCCATTCGGCAATATCTTTCGAATACTATTGTTTTCATAGTCTCCAGCATAAACGTTTCCTTTTGCATCGGTGATCATTCCATCTGAAGCACCTTTTTCTCCCCAATACTTCACGTGATCCTGTAAATTCATATCCGGTATCGTTCGGTCTCTTAGGGCTTCCGTTGAAATCGAGTATAGATGACGACTGGAGAGAGGACAAAAATACAATATCTTGCCGTCCGGGGAAATCGCTATACCATCGGATGCCAATCTAAACATGGAAGTAGAACCGTCTTTGTTTCGATTCATCAGGATTTCACCTTCAACTTTCGGTAAGAAAAAGAGATCGGGCGATGTTGCATTTGCCCCGTTTAACCGTCTCCACGCATAACCGGTTTCTAAATCAACGACAATAATGGCTCCCGGTCCTCTAGAAGACGAATCCGTTATATAAGCATAACCTGCTTTACCAACCCGAAAATCAAATCGGACATCATTTAGATAAGTGGTTGGCAGAACAACATCCTCTGTAAATGTAAATACGGTTCTTATGGTATTTGTATTTAAATCCACAGCGACTAACTTCGCCCCCCCTTTAATGGGTTCTGAGAAATTAGGAGCCCCAGTATCCAGCACCCAAAGCGTTCCCTTTCCGTCAGCAACGACACTTTGAACACTAATGAAGGACGTTGTGATACTCGATTGGTTTACCAAATTAGCGTCTAAACTAGGATAAGGCTGTAATGTACCGTGAACGATTTCTGCCACTGTAAATGTAACGTCGTCTCCCCATTTCGGAAAGCAAATAAAAATACGACCGGTTTCAGAAACTGTAACACCTGTAGGCATGGCTCCATAAAATAAAAAAACCGCCTCAAACTTACCGAAATACTTTTCACTCGGCAGCATCATGTATAATATCCTCCTCAACCGATTCGGAACCGCTATCACCTATAATATGGCTGAATGTGGTTCAATTGCCTGGATAATAAAAATAAATTTACGAGGTTTAGTGCAGTGAGGCAGTCCCGGAAATAAATTGAAGAAGCCTTCAAAGCCACTATTAAAGTGGAATTGAAGGCTCTTTTTTGTCTCTGCCAATGCGTATGCGGAGGTTGCGCTTAATCTAAAATTCCTCCGCTTGGGTCAATTGCTGCCGGGAATATTCGGACCCTACATTTTCGGTAATCCATTTTAGGATAGGATTCAACGCGTAGGAAAATCTAACTTTGATGAAAGAAGGGAGGATGAGTAACGCAATGAATACGCCAACGCTAGCGCTACACGAATCGATTGAACTGCATGAAGCGTTAAACTTCAAAACGCTCTGCCTCGCTAAGTCAAAACTTATGCAAGGTTTGGTCTTTGACCAAGAGCTGAAAGCGTTAATGCAGAAGGACGTCGTTCTATCCACACAACAGATCGCCGAGCTCCAAGCCATCTACGCAAGAGCCCCATTCCAAGCGCCTATTCCGAATAGCCCGACACCTATCACTCATTAAAGGGGAGCGCCAATGAACACCGATTATTTAGACCCGATTAATTCATTAAATATGCCGGAGATGGCAGATATGACGTTTGCAATGGACTTCCTTATTCGTGCCAAGGAGGGTGTGCGAAATTTATCCATCGCCCTGACGGAAACGGCCTCTCCCGATGTAAGAGCGCTGCTGCGCAATCATCTTATGCAGGGGATTGCACTGCACCAAGAAATCACGGAGCTTATGATTCGTAAAAAATGGTTCCATCCTTACGAGCTGAACGAACAGTACCAACTCGACCAGCTTTCAGCGAAAAATACGGTGATGATCGGGCAGATGAATTTGTTCCCGGATGATACGTCTCGTAAAGGGATGTTTGATCGGACCCCAGATGAACATATTGGAGGACACAAAGCATGAAGGCGGTAACGTATCAAGGGATTAAAAATGTCGTGGTCAAGGAGGTGCAGGATCCGAAGATTGAGAAACCGGACGATATGATTGTAAAGATCACCAGTACCGCCATTTGTGGTTCTGACCTTCACCTTATTCACGGGATGATCCCTAACCTTCAGGAGAATTATGTCATCGGGCATGAACCGATGGGGATCGTAGAAGAAGTTGGCCCCGGCGTGACGAAGGTAAAGAAAGGCGACCGTGTGATCATCCCTTTCAACATTGCATGCGGAGAATGTTTTTTTTGCAAAAACCAGCTGGAAAGCCAATGCGACAATTCAAACGAACACGGGGATATGGGCGCCTATTTCGGCTATTCCGGAACGACTGGTGGTTATCCTGGCGGGCAAGCCGAGTATTTACGAGTTCCGTATGCTAATTTTACCTCCTTCACGATTCCTGAAAACTGCGAGCAACCGGACGAAAAGCTATGCTTGATCGCCGATGCCATGACGACGGCATTCTGGAGCGTAGATAACGCAGGCGTCAAGAATGGAGATACGGTCATCGTGCTCGGCTGCGGTCCGGTCGGACTTTTGGCCCAGAAATTTTGCTGGCTGAAGGGAGCAAAGCGAGTCATCGCCGTTGACTATGTCGATTACCGCTTACAGCATGCGAAGCGAACGAACAAGGTGGAAATCGTAAACTTCGAACAGGATAAGAATATCGGCAACAATCTCAAGGAAATGACCAAAGGCGGCGCCGATGTCGTCATTGATGCGGTAGGAATGGACGGCAAGATGAGCGATCTCGAATTTCTAGCTAGCGGTTTGAAACTGCAAGGCGGCACCATGAGCGCATTTATCATTGCGTCTCAGGCTGTCCGCAAAGGCGGGACCATCCAAGTCACTGGGGTATACGGCGGACGCTATAACGGATTCCCGCTCGGCGACATCATGCAACGTAACGTGAATATCCGTTCCGGACAAGCTCCGGTCATTCATTATATGCCCTATATGTACGATTTGGTTGCGTCGGGGAAAGTCGACCCTGGAGACATTGTTACGCACGTCATTCCGCTCAGCGAGGCCAAGCGCGGCTATGAAGTGTTCGATACGAAAACGGACGATTGCATCAAAGTCATCTTAAAGCCCTGAATATGGGTAAATACAGGGGAGGACAATCCGAATGAATACCAATTACGCTTTGCATGAGATGCTGGAGGTTCATGAAATGGCTGCGTTCAAGACTGTTTGCATGACCAAATCCAAAACCATGCAAGCTCTGGTAACCGACCCAGAGCTTAGGCAAATTTTGCAGCAAGACGTCCAATTATCACAGCAGCAGCTTCAGGAGCTCGGTGGAGTGCTGTCTAAAGTGACCCTAACCTAAAGGAGATAGATATATGAACACCCTTTTAGAACACATGACAGGGCTTCATACGCTGACCGACGACGTGATCGCAATGGATTTTTTGATGAACACCAAAAGCGGAGTCAGAAACTACGCCATGGCCGTAACCGAATGTGCCACCCCCGATATCAAGCAAATTTTGATGAAACAACTCAACGAAGCTCTAGACTCCCATGAAAAGATAACGAACTACATGATGCAGCGGGGCCTATACCATCCCTACCATCTTCCGGAGCAAATTCAACTCGATCTGAAAAATATTCAGACCGCTATGAACATTCTGCCCTGACTCCATATTCGTCCCGAAAAAACGCGCAAACCGCCTTGGTTCATGCGCGTTTTTTTGATTTTAGCAGAAGACACTCCTCACTTATTTGGGCTTCGTCTTGCCATCACTTATGATACGGTTCAGCGTAACGGGGCTATCGGCGAAAAATCGGCCTAAGTGTGCCACTGCATAGGATTTTCCACTGTTTTGCTCATAAAATTAAACAAAGCTCCACGGTTTCAAAAATTGATTATGAATCATGTCGGTCAGGAGCAGATCTACAAACCCATAGATCCTTCCTTATATCAGTCTGTTATCGAGTTTTCTTCCCTATTCACTTTTTAACAATAAAGGTAACCGTAGTGCCTTGATGGAGATTGCTTCGGATTTGCAAACCGCTGCCATAAAGCTGCTTTAGGCGGCGATTAGTATTAGTCAGACCTATGCCTGATTTTCGTCTGGATTCTTTACTCTCCAGCTGCTGGAGGGTCTGATTATCCATCCCGACACCATTATCTGCCACTGACACCTCAGCGTAGGAGCCAAGATCCAGAATTTGAATATGAATGCTCCCGCCTTCGGTACGCATCAAGATGCCATGGCGGATGGCATTCTCAACCAGCGGTTGGATCGAAAGCGGGGGAACAAGAAGCTCCATGCTCTCATCGATATTCCAAGTTACTTGAAGACGTTCTTCAAAACGTTCTTTTTCAATGAACAGGTAAGATCGAACAAGGTCCAGTTCATCATTCAGCGGGATCAAACGCTCGGAATTGCGGAAATCAAAGCTTCCCTGGAGATATTTACCGAACTCAACAAGCAAATTGCGCATGCGCTCTGAGTCAAACTCACTTAAAGCTGCGATGGCATTCAAAGTATTGAATAGAAAGTGCGGCTGAATTTGCGCTTGAAGCCATGCTCCTTCCATCCGCAACCGATCGCTGATGGATTTTTTGATTTCGGTCAATGATCTCACACGTGACTTCAGCTCCATCGCATCAACAGGCTTTGTCACATAATCATTAGCTCCCGCCAGAAAGCCTGCCTCAATATCCTCGGGCCGATTGCGTGCAGTTAGCAGCAGGATTGGCAACTCCGATACAGAAAAACGATCACGTATGGACCGCGTAACCTCATAACCGGACATAAGGGGCATCATCACATCGGTAATAATTAAATCCCACTCTTGAGAATCCAGATAAGCTAATGCATCAGCCCCGCTTGTAGCTGTTACGATATCATATCGCTCTATAGACAGAACATTGACCAAGATGTTCAGGTTAATTGGGTCGTCATCGATAGCTAAAATTTTAGGCCTATCTTCAGCTAATGTAGTATTAGCTTCGGAAATTAAGCTTGAACTAGCTGCTGCGGTCTCTAAATAGCCTGAAGAGAGCAGAGCAACAGAATCAGCATCATCTTGATTACGAGAAATATCAGATAAAGGCAAGGTTAGAGTGAAAGAGGAGCCATGACCTGGTGTGGAGCTGACAGAAAGCGTTCCATGGTGCAGTTCTACAAGCTGCTTACAGATGGTTAATCCCAGTCCAAGTCCAACTACACTTGCGGTTTGTTCCCTTTCACCTTGCTCATAGAGTTGAAAAATTCTTTGCTGTGTTTCCAGATCCATCCCAATTCCAGTATCCGTGATATGTATGTGGGCTTTATGATCTATAACTTGTGCCCCTATTGTGATAGAGCCTTCGTTAGTGAATTTCACAGCATTATGCAGCAGATTAAACAGGATCTGAATCAGGCGTTTCTCATCTGCGATAACGTAGGGGAAATTATCAGGGATGTTATGAATAAGTCGAATGGACTTGCCTTCTGTCATAAATCGCAGCATATCCAATACACCTGTAGCAAGGGTTTGCACTTGAATATTCTCGACCTGAAGCCGCACACGGCTCTCTTTAAGCATCGTTACATCCAACAAATCATTCAGCAAGAAGGACATCCGTTTTCCTACAGAAATAAGCAGCTTCATATGTTCTTTATTTTTATCTTCATCATATCTGCTTTCGCTATTTAGGACGGTCTGGGCTATATTGAGCATGCCGTGCAATGGGTTTCGCAGCTCATGAGAGGTATTAAGCAGAAAGTCATCTTTCAGCTTATCCGCTTTTTGAAGCTGCTCTGTGAGCTTTGCTCTCTGCAAGTTGGAACGAAAATAACCTTTAAACCAGAAGGCACCAAAGGCGACACTGTTAATGACCATATCGAAAGGGTAGAAGCTCATTTCAATGATGCCTGTATTTTTAATAACGCCCCAGATCGAACTCGTTGTTAAAGCCGTTAAACCGAATAATAAATAAATCGCATCTTCATTGCCCTTTCTAACTGAACGGTATATTAGGGCTGGGAGCACAAAGAAAGGGACAACGATTATAAATGTATGAAGAGTATCGGCAAGCATGATCGTTTTGACCGGCAGAATCAGCACAAACAAGGCATAAACTGCACATAGGATTGAATACCAACGGAAGCTCTTATAGGTTGCATATTCGGGCAAAAGCAATTTGATATATTGAGTCATAAACGCGGCGACGCCAAGATATGCCAGGTAATATAGCTTTAAAGTCCAATGGTAGTTTACAGCAGACCAAGCCGGCAATAACCGATCATCGTCGATCAGGATTGTGATAATAGCACAAAGCATCAGTATCACAAAATAGAGCAGTGCTCTCTGTCTAGTTCCCATCCAATATAAGAGCAATGCATAGATGACATGCATCAGAAGGAGAAGACAAACCGCTAGCTGCGCGACTACTGAAAATCCGACAGCCTTGGCGATAGCACGATCAGTGCCGAATTTAACAGGAAAAAACAGACCTCCCGACAAACGGTCGGTATAGTTTGCTACAACTATAATAATTTCGATCTCGCTCTGATCGGTGGCAAAAGAAGCGGTATAAGGGACATTGCCAGCTGTGTATTGCTCTGCGGTAGCGGCAGGATTACCGGAATGGGCCAATAAGCGTCCATTGACATAAAGCTTAGAGGAGGAAGCGATACTGGGCACACGGATACTAAACAATTGGTCTTTATCAGGATGGATCAGGAGCCGTAAACGGTAGCTTCCGTAACCGAAGGTTGGATTTTTATCGTCATCTATAGCGTTGTTCCAGGTTCCCGGCACATCAATAAACACTTTATCATCGGGGATGAAGTGCTCGCTATTGTTCTTCTGTTGAAGCAATACACGAGGATAAAACTCCCATTGCCCATCGAGTGATAGCGTACGATTGTCCGTGAATTCCCAATTTCGTAAATCCAATTCACCCTTAATGGCATGAAGATGATCAGGAGTAGTTTGAAAAAGTATCCATATGATTCGCATTGCCGTTAGGATTAGGAAAAAGTAGCCCACTGTGAAAAAAATTTTTCTTCTGGTTATCATAAGCATATTTTCGACAAAAAATGCTATATTCCTCTCGTTAATGAAATGAACAAGTACCGTTTCATATTATTACCGCCTTTTTAGCCCGAGTTAAGCAGCAAAAATACGCCTAGGTGTGCCGCGCGGCGGCATTACGTGCTTCAAAACAGACTTGCGTTTTTGCAGTCCTTTCGCCCCGCAACGTAGAGCTTACCGAACTACTGCCAGAAACCATGAGAGCGGAAGCAGCGGGACAAGTTCTCCATAAACCCTTTATAATCGTTCACGGAAATCAAGTTTGTAATAATCCCGCTTCTCCTCTATGCTTTACTCGAATCCGAATATGGGGGATGGTCTAATGGAATGGGATGAATTACGGAGCCGCTTTGATAGGCTCTATAACAACGTTCAGGCACTTGATGCTGGTTTAGCAGGGCAATCGATTGACGCTTATCAAGCTGAGTTGCTCAAACTATATGATCGCTGGGCTGGAGTAAACACGGAAACCTCCTTGCACGGTGATTCGGTGTGAGCAACATGCTCCAGAACAGGGGTGCGGTTCTCAACCTAAATGAATTCAGATAAACCAAAACCACCAGTAACCCGAGGGCGAATATATGGCGAGAGACCTTTTTCACTTAATTTTTCGCCGTCACTTATGATAAGGTTCACCGTAACTGGGCTATCGGCGAAAAAGGTAAAAGGAGCATGGCGCGGCATGCTCCTTTTGTTGCTTTATATATTTATGTAGTCGAGTCCATGCTTTCCTCATTCTTGTTCTACAACAATGTCTGCGCAGCGAATAATCAGTTCAGACATTCCTTCGCCCGAAAACAGAACATGGACTTCATAGCCGCAATCCGTACGATACAGCTCATTATAAATCCAGCAGCTGCCTACAATGTGCTCGTCTTGTCTGATGATTTCGTCAACTGCATCAAATGTAACCTTGTTGTTATTGGTAAATCCACCTTGCGTATCCAGTCGCATAACCATTTGCTTGCCAGACGTAAGCTCGGTCACGGTGCAATCGTGAAAACCGAATTGGCTGCGGATATGTTCGGGAATGTCCTCCGCTTGTTGTGTCCGCCTAAATTCATCCAAGACCAGTATCATGCGTTTTTCATTTTCTTTGCTCAGTTGCTTCAGCTCGCGCAGTACTTCTCTCGTACAGTAACCCAGCGCAAACACCCGCATATCCGCAATACGTGAGGACAGCTCGCCCGGAATTTTATGAAACACTTCCATACGTCCCCATTCCTGAATCTCACTGAATTCTTCCTTACATTTCACTTCATCAAAAGGAGGCCGGACATCGTAAGCGGCAATTAATTGCTGTATGCGATCCCTTTCTTCAGCAGACATGTGATAGACCATTGTATCCTCTTCACTGATCTGATCTCCGTCCAAGGGCCATTTATCGAGAGCTACACCTTGCGCGCCATCCTGCCCCAGCATAAACCGGGGATCGACGTCGTAAACATCGCGCCTCTGACTCATAAATTCCTTTTCCTTCTTTTTATAGAGTCGCAAATAAAGTGCTTCGTCATGTACATAGGCGCCCTTATGCACCCTCATGCCAAAATGAAGTCCTGTCCGCTGGCATAATTCATACCATTCTTGAGTCAAATATTTCACAGAAACACTCCTTCATAGCCTCCATTGACCCGGTCGCTTTAGCGAGACTGCTTCCTATTATTCCGCCTTCTCGTTTATTAAAGCACTGTTTCCTAATATGTCATTGGCGCGATATATCAATAACTTAATTTCGTTATAAGTCTTATTGCATACAATTGTACCTTAACAATTTTATAAGGCGAAATCATTTGATGTTTTTTCTACGTATTTTCGATAGCGCGAAATCAAGAGGCACCCTGTTTGACCACTTTCGCATTAGGCACGAACTTTGTCAGGTTTTCTGCCCGGTACACCTACTCCACCATATCAGCCCCATAAAACCTCCGACCGGACCCAGCGGCGACAGTCGTGCAGCGTGAGTCCGGTGTATCTTTACTCTCATATCTTTCTCTACTTGTACGGAACTGGCGGCTAGTTCCTTCATTTCTGTGACGCGGGAATATTACGATCAAATGTAAATAGCCAGTCCGCCGGGAATTTACCGGTAACTGGCTATTTAGTCTTGTCTGAATCGAAAATGACTTATTAGCAGGTAATGTGGTCTCGAACGTTGTTGGGCAGGAGGTTAATACGTATAGGATGCATCTGGAGTCGCTTATACATTAACAGTGTCGATATCCATGTTTTCAGCATTTTCAGTGATTGGAATACCGTCAGGACCTTCGAATTTGCGGCCCCAGCCGGTCAGAACAGAAAATAGGAGTACAACGAACAGACATAATGGATAAAAGGAGGTCAAGAACAAGGAGACCGGATTGATTTCCGGTATAAAGCTGTATTCGGCTCTTAGGGAGCCAGTAATTGAAGTTACAATAAATATAAAGGCACTTAGGAAGGGTATAACTGCTGCAATGGTCATTGAGAAACAATCCACAAGAACGGCACGACGGAATGGATGGAGATTTTTACGTTTTCCAATCTCATCTGCAACTGGACCAAAGGTAAGGATCGAAGCGCTTGTCACTCCGCCTACCAGAGCTGTAGCAATGATTACTCCCCCCGCTATGGCAAACTCGGCACCCTGTACACTTTTAGCCATACGGCTATTACAAATATAGCTAGCGATTCTATCCATTGTTGAGCTCGCTATTAGTATACCCATAATTCCGAAGAGCGATAAAACGAAGAGCACTGTACTGACCATATTATTAAAACCTTCAAACAGGAATCCTTTTACAGCACCATCCTTTAAAGAGAACACATCTGACCAAGTAAATACTCCTGAAATTAAACCAACGACTACACCTACAGCGATCCCGACAGGAATGGCTTTGAATATATCTCTTGTCTTCACTGCCACGAGAAGCAAGGCAACTACCGGAATCAGCATAATAAGGCCTTTAGGATTTGCACTCTCCAGTGTAGCCGTATTGGTCGTAATTACCTGGCTGCCGGAACCAAACACATAGAAGAATACGCAAGCAAGAATACTTCCGGCTATAGCATATTTAAATCGTGTGGTCACTACGCCGGAGATTTCCGCTGTCCCTTCCTTACGGGTATAGGTTTGTGTTGAAGCTGAGGCTACAGTGGTATCCGAGATTGGCGCAATGTTATCCCCGAAAATGGCACCGGATAGAATGGCACTGGCTAAAACAACTGGATCAGCGCCCAGCAGAATTCCGGATACGAAGAATACAGGAAAAGCTGTAAATAGTGTTCCAATCGATGTTCCTGTCGCAGCGGAAATAATGCATACCGAGATAAAAGTGAATAAGGTGAACGCTCCGCCGTGCAAACCCAGCAAACTTGCAAGCCATGCAAACCCTTCGGCCACACCGCTCTTGGCCATCAGCTTGGAGAACATCCCGATTACGAGCAGAATCGTTGCAATAGTAATGGCCATGGGGCTACCGATTCCTTTTAAGATAACAGCGTTCCAGTATTTTTTGTAGTTTTTGGAGAATGCTCCACCGATGATAATAGAAAGAAACGCACACATGGCTAGTCCTGTCATATCAAATACCTTGAACACTGTAAAGAACAGGATGCAAAATAGCAGGAAAACCACGATTGGAATGAAAGCCATGGACTTGCCGCCTCTGAACTCTAAAATATTGTTATCCATGAATCGGTGCCCCCTTCTCAATATTCATCTGAATTAATGCTTGTTTTATACGTTCCAGTGCCGCATAGAGGACATTATCATCTTTATAACATCCATGGACGATACGAATGTATCCTTCGCCCCCTACACCGTATGGTGTGCCTTCATTTACTACAACGTTGGCATGATCGATTAGATATTTGCTAACTTCGGCTGAAGTCCCTAATTGTGAAATATTCACCCAAGAGAGGAATCCGCTCTCCGGCATAGCCATGGACACACCCGGAATGGAATTCATCGTTTCATAGACAACTTTCCGTCTACGCTCAAAGATTGCATTGTACTCTTTCACGAAGCTGCGATCTCGTATTGCTGCTATTGCTCCCATTTGTGAAGCCGTATTCGTCGCTCCGAGTACATTCACTGTACAGCCGTACAATACGTCGATTACTTTGTCATCTGCAACTAGATAACCTACTCTGAAGCCGCTTAGTCCCATCCCTTTAGAAATTGAAAATACACTGACTGTCCGCTCCCACATTCCAGGCAATGTTGCAATCGAGACAAACTCGATGTCATCATAGATCGCATCCTCGAATGCTTGGTCTACAACCAACACCAAATCATGCTCAATGACAAACTTGGCAATTTGCTCGAGACTGTCGCGTCTTAACACCGTACTTGTAGGATTGTTCGGATTCGTCAGAAGAACCATTTTGGTTTTCGGGGTAAGTCTTTTCTCGAATTCTTCAATCTCAATTTGATAGTTATTTTCTTCTTTGAGAGGAACAGGGACGGCAATGCCGCCCAGCAGCTTTGGATTCAGGAAATTGCTTGGGTAGCTGGGGGCAGGAATGAGTACTTCGTCGCCCTCTTTAATGAAAGGCATCATTGCAAAAAGCAAACCAGAGTCTGAACCCGGCGTGATTAGAATATTCCGTTCTGGATCCACGTTCATTTGGTTATCTTCCTGTAATTTGACGGCTATCGCTTGTTTAAGGTCGCTATTACCGATGGGCATTGTATAATGGGTAGCCATGCCGCTATCAATTGCGTCAATGGTAGCTTTTTTTACACTTTGTGGGATCACAAGGTCCGGAAAAAAGGGGTCGGCCCAACACATTAGATCAACGCCTCTTTTCATCAGATCCGATACAGCATTTCCTACATCCGCTTTGTGGACACTTGCAAATAGTCCCCCTTGTAAATCTTTGAAACCCTCACGCATGTTGTTTTTGATATCCATGTTTACAGTCCCACCCATCGAGTTTTATTAATGTAACATTACATAACATAGATTATCGATTGTGTCATGTTTGATGTCATGTAGTGTTAGTGAAATAATAACGACTTGATAAAAAAATGTCAACATGATAATTTATTATTATCACCATGAAATTAAACGATTTTAGGAGGTGCCAGTTTTGGCAGCAAATACACCGATTGAGGTACTAGAAGGAATCAGTAGATTATTTCCAACGGGTGACCCGGACAAACTAATGACGTTGTATGATCCTGAAGCTGTGTTCGTGGCCCAACCAGGTGTTGTCGTCAAGGGGTGGAATGCTATCCGTGAAGGACTCAGTAATATGATGGAACTCAATCTTGATTTTGAGTTGATTCCTAAGAAGGTGCTAGAATTTGAAGATACAGCACTTGTCATTTCTAAATGGACTATGAAGGATCCTTTGAGCGGAGAGATTCGTGTTCAAGGCCAGTCTTCTGATGTCGTTCGCCGTCAGCCGGACGGGACGTGGGTACTCATTATTGATAATCCCCATGGTCTGGAATGGGCAGTGCAATCATAAATATAGTCCCTTCTACGGGAACATTAGATTAAGGAGAGGTTTTTTTGTCACCTGATGAAATTATTAACTCTTATAAACCAATGGTAGAATTTATCGCGAACATATGCGGGAAGAATTGCGAGGTGATTCTGCATGATCTTCGTCAACTCGAAAGCTCTATTGTGGCCATTAGTAACAATCATATTACTGAAAGACAGGTCGGTGGAACGATAACCGATTTTGCTCTTCAGATTATTCATGACAAGGAATATGAGAACAAGGCTTTTATTGCCAATTACCCAGGAATAATTAAAGGTAAAAATCAAACGCTGCGTTCATCCACCTATTTTATCAAGGATGAGGACCAGAATGTGATTGCGATGTTGTGTGTAAATGTAGATACTACAGCGCTGAAGCATGCCCAAACGTTACTCAAAGATCTATTGATGGAACCGGAAGAACTACATCCTGCCGGCCCGGAAAAAGAATCGTTCACATCCTCCATGGAAGAATTGCTACATAGCTTTATTACGGAAGCAATTCATAAATACAAACTGGAGGTCTCCCGCTTGATGATTGATGAGAAGAAACAAATCGTAAAGGATCTTAATGATAAAGGAGTCTTTCTATTAAAGGGGGCTGTCTCCGAGGTTGCTCAACGCCTCGAAACTTCGGATCAGACGATCTACCGCTACCTCAAAGAGCTCTAATTACTATAACTAATAAAGGAGATTTTTTATGAAAACACAAATAAGCACTGCGGATGCCCCCCAAGCTATTGGGCCCTACTCACAAGCTGTCATGGCTGGAGATTTCCTGTTTGTTTCCGGTCAAATCCCGCTTGACCCACAGACAGGTGTGATCGTTAGCGGCGGAATTACACCACAAACCCATCGCGTGATTCATAATCTCAAGGCTGTGCTCGAAGCAGCTTCTTTGAGTCTGGATGAGGTTGTGAAAACTACGATTTTCCTTAGCAGTATGGATGATTTCGCAACGGTTAACGACATTTATGGCAGTTATTTTACGGGTGAAATTTTGCCAGCACGGGCTGCGGTTCAAATCGCCAAATTACCCAAAGACGCACTTGTTGAAATTGAGTGTATCGCATACAAGAGAGGGACAGACCGCCCTCTATCAAGTGAGGTGAACTAAAATGGCAGAGAACAATAAAATGATCTCCTGTGATCTCGAAACAGGGTTGTGTTCGGAGCATGAAGACGAACAAGATTATGAGGTAGTCAAGGTTGAGCTTGAACCCGTACGGAGATTCAGAATGATTTATTACACTGACCCGATCTGTTCTGCTTGCTGGGCGCTGGAGCCGTACATTCGTAAGCTGGAGGAGGAATATGCCCCTCAGTTGACGATTGAATACCGAATGGGTGGGCTACTGCCAGGCTGGGAGCATTTCGCTGATGCAGGCAATGGCATTTCCAAGCCATCTGATGTGGCTCACCATTGGGAAGAAATTGCTAGGCATTCCGGCATGTCCATGGATGGTGATGTATGGCTGGAAGATCCGCTTCATTCCTCATACCCGCCTTCAATTGCGTTCAAAGCTGCCCAACTACAAGGGAAGGAGCAGGCAGACGCTTACCTGAGACGGCTTCGGGAGATGGTATTCCTGGAGAAGATCAACATTGCCAAGGAGGAAGCCCTTGTCCAGGCGTCCATTGATGTTGGTTTAGACACGGAACTATTTAAACGCAATTATCATGATCCTGCAACGGCAGAACTGTTCTATCAAGAAATGGAAGAGGGTGCGGAATTAGGGGTTAGAGGTTTTCCGACGATTCTCATTGTTGATGAAAAAGGTCAAGGTGCCAAGGTATCCGGATATCGTCCCTATCAGCAATATGTTGAAGCGCTAAACAAGGTGGCTAACGGCTCCTTGCAACCCAATCAAAGGGTATATACGGTTAAACAATTGCTTCAGAAATACAATTTCCTGGGTACTAAGGAAATTCGAGTTATGCTTAATGCTTCGAACGAAGAGACTTTGGCTGAATTGCAACGTTTGGAGCAAGCAGGACAGGTTGAGTGTGTTCCTGTAAAGTACGGATTTTTCTGGAGAAATGTAAATTAATTCTCGAAATGCAGCCTAACTTAACGTTACTTTGTCAATAAGGCAAGCTTTAAGGCCATCCTTCGCGGGATGGCCTTTTCTTTGATCTCACTGTATTCAACTATCTTTCCCGTTAGAGCAGTCCATACAATGAACCTTCACGCAAGGGCAAGGTTTTCCCCTCGTCTACCATGATATTCTTATTTTACAGAATACCTATTAGAATTGTATATGAATTATTTCCTATTCCGAAATGTTTCTACTCAATTTGGCCTATTAGATTCGAGTGAAAGCTGAGTTAACGAATAAAAGAGGCACCCAACCGGATGCCCTTGAATTTATTATATTTATTTATTACTTATCATTCACTATTTAAAAGCCAACTATTATTCCTTATTAATAACCAACAGGCCTCTCTTAATAAATTTCGCCCTACTTGTGATACGGTTCCCCCCGATTAATCTTAAACGCCCGATACACCTGCTCCAGCAGCATCACTCGCATCATTTGATGCGGATAAGTCATTCGCCCGAAGCTGAGCTTCTTGTCGGCGCGGGACAAAACAGCTGGCGAGAGGCCAAGCGAGCCGCCGATGACAAAAGCGACCGAGCCGCCGCCGTATACGGCTTGCTTCTCCAAGTGGGCGGCGAGCTGCTCGCTCGACCATGTATCGCCGTCAATGGCGAGAGCGACGACATGAGCATCCGGCTTTAACGCCGACAAAATACGTTCGCCTTCGCGGACACGAACCTGCTCTTCCTCCGCCTGGCTCATCGAGTCCGGCGTTTTCTCATCCGGCAGCTCTCGAATATCGATCCGAGCATACGCGCCCAATCGCTTCGCGTATTCGTCGACTCCCAGCGACCAATATTTCTCCTTCAACTTACCTACACATACAATCTGTATTTGCATAACCCCGTCCCTTTCGTCTTTCGCCATTCATCATTCCTAGCTCATTCTCTATATCCTTATCATACATGCGTCGTATCGTTTTTCTCAGCTTAGCCTATCACCGCTGCCCAAAGCAACCGGTATCCACACACCAGCCAGATCGTCCCCGCCTCACAAAACAAAAAAAACCAGCCCCATAATAAGGCTGGCTCCTCCATCTCCTACACCACCAAAAACTCCGCATTATCCTCACACAGATCGCAGCTGCGCGGCGGGTCCCAGTCGGAAAACTCGGTTTCCTTCAAGTCGACGATATCAGGCGCATCCTCATACTCGTCTACAAATTTATCGATCGCAAGCTCTACATGCCGTTTGCATACACAATACATAGATGTCGATTCCTCTTCCTCAGATCCAAGTTTTTAAATTGGGCTACTACAAGCATACCAGAACCCTCACCCCGCTGTGAAGAAAAAAAGACTTCCACTTCCTCGTCCCATCATCCTCAGCCGAAGCCTCTCAGCCAAACTGATTCAATTGCTCACACTTCTATTCATCCTCGTTCGTCTTCAAGCCGAGCTTGAACGAGGTCGTCTTCAACTTGCCGTCGCGATAAAAGGTGATTTCGATTTTGTCGCCGACCTTCTTCTTCGCGTACAAATATTTGCGCAGCTCCATCGTGCTGCCGACGTTTTGCTTGTCGAGCTTAACGATGACATCGTTGAACTTCAACCCCGCATCATTGGCCGGACCAACAGCTTCAAGCACGATCACACCGCTAAACACGTCATCCGGCAGCTTCAGCGCCGGCATATCCTCTGCAGCCGCATCGCCATCGGGGCCTTCACTCGCACTGCTGTCGCCAGCCCCGTCTTCCTCTTCGTCGAAGAAGCCGAACTGGTCATTGAAATCCTGCTGCGCGTAATATTGCTCCAAATCCATCGTATACACGCCCAAATACGGACGCGGCACGTAGCCTTTCTCAATCAAGCTGTCCACAATCGGTCTTGCGTTGTTGATCGGAATGGAGAACCCCAGTCCTTCAACGCCGATCTGCGAAATCTTCATGCTGTTAATGCCTACAACGCGGCCGTTCAAATCGATCAGCGGTCCGCCGCTGTTGCCTTGGTTGATCGAAGCGTCCACTTGGATCACTTCCTGCTCCCAATCATATACGCCGTCCTGATTAAGCGACACCGGCACGATCTGATGAGTCTTGCTCACGATGCCCATCGACAACGAATCGCCAAGCCCCAGCGGGTTGCCGATCGCAATGACGAATTCGGCCGGACGCAGTTTCGACGAATCGCCCAGTTCCGCGACCGCCTCGATGCCCTTCGCATCGATCGCAATGACCGCCAGATCGGTGATCTGGTCTTTGCCGATCAGCTCGGCCTCGCGGCGCTCACCAGAGACCATAACGGCCGTCAGCCGTTCCGCTCCGTCAATCACGTGAAAATTCGTTAAAATATAGGCTTTTCCGCCTTTTTTCTCAATAATAACGCCCGACCCGACGCTCGCCTCCTGGAGCTTTCCAGAAGAAGCCCCGCCGCTGGCATCCTTATTCGCATCCGAACCTGAGCCGGAATCCGAGCCAGAGCCTGACGACGAACCGCCGTCCGCTTTGCCTTTCTTCCCGTTCCGGTCCAGAAAACCGCCCAGCCCGTAAGGCATCGTCTGCTCATTGATAATGCTGACCACGGCTGGCCTTACTTTGGCCGAAGCCTGAATCGTCCGCTGCTCCAGCGAATCCGTTGTCTGGACAGCCGCACTGGAAGCCGGGACGCTTGAACCGCCGCCACCCGCACCACCGTGACCGCCGAAAAAGACCGCGAATAGCAACGTGGCCGCCACCGCGCTCGTAAAAGAAGATACAAAGGCTATGCGCAGCGTGGACCAATTGCGGGTACGTCCGCTTCCACTTCCGCTGCGTCTTGTATGGGGAAAGGACAACCCGTCTCGCTGTTGAGCGGAACGGGTTCGCCTTGATACTTTCGTCGAGTAGAAATCATCCTTGAAAAAGCTCATTGCTATCGCTCCTCTTAGGCAGCTGCCCGCTGCCGCAAGACTATTTGTCTGTATAGGAATGTTTTCGGAAAACGTGACTAAAATAATAATAGATTCATTGCTTTCATTATGGCATTTCTGAAAGGAGCACACAATCTATGAAAACAAAAACTCGCACAAATTCCGCTTCCTCTTCTTGGGAGCAAGTTCAGCTAGTCGCCAAGCTTGCCGACCTGAAAGAAGAACACTACCGTACCGTTCTGACGTTAAGCGCCATGCTGGAGCTTTTAGTCGATAAAAACGTCATTACCCGCGACGAACTGAACGCCAAAGCGGAACAGCTCGACGCCGAAATGGAATCTCTTATTTCCGCTTCACTTCATCCCATGCCGTAGGGCGGTCGTGATACGTCTCCCTCAGCGGATTCTCATCCTTTTTGAAAAAGAGGCCGTTGTCCTCCATCACGCTCGTCACCGTCAGCTTCGCCAAATCCATCAAATTATGGTCGAGACTCAAATGGGCCAAATAAACCCGCTTCGTCCGATCTGTAATCAACTCGCACAGCGCTTCGCCTGCCGCCACATTGGACAAGTGGCCCACGTCGCTCAGGATGCGCCGCTTAATATTCCACGGATAGCGCCCCATGCGGAGCATTTCCGTATCATGGTTCGACTCTAGCACTAGCACGTCCGAATCTATGATTTCCCGCTTCACCTTCTCGCTCATATAGCCGAGATCGGTCGCGAGGCTCAACTTCTCGCCGTCGTCCTCGAACGTGTACCCGACCGGCTCCGCCGCGTCGTGGGAAATCGGATACGACCGCACCTGCATCGTGCCGATCCGCATGTCCTCGCCGGTCTCGATCACAACCCGCTTGTCCGCTTCGATTGCACCGACATGACGTTCCATCGCCCCCCATGTCGCTTCGTTCGCATAGATCGGCAGCTGATGCTTACGCGCGAATGCGCCCAGCCCTTTAATATGGTCCGAATGCTCGTGCGTCACAAACAGCGCGTCCAGCTGATGGCCAGCCACGCCCTGCTCGCGCAGCAATTCGTCCATTTTTTTCATGCTCAGGCCGGCGTCAACCAGCACCATTTTGTCCCCGTTGTATACTACTGTTGCATTGCCCGTAGAGCCGCTTGCCAGCACCGTAAATCGCAATCCCATGTCGCCTCGTCCAGTCCTTTCTCCCGCTCCCGTGGGCCTTTCCATTCTCACTGCCTGCCTATGAACTCTTCTCCGCCGCATGCTCTTTATCCTGCGCCACTTCCCCGCTGATCGCATGAATATAGTAGACAAGCCCATCCTCCAGCACGACCCGCCAATAAGGCGCCGACACCTGCGTATCGGTATCGAACGTTTGTCCGTGGTAGCCGAGCTGGATGTCGCGGATAATCGAGCCGTTCGGCAAGTTCCTTTCAATAAAAGGCGCGACCGCCTTCGAAGCCGGCAGCACCGTTTGCTCCTTCGCCTCACCGGAACCGAGCACCTCTACACGCATCTGCTTGTAAGCCGTAATTTTCTGGTTGCTGTAGTACAGCTCCAGCCTCACATCAAACATCGGATGATTGTCGACCATCTTGTAAAGTACAAACACCTGATCCGTACTCATCAGAAGATCGAACCGGTACTGCGCCAAGTCCGGAATTTGTCCGCCCAGCTGATTCAGCAAATCCTTCTCGGTAAAAATAATTCGGCTGTCGACCGGCATTTTCAGCTGCACCGTATCCTGCCGATCAGATCCTCCGTTTTGCAGCTGATAGGTCAAGTCACGCAGCTTTGGCGTATCCAGCGGCAGCGTCGCGTCGAGCTCAATGCGCTTCTGCTTCATGATCGTCAACGTCTCGGGCGGAAGCTCGGCCGTATTTTTGTTGGCGTTCAGCTGCTCGCGAATATCGCCCCACAGCTGATAACCAAGCAAAATATTGAGCAGCAAAAAGGTCAATATCAAAACATTCTTCGCTCTGCCCCAATCCAACGGTCCTCACCTCCGCTCCCAAGATCAGTCCTAAGCTTGCACGTTTCCCCGTGCATCAGCCTGGCCCTAGATTTGTACCGTTAAAAACCGCGCCAACATCCATGCTTTTGTCTTTGCCTGCGTCCGCATCAGTGTCTATGCCGGTACGCTTGCCCGCATCCGCACTTTTGTCCGCTGATCCGGCATCAAGCGTTTCCTTGCCCCCGTCACCATTGCTGCCACTACCGTTATTGCCGCTGCCGTTTGCAGGCGGCGGCGAACTATGATCGCCGCCGCTCTCCTTGTCCGGTTCGTCATCCTCATCCGACTTCGGCGGTACATAGCCTCGCGGATAAGCGTGGAGCAGCACGTCCTGCGTTCCATCCGCCAGCTGCACCACCCATACCGGCGAGAACTTCAACTTTCGCTCTTCCAGCTGCGGTTCGGCCTGCAAGGCCGGGAATACGCGTACCGCCTCCGACCGGCGCTCGTATTGATCAAGCGCCGCCTTCAAATCATCGCCGCCTGGCAGCCATCTTGGCTCACGGGAATCGGCCTTCTTAGCGAGCGTAATAAGCGAGCGAGTATACTCCGTCACAAATCTTTGCTGCATCGTCAGACGAATGCGTCCATATTGGAAATGCGGCGCTGGAATGACCGGGTAGTGATCCAGATATTGCTGGAATTGCACAACTCTACCCGCCTTGCCGTCGCCCACATATTCGGTATTAACGAACAGATGCGAGCCGTCCCAGCCCCCATGGGAGTTGACGTACTCGACCGACGCGAATACATTCTCGCCAAGCAGGTTGTCGACGCTTTGCGAAGCGGCTGGGTCGGTATAGATGATCCACATGCCGTTCTGCTCGACCTGCAAGCCTCGCTTGCCGTCGGTGAAAATTTGTGAGCCATTGCGGTCCTTCAGCGCTTTCGTCGTCGCCGGATCGAAGAACAGGTTGCGCTGCATCAAATCCGGTGAATACGTCTCGTAGCCATAGATCGATTCGACCGACTGGATCGGCTTCGACGGCAGATAGATACCGTCGCTTGTCACCGCATACTTCGTCTGGTATTCGCCGAAGCCGACATAGTCCTGCACGTCGCGCACCGTCAAATCGGCCTGCGTCGATTCATAGACAGTCTCACCGTCGGCGGTGAAGAAGAAGGTACGAACGACCTCCGTATCGCTCGTTTTAAAAATCCAGATGCGATCGATCATTTCATTCAAGAACAGCAGATCGCCCTGCACTTTAAGCAGCTTCTTCAGCAAATCGATCGGCAGCCCGTTCGGGAACCGCAGCTCCACGCCCATATCGTTGCGGCGCACTTCGTCCCAATTCAGAACGCTAACCGGATTCCGCTGAAAGCCTTTAAATTCGCGCCCTTGAATGCGTCCCCGCAAAATCATATCGTAAAACGTGGTGCCAGGATACAGCACCGTATGCTTATCGCTGCCAAAATGGATGATCATCTCCTCCGGCGCGATTACGCTATCCAGATCGGACGGCATGCCAAGAGGCTCTGCGTTAATAATATCCTGCTCCGTCTTCACTGTCGCGCCGAGGCCCGGCATGCTGTAAGCCAGCATGTAAGACTGTACGAGGCTTATCGAGACCAGCAGCACCAGCAGCATCGTCTTCGCCTTCTCGATCATACCGGTTCACCTTCCTCTTGCAGCGCCGGAAGTGTAAACGTGACCGTCGTGCCTTCATTCAACTCGGAGCTCAGCGCGATCGTGCCGCCGTGCGCCTTCACAATTTCCCGGGCAATCGATAAGCCGAGGCCTGTACCCCCCATATTGCGAGACCGCGCCTTGTCCACCCGATAGAAGCGGTCGAAAATGCGGGACAAGTCCTTCTTCGGAATGCCCATTCCGGTATCCTTCACGCTAATTGCGATTGTCCCGTCGTCGGGCTTGCGCGCACCCAGCTCGATCGTGCCGCCGTCGAGCGTATACTTGATGGCGTTCGACATCAAGTTGTCGAGCACCTGATCGATCTGATCGCGATCCAGCCACGCCGACTTCAAGCTTCGCTCCACGCGAATCGAGGCACGAATCGATTTCTGCCGCAGTTGGAAAGAGAAGCGATCGGCTACCTCGTCCAGCATCTCATGAATATTCGTCTGCCTGCGGCGCAGCGGCGCCTGATTGGAATCGAGGCGCGACAGATGCAGCAGATCGGTAACGAGCCGAATCATGCGCTCGGTCTCGTTGCGAATGACACCGACGAATCGATGCGCAAGCTCCGGCTCGGCCATAGCGCCGTCGTCGAGCGCCTCGGCATAACTCTTAATCGTCGTAAGCGGCGTGCGCAGCTCATGCGATACGTTCGCGACAAATTGACGGCGCGATTGCTCCAGCCGTTCCTGATCGGTCACGTCCTGCAGCACCGCGATCGTTCCGGTAATGCCCTTGTCGCGGCGGTGAATCGATGTAAAGCTAACGCGCAGCACCGATTCCGCTTCATCCTGTTCTTCTTCATCCTCATGGCGATGGAGAATAAAAGTCTGCTTGACTCCCTGGCGAAGCTCCTGCAGCTTCGCTTCCGTCAATCCAAGCAGATCGGACATGCTGCAGCCTTTGCAAGTCTCTACGCCGAGCATCTCCAACGAGCGGCGGTTCCAGACGATAATCTTTCCGTTCTCGTCAGCTGCGATAACACCGTCGCTCATGTTCGACAGAATAGAGCCGAGCTTCTCGTTCTCTTCCTCGTTCACGGACAACGCTTCCTTGAGCCGGGTCGTCATATCATTGAACGCCAAGCTGAGTCGACCGATTTCGTCGTCTCCCAGCACCGGCACCTGCTCGTCGAATCTCCCTTCGGCCACGGCCGCCGCTTGGCGGGTCAGCCCTTGAATCGGACTTGTAATCGTATGCGCAAGCAGAACCCCGAGCAAGCCTGTCAAACCTAGCGCAATGAGCGTTCCTGATATAAAAATTTGATTGACCCGGTTCACCGTGTCGTAAAGGCTGTCCATCGAGGCGACCATATAGACAGCCCCGACGACCCGCTCATTATCATTGTAAGTAACCGGAATCGTAATAATCTTCTTCCGGACGCCGTTCTCGTCGATAATTTCCTCTTCGTTATCCGAGATGCCTTGCAGCGCCCGACTGACGGCAAGCGACGTATTTTTCTTGCCGATATACGACTCCGGCACCTGAAGCGACGTCGCGACGACTCGCCCGTTGCCGTCTAGTACCTGCACCTCGGTTCCGCTAATACTGAATAGATTGCGGACGACGAGACTCAAATCCTCGGCGCTTTCCGCCGAAGCCTCGCTATCGCCAGTCGGCTTGGTCGCCAAATTGCGCGCCGCCAGCTTGGACAAAATATCGGCCTGTTCCTTCAAGTTGTTCGTATAGTTGTCGGTGAGCGACGTCTTGACCGTACTAATAAAGTAGACGGCGATCAGCTGCATCGCTACCAGAATGAGCAGCAAATAAATGATGACGAGCTTCACCTGAATGGTGCGAAAAAATCGCTTTCCGTTCATGCGTAGCCGAACCCTCCCGATTTCGGATTGCGCATCATATAACCGAGTCCGCGCCGCGTCATAATGTATTCTGGACGGCTCGGATCATCCTCGATCTTCTCACGCAAACGGCGAATCGTTACATCGACCGTCCGCACATCGCCGAAATACTCGAAGCCCCATACCGCTTGCAGTAAATGCTCGCGCGTCATCACTTTCCCGCTGTTTCGCGCCATATAGTAGACTAGCTCGTACTCGCGGTGCGTCAAATCAAGCGGCTCGCCGTCCTTGTACACCACATACATGTCGGTATCGATGAACAGGTTGAACAGCTTCAGCCCTTGCTTCTCCCGCTCTGCGGCCGCCGCATCGGAGGAGCTGCCGGACGCCGCTTCAGTCGGCGCTTCCGCCATTTTCTGTTGACGGCGTAAATGCGCTTTCACCCGCGCCAGCAGCTCCCGCGTGCTGAACGGCTTTGTGACGTAATCGTCCGCGCCAAGCTCCAGTCCGAGCACCTTGTCGATTTCCGTATCTTTCGCCGTCAGCATAATGATCGGCAGCTGCAGCCCCTTCGAGCGTACCTCGCGGCAGACGTCCATGCCGTCCTTCACCGGCAGCATCAAGTCGAGCAGCATCAAATCCGGCTTCTCTTCTTCCGCCAGCCGTACCGCCTCTCCGCCATCAAACGCGCAGATGACCTGGTACCCTTCCTTCTCCAAGTTAAACTTCAATATATCGGCTATTGGCTGTTCGTCATCGACCACTAATATTTTCCCGTGCATCGTTACACCGCCTGTCGCTTGTCCAATTTTTAGATACTTCTATCTTACCATACCAACCGGGACGGTTCACAATGAAACTTGCATGCCGCCGCTGCCAAACTTTGACGCGCAACACACCCTCCTATGACGATTGCTGCCGAAAAAAAAAGAATACCGTCCGCAGCCGCAGCCGGGACGGTATTCGCTTCACTTCTTTATAAAGGATTATAAGTACTTGAGCGGATTCTGTACGACGCCGTTCTTATGAATTTCGAAATGCAGATGTACGCCCGTCGATCGGCCAGTGCTGCCCATAACGCCGATCTTATCGCCCTTCTCGACGATTTGCCCTTCCCGTACGTTGTACGAGCTGAGATGTCCATATAACGTCTCGTAGCCGTTCTTATGGTTGATAACGATGGCCTTGCCATACCCGTTCTTGTTGCCGACGAAGGAAATCACGCCGTCGTCAGAGGCCAGAATCGATTTGCTGCCGGTAATGTCGATGCCCTTATGCGCACGGCCCCATCGCTTGCCGTATTTGCTGGAAAGCGACCAATTGGAGACCGGCATCGCGAACCGTCCCGATCCTTCGCCAAGCACAACCTTCGTACCTTTAATCACAATGGAAGCGACTGCTTCCTTGACAATATCGCTGCTGACCAGTTCTTCGCTAACCAGATAACCGTTCTGCTTCACAACCTGGTATGTAACGCGCTTCGAGCCCTTCTGGCCTTCGCTGATCACCTTCGATTCGCCGGCTTTCATCGTGTCGCTCTTGCGGACCTCGACCGGCGGTTCGATTGTAATCGTCTCTGTTACGCTCTCAACCGTCTTGACCGTCACCTCTGGCTTCAAGACCGTCAGGTCAAGCACATCGCCCGCCTTGATCTTGTCCTCTTCGATCCAGCGGTTGTTGTCATAGATGACTTCCGGCGATATATCAAACTTGTCGGCGATGCAGCCGATGCAATCGCCCTTCTGAATCGTATACTTGGTTGGCTTGATGTCGCCCTGCACGATCTGCTTGTACACTTCTGCAGCGTCCTTAATTTTCGAAGGATCGGTCTCTACCGTACCCGACGTTACCTGCTCGACGAACGCTACCTCTTGCAGCAGCGTGCCATTCTTGGTCGGAGCCTTCTCGGTGCTCGCGCTTGTGGAGGTGAAGCTGAGCGCCTTCACTTCGCCGCTCTTCTTCTTAGCCGCCGCGAGATTCGGGGCGTACTTCGTCTGCACACGGGTCAGAATCGCATCTGCCGTCTCCTGATCCTTCACAATAGCGATCACTTTGCCGTCGACCTTCAGCTCGACGCCGACCGCATGAGACGAGAACATGCCTTGCAATTTGCCCAGCGTTTGCTCTGTCTCGGGAATCGCCTTGAAAGCACTTTCATTGCTGTAAGTAATTTCGCCTGAATCGAGGACCATCGTGACGTCCGGATTCGCTTGCTTCACGTTCTCCGTCTCCTGGTCGATCAGTTGATCGACGGCCGAAGGATCTTGAATCGTTCCTACCATGGCGCCATTCATATATACATTATAGTAGTCTACTGTGTTTGCCTTTATATATTGATTGACGCCGACACCGGCTCCTGCCGCCAGTACGACTAACAGCCCAGCCGTCCACCATACCGGCTTCTTCCGCCACCAAGGGGAAGAGATCGTCGCTTGACTTGACGACTGCTGCTGTTTCTTGCCTGTAAATCGCTCGGGTCGGAAGTTCCGGTAGGCTTGAACGGTAGCGTCCCATGCCTTTCGAACCCGATCCTTTGGCCTAAAAACGGTCATGATCGTCTCCTTTTTGCGATACTGCTGCTCTATAGTCTAAATTTCCGACACGGAATCGCTAGCGGCTGCCTTTCATTTTGTCGGCAATCGCAGTCGCTTCGCGTCTGGAACTAAGCCTTTCAGTCGATGCTGCACGGATAAAGTCTTAACATACAAAAAGGCGAATGCTCCTGTCGGATCACTCGCCTAATACTTTATCATATGCCTATCGGCAGGAGCAACAATTCCTGGTAGAGAGGTTGATTAATATTTTTTCAGAATATTCATCATTTGTTCGTATTGCTGCTTATCCAGATGCTGCGCCATAATCTGCTGAACCGCCGTTAATTCCTCGTCCGTCAGTCCATTTTCCATGTAAAGAGAGATCGTTTGCCAAGCCTCCTGAGGCAGCTTGCTCATCAATAATCCGAACAATTCCTCCTTATCGGCCTCAGTCATTTCCTCTTTCACTTGACCTAGTCTTTCGGTCGTAATCGCCGTCTCCGTCCCGTCAATCGATGGCGCTTGACCGCCTGCGGCACCATCTCCTGGGCCTCCAGACCCATTCTCGTCTACGATTCCTTCGCCCGCTTCCGTTCCCGCGCCTGCCGCCTTCGACCCGCCTCCGCCGCCGATGCCGGTTATAGGGGCTTTCTCGGCGAAAGCGTCGACCGACGCCGGATCGCTGCCTTCGCTCACGCCTTCTCCTTGGCCCTGGCTGCCCTTATCGATCGCCTCGCTATCGCTCGGCTGCCCACGCTCGGGCTTGTCCGCCGCCTTCGCGCCCCACAGCTTGCCCCATACCCCCGAGAGCGCCATCGGCTGCACCTCGATCGGCAGATTGTACTGCTTCAGCAGCGTCTCAACATAGCTGTTCACGATATAACCCGTCGTCCAGATCGACAAGAAGCTTATAATAAGTCCGGCCGCTACCGTCTTCGCCAGCCATCCGGTCATTTTCCACATGTGCATCCATCCTACCTTTCATCAGCTCCGCCTTTGTCTTGCAGCGATTATCCCCGTCTCTTTCCTATCATTATGGTCAAAAATGGAAGGTTGCATTCTCTCTGCAATCGAATCATTTCCATACTTTGCATCATTTTCATAATGATTGAACATCCTATCGATTACATGTGGACCACTGGAGGGAATCGGGATGGACGACAAGGCGCAACAGCAGAATAGCGGAGGAAACGACCGGCAGCTCGAGCAGCTGTTATCGAAGCAGCGCGCACTGCTTGCCAAGAAGCTCTCTCCCAACCTTGCTGCGAATTTAGCCGTCCTTCGCGAACTGTTTCGGAATGCCTCCGATTTTATACTCTATCCGTTCCTTCTGGCCGACGGCCATTCAGCGGCCGTTGTCTATATCGAGGGCATGACCGATACGAAGGAGCTCGATTTGCATGTCATCGCTCCGCTCAAAGAAACCGAGCTGAAAAAGCCTCTTTCTATAACTGCCCTTACGCAGCGGACAGCCATCTCCTCGATGCAGACCATCGATGATATTCAGCAGTTGGTTGACAGCATCTCCGACGGCAATCCGGTGCTGATGGCGGATGGCCTCAAGCAAGCCGCCTCATTCGAATTGGCCGCCCAATTCGGACGCCAGACGGAGGAGCCGCAAGCGGAAACGGTCGTGCGCGGCCCGCGCGAGGGCTTCGTCGAATCGCTTCGCCAGAATACCGCCTTCTTGCGGCGGAGGCTGCATACGCCGGCTTTCAAGCTGAAGACGATCCATATTGGCCGGTATACCAAAACAGCGGTAGCTATCGCCTTTATCGAAGGCATTGCCGATCCCGGTCTTATTGAAGAAATGGAGAACAGGCTCGGGCGGATCGAGAACGACGGCATTATCGACAGCAACGGCATCGAGGAATGGATCGAAGACGACCCTATGTCGCTTTTTCCGCAGCTTCAGGCAACCGAGCGCCCCGATGTGGTGGCAGCGGCGCTGCTCGAAGGTAGGGTCGCCCTGCTGATCGACGGTACCCCGTTCTCCTTGATCGCGCCGGTAACGCTCGCCATGATGCTGCAATCGCCGGAAGACTACTACCAACGCTCCTTCGTCTCCACCGGCATTCGTTGGCTGCGGCTGCTGAACGTCTTCATTGCGCTGTTCATGCCGTCGATTTACGTTGCCGTGCTGTCCTTTCATCAGGAGATGATTCCGACGACGCTGCTGCTCACCATCTCAAGATCCCGCGAACAAATCCCGTTTCCCGCACTTTTCGAAGCGCTGCTTATGGAGATTACGTTCGAGGCGCTGCGCGAAGCCGGCATTCGGCTGCCGAAGCAGGTTGGCGCAGCCGTCAGCATCGTCGGGGCGCTCGTCATCGGGCAAGCAGCCATCTCGGCAGGCATCGTATCGTCGCCGATGGTCATGGTCGTCGCCATAACCGGGGTTGCTTCGTTTCTAATCCCGAACTACTCGTTCAGCCTGGCGCTTCGGCTTATTCGGTTCCCGATCATGTTCTGCGCCGGTATTCTAGGTCTGTACGGCGTCGTTCTGGGCGGACTGCTCGTGCTCATTCATTTGCTGTCGCTCCGGTCCTTCGGCGTTCCTTACATGTCTCCGCTCGCCCCTATGGAGTGGGACCAGTTGAAAGACACGCTGATACGCGCCCCTCGAAGGGCGATGACAACCAGGCCTCATTTTACCGGAACGCTGTGGAATAAATTCCGGTTTCGCACCCCCTATAACCGATTAAAAAAGGAATGATTCCGATGCGCGCACTACGGGCTTTGCTTATTCTGCCGCTCTTCGCCCTCCTGCTGACGGGCTGCTGGGACCGCATCGAAATCAACGATTTGGCGATCGTCACCGCGGCAGGGTTCGACTTGACCGATGATCAAAAAATAAAGCTATCGATTCAAATTTATACGCCAACCGACAGCTCCGGAGGCGGATCGCCGGAGCAATCCCAAGGCGGCGGTCCGAAAATCGGCAATAAAAAAGCGCTCATCGAGAGCGCTGTCGGCGTCAACACCGCCGACGCCGAATCGAAGCTGCAAGAGCTGCTGTCTCGCAAGCTTTTCTGGGGGCAAGCCGACGTGTTCATTATTAGCAGCAGGCTGGCCGAGCACGGCATCAGTGATCCGATGGATTTTCTAAGCCGTCACCCGCATCCGCGCGAACGGGCCAACCTGTTCGTTAGCAAAGGATCGGCGGATGAGATATTACAATGGCAGCCGAGTATCGAACGCAACAGCGCGGAAATGCTGCGAGAAATGACTGTGCTGCATGACAGCCTGAATATGACGCTGCTCGACGTAATCGTTATGCTAGCCGATGAAGCGCATGCGGCCGTTATTCCTTGGGTTAGCATCAAGCCGTCCGGCAATCGGGATTCGCCTTTTATCGGCGGGACCGCCTCCTTTAAAAACTTGAAAATGAATGCGATGTTTGACGAGCGAAAATCCCGCGGCATGCTGTGGCTGCGCAATGAAATTAGGCAGGCTACGCTGACGACCTCCTTGAAAGACCAGCCCGGCCTCATCTCTGTTCAGCTCGCCGACAGCCACTGTTGGATCAAGCCGGAGATGGTCGACGGCCGTCTGGGCATCAAAATTAAAGTAGAGGGCACCGGCAGCCTGATCGAGAACACGACCTCCGCTGACGTTGCCAAGCCGGAAGTCATTAAACCGCTGCAAAAGCAGTACGAGAAGGCCGTGGTGGAGCGGATTAAACGGACCGTAACCGCGGCAAAGCAAGCCAATACGGACATTCTGGGCTTCGCTAACCAATTTCATCGGCATTATCCTAGCCAGTGGCGGGAGATGAAGCCCGCCTGGGACACCTTGTTTCCGACGATTCCTGTGCGCTATGAGGCGCATATCACCATTATGAGAACCGGATTGGTCGGCAAGAACGTGAACCATACGAAGGATATCCAGGAAGGCGGTAAACGGTGAACGTCCTCTACACGACATGCGCCGCTTTGCTGATTGCTCTGGCGGAGTGGCGAAATCTTACCGACAGTCGCACCAAAACGATATTCACCGTTATGCTTGCAGCCGTATGGTTGCTTTCGCTCGTCCTGCTGTTCGATCGGGACCTTCCCGGACCGCAGCAGTTTATCGAATTCGTTCTTGAGCCATTGGCTTCTTTTCTTGCGAAGCTAACCCATTCTTCATCGATGTCGTAAAGGAGGTTCTTCCGTTATGTTAAAAGCACGCATCACTGCCGCACAGCTCTGCATTCTGATGTTTCTGTCCTCCAGCGGCACGACCATTATGGCATCGCCAAGCGTTTCGGCCTCTTTCGCGGGTCTCGACATGTGGGTGGCTCCGATATTCGGCTGCATAGGCGGCCTGATCGTCATTTGGACGCTGATCGCCCTGCATCGTCTTTATCCGGGCATGACCATCGTTCAATATGCGGAGGCGATTCTCGGCAAATATCCGGGCAAAGCGCTCTCGCTGCTGGTCCTGTTTTTTATTTTTTATTCGACCGGCTTTGTCGTCAAGCAATTGATCGATTTCTTAAGCGGCTCCTTCTACCTGCTAACGCCTCCCATAGTGCTCGGCGCATGCCTGACGCTCGTATGCGCCATTGCCGTCAAAAGCGGAATCGAGGTAATCGCGCGCCTGGCGACCTTCTTCTTTCCGCTAACCTGCGTTATTCTCTGCGTGATTATTTTTCCGCTCTATCCGGATTTAGTACCGATCAGCCCTTTCCTAGAGCATGGCATCGGCCCGCCGATGACCGGCGGATTCGCGCTCCAGCTGTGGTTCGCCCTCTTCAGCTTTGGCGCTTTCTATATTCCTAATGTGCGACAGACGCCAAGAACGGCCCTGTGGCTCAGTCTATCTCCTATCCTGCTCTGCTTGCTGATGATTTTCGTCAATTGGCATATTGTGAGCTTGCTCGGGAGCGCCGCATTGACGTATCACTATCCGTTCCTCGTCCTAACTCGCTATGCGGCCTTCAGCGAATTTTTCGAGCATATGGAGTCGCTGATGATGATGGTTTGGGTGACGGCTTTCTTTTTGCGCATCATTTACGGCTATTACTGCGGCGCAGTCGGACTTGCGCAATGGCTGGGTTTGCCCCGCTACGAGCCGATCGTTCTGCCGGCTGGAATGCTGCTCGTCGCCATTAGTGTCTGGAATATATCGACCACGCAATTCGGGCAAACGAAGGATTTCGAACTGCCGTTATTCTATACGCTGTCCGGCATCGTCTTGCCGCTGCTCCTGCTGGCAGCCGCTTGGATGCGTAAAGCGTTCACGCGTGCGAAGCCGCCTGCGCAAGCGGAGGAACCGGGCGGAGGAAGGGAGGAAGCCGCTGTATGACGCCCGGCTTCTGGCACTATGTCGGCATTGGGCTGCTGTTCGCTTTCCTGCCGATTATCGACATCGGCAAGCTGTTGCACCGGCGTACCGCCGCGGTGTATGCCTTCTTCTGGCTGACCACCCTCTCGATAGCTGTAACGATTGCCGCCTATCCGGACTTTCCGGGTCCGAGGCAGCTTCTGAAGCTTTTCTTTGATCCGATCGCCAAGAGCTTTGCACCCTAGTAGAGAGGAGGAATGAATAATGTTGGAGAAGGGCCGAATATCAAGCGCTCAGCTGGCCTGTATGACTTATTTGTCGCTGCTCGCGACTGCTATGCTCACTTCCCCTTTCCGGCTGTACAAATATGCGCATACCGCCAGCTGGCTCATTCCGTCGCTCGCCTCCATCGTTGGCTTTGCGGCCGTCGCAATTATGGTTCGGCTGCATCGGCTGTATCCGGGACAGTCGCTTGTCCAATATGCCGAACAAATTGTCGGCAAGCCTCTGGGCAAAGCGTTTGGTCTCGTTTTCTTGGTCGTTATGACGTTTCAGAACGGGCATCAAATGCGGCAATTTACCGATTTTATGGGCACCGCCTTTTTCGATGAGACCCCCGGCCTCATCATTTCGGCGTCCATGCTGGCAGTCAGCGCATTTGCCGCAAGACTAGGCGTAGAAGTGATCGCCCGCTGCGCGCAAATACTGGCGCCCGTTATCGTCATTATTACGCTGCTGCTCTCCATGCCGCTGGCCGGAAACATTCAGGTCGATCATATGCTGCCGCTGCTTGAATCCGACTGGATGTCCATCACAAAAGCAATGGTGTACATGCAAATTTGGTTTCCCATGTTTGCGTACACGACGTTTTTTCTGCCGTTCCTAAGAGACCCGGATAAAGCGGCAAAATGGGGATTTTTGTCCGTTTGCTGGACGGTCGTCACCTTTACCGGGACGATGCTGATCGTACTTCTCGTACTGGGAGAAGCGGTCACTTCCTTCAACTATCCGTTTATGATGCTGACGCGGTATGTCTCGCTGTTCAGCTTTGTTTCAAGGCTGGACTCCCTCATTGTGCTGTTCTGGGTGCTCGATGTCTTTATCCGCTGCGTCATGCTCCATTACGCTTCCGCCCTTGGATTTGCACAGTGGTTTGGACTTCCAGATTACCGGCCGCTCGTCTTGCCGATTGCCATTCTCGTGTTCGAGCTCGGCAAGTGGTCGTTCCATTCGATGATTGAGCTTTACGCGCTGCCGTTTCAATTTGCCCTGCTCTATTTAACAATCGCCTTCCTTGTCCCTTTGCTGCTGTTCCTTGTCAGCTTGCTGCGGGGGCAGAAGCCGCCGCCAGGGAACGCTGCAGCAGCCGATAATGCCAAATTGCGCGAAAAAGCGCCAGCCTCGTCCTAATGACGAGACCGGCGCTTCTTTATGCGCATAGCTTATTTATAGATGTCAACGACCGGATTCGTTTGCTCGCGGTTCCGTCCAACGGAGAAGATCGCGATCGGAATACCTGTCAGCTCGGATACCCGGTTCAAGTAGTTGAGCGTGTTCACTGGAAGATCCTCAAGCGTCTTCGCGCCTGTAATATCTTCGGACCAGCCTGGCATTTCCTCGTAGACCGCTTCGCATTCCGCCAGCATTTTCAGGCTAGCCGGATAATGCTCGATCACTTCGCCACGGTATTTGTAGCCGGTGCAGATTTTAACCGTATCAAGACCTGTCAGCACGTCCAGCGAGTTCAGCGACAAGCCGGTGATGCCGCTCACGCGGCGAGCGTGACGGACAACGACGGTGTCGAACCAGCCGACACGGCGCGGACGGCCCGTAACTGTACCGTATTCGTGGCCTTTATCGCGGATCAGATCGCCGATCTCGTTAATTTGCTCCGTAGGGAATGGACCGTCGCCTACGCGCGTTGTGTACGCTTTGGCTACGCCGATAACTTGCTGAATTTTCGAAGGACCGACGCCGGAGCCGATGCAGACGCCGCCTGCGGACGGATTCGATGATGTAACGAACGGATAGGTACCTTGGTCGATATCGAGCATAACGCCTTGCGCGCCCTCGAACAGCACTTTCTTGTTCGTATCGATCGCATCGTTCAACACAACCGAAGTATCGGTTACATATTGACGAAGAACTTCCGCATAGACCAAATACTCTTGTACGATTTGGTCAGCGTCCAGCTTCTCGCCGCCGTACACTTGCTCGATCACTTGGTTCTTCTCTACGACGAGACGGCGAACCTTGGACTCAAATTCCTCCGCGTCCATCAGATCGGCGATACGGATGCCGTTACGCGCTGCTTTATCCATGTAGCACGGGCCGATGCCTTTGCGCGTCGTACCGATTTTATTGTCGCCTTTGCGCTCTTCTTCGAGTCCGTCCAGCACCAGGTGATACGGCATAATAACATGCGCGCGGTCGCTGATTTTCAGGTTTTCGGTCGAAAAGCCGTTTTCATGAATATAGTTAATTTCGTCGATCAGCGCTTGCGGGTTGATAACCATCCCGTTGCCAATGACGCAAAGTTTATTGTGATTGAAGATGCCCGATGGGATCATCGTCAGCTTATACTTTTTATTGTCGATCAAAATCGTGTGTCCGGCGTTATTACCGCCTTGGTAACGTGCAACAACGTCTGCTCCGTCCGCCAAGTAGTCGGTAATTTTGCCTTTCCCTTCGTCTCCCCATTGCGTACCGACAACAACTACCGTAGACATAAACATACCCCCGTCCGGGTGCCTTGCGCACACCGAAAATTACCGTCTACCGCACTGCGGTGCGTTAGCGCTCGAAAGAGGCTAACCGTCATTCGCCGGAAGACAGCACTAATAGTGTAGCAGTCCGCCCGACAGAAGTCAAACGAAAAACGAACAATTGCACGGTTGCCCATACAATTGTTCGGATATTTTCAGAAACCTTATGAGGCTTGCGACGGATCATCATGGGAACGATCCAAGCTCACGAATTTGTTGTAGTTCTTAAGAAAAACAAGCTCGACCGTTCCGACTGGACCGTTCCGCTGCTTAGCGATGATAATCTCGATAATATTCTTCTTCTCCGATTCCTTATCGTAGTAATCGTCACGATAAAGGAACGATACGATATCGGCATCTTGCTCGATCGAGCCGGATTCCCGAAGGTCAGACATCATCGGACGCTTGTCCTGCCGCTGCTCAACGCCCCGGCTAAGCTGCGACAGCGCGATAACCGGCACTTCCAGCTCACGGGCGATCTGCTTCAGCGTACGGGAAATTTCCGATACTTCCTGCTGCCGGTTCTCGCCCGCCTTGCCGCGGCCTTGAATGAGCTGCAAGTAGTCAATCAGAATCATGCCCAGTCCGCGTTCTTTCTTCAGACGGCGGCATTTCGCGCGAATATCGGCGACGGTAATGCCCGGCGTATCGTCAATGAAGATTTGCGCCTCGGACAAGGCGCCGATCGCCATCGTCAGCTTCTCCCAGTCGTCGCCTTCCAGATAGCCGGTCCGCATACGGCCGGCGTCGACGTTCGACTCGGCGCAAATCATCCGCTGAACCAGCTGGGCCGCGGACATCTCGAGACTGAAGATCGCGACTGTCTCGCGAGCTCGTACGCCGACGTTCTGCGCAATGTTCAGCGCGAAGGCCGTCTTGCCGACGGAAGGACGGGCAGCAACGATAATGAGGTCGCTGCGCTGAAAGCCCGACGTCATCTTATCGAGATCGGTAAAGCCGGAAGGAATGCCTGTCATTCCTTTGCCTTTATTGTTATAAAGCCCCTCGACCTTATCGAACACTTCCATCAGAACATCTCGGATCGAGATGAAGCCGCTGCCGGAGCGGCGATTGGAGATTTCCAATATTTTGCGCTCGGCGTCGCTCAGCATGACGCCGACCTCGTCCGTATTGGCATAGCCGTCCGACACGATATTGGTCGCCGTACGAATCAGACGGCGGAGCATCGATTTCTCTTCGACGATTTGCGCGTAATAATCGACGTTGGCCGCCGTCGGCACAGCGCTTGCCAGCCTGGCCAAATAGGTGACGCCGCCGATCTCCTCGATCAGCTGCTGATCCTGCAAGTGGGCCGTCAGCGTGACGAGGTCGACCGGCTGGTTGCTTTCACCCAGCTCGACCATCGCCTCGTAAATGTGCTGGTGGGGAACGCTGTAAAAGTCTTCGCTGCGCACCCGCTCCATCGCGGTAATCAGTGCTTCGGCCTGCAGCAGAATCGCCCCCAGAACGGCTTGCTCGGCCTCCAGGTTTTGCGGCGGAACGCGGTCAAACATCAGCTCGTTACTCATTCAGCATCCCTCCCCTCCGCTCTCTCGCTTATTCTTCCGCCGCTTGCACGCTCAGTTTGGCTTTAACTTCTGCATGCAGCTTCACTTGAACCTGCGTCACGCCCAACGCGCGAATCGGTTCGTCCAGATCGATTTTGCGTTTATCGACTTTAATACCGGTTTGCTTTTCCAGCGCTTCGGCGATTTGCTTGCTAGTGATGGCGCCGAACAACCGGCCGCCTTCTCCTGCCTTCGTCTTAATGACGATGGTCAATTCCTCCAGCTTTTTCGCGAGCGTCTGCGCATCCGCTTTCTCCTGCGCCTTGCGCTTCGCTTCCGAGGCGTTCTGAACCTCCAGCGTCTTCAGGTTGCCGTCCGAAGCCGGTTTAGCCAGCCCTTGCGGCAGCAGGAAGTTGCGTACGTAGCCCTCCGACACTTCCTTGACTTCGCCTTTCTTTCCTTGCCCTTTAACATCCTTCAAAAAGATCACTTTCATTCGAATAACCCCTCTTCCGCTTCAATTTCTTCCAATACCCGTTTCAGCTTGTCGGCCACTTCTGCGACCGTGCCTTCCAACTGGGCGGCGGCGTTGGTCAAATGCCCGCCCCCGCCCATTCTTTCCATGACGACCTGAACGTTCATGCCGCCCAGCGACCGGGCGCTGATGCCGATTAGGCCATCCTGTCTTTCACCGATGACGAACGAAGCTTGAATGTCCGTCATATTGAGCAGCGTATCGGCCGACTGCGCAATCAGCAGCTGCGGCACCTTCCGCCCGGGCTCAACGACAGCAATCGCGATATGATCGTAATATACGCCGGCGTGCTTAATGATCTCAGCCTTGCGTACGTACTCTTCCAAGTCCTCTTTCAGCATCCGCTGAATCATCATCGAGTCGGCTCCGTTGCGGCGCAGAAACGAGGCCGCTTCAAACGTTCTCGCTCCCGTCCGCAACGAGAAGCTTTTCGTATCGACGGTTATGCCCGCGAGCAGCGCTGTGGCTTCCCGCACGTCGAGCACGACACGGTCGTGAATATACTGCAGCAGCTCCGTCACCAGCTCACAGGCCGACGAAGCGTACGGTTCCATGTAGACGAGAATCGCATTCGACAGAAACTCCTCGCCGCGACGATGATGGTCGACGACAACGATCCGGTTCGTCATGGTCAGCAGCTTCGGCTCCTTGACCATTGACGCCTTATGCGTATCGACCACAATAGCGAGCGTATGCGAATCGGTCAAGCTCATCGCCTGCTCCGGCGAAATAAACCGCTTCGCGAAACGGTCGTCCTCGCGCAGCATTTCCATCATTTTTTCAATCGCAGGGTTCGTGCCTTCGAGCACGATATACGCTTCTTTGCCGCCGAGCTGGGCCGCTTTCAGCACGCCGATCGCCGCGCCCACCGCATCCATATCGGGCATCTTATGCCCCATAATAATGACGTTGCTGCTCTCGCGAATCAAATCCCGCAGTGCATGGGCAACCACCCGCGCGCGAACGCGCGTCCGCTTCTCAACCGCATTGGTCTTGCCGCCGTAGAACGATTGCCGTCCCCCGAACTTGACCGCCGCCTGATCGCCGCCTCGGCCAAGAGCGATATCGAGGCTCGACTGCGCCCAGGCGCCGAGCTCGACAATGCTCTCCGCACCCGCCGCAAAGCCGATGCTGAGCGTAATCGGAATTTTCTGATCGGCGGTCATCTCCCGCACTTCGTCTAGGACGAGGAAACGGGATTGCTCCAATTGACGCAGCGTCTTCTGGTCCGTAATGAGCAGAAACCGGTCTGACGTCAGCCTTTTCAAGAAAACTTGATAGCGCTGCGCCCATTCCGTAATTTCCGTCGTCACCTTCGACTGAAGCGAGCTCCGCTGATGGTCGTCCATCCCTTGCGTTACTTCATCCAGACTGTCGATCATAACGATGCCGAGCGCCAGCCTCTCTTCGTCGTACTTTTTACCCAGCTTCCAAAACTCCGTAATGTCGTTAACGTATAAGAGCCGTTCCTTTTGTTTGAAAATGAGTTGGTAAACGTGGCTGCCGACTGTCGCCTCAATGGCGCCCTCCTTATCTTTCGCCTGCTGCAAAGACGGGAAAAGCTCGATCAGCGGTTGTCCGACGACCGACTCCTGTCCCATCATTTGCGCGATAAAAGGGTTATGCCATTCGACCGTCTTCTCCTCGTTGTACAAAATAATGCCGAACGGAAGCTCGCCGATCACGTCGTTGCCGGCTTTCTTCACCCGGTACGACAGCGTTCCGAGATAGGATTTCAAATCATTGCGGAACGCTTTCTCGGCCAGCGCCGTATAGACCCCGACCGCTCCTGTCAGGAGCAGGCCGATCAGGCCCGGAAGCCAATGAAACCAGGCCAGCGTCACCGTCATTAAAATCATAAATACGAGGGCCCAAACTTGATGCATGCCATGCCATCGCTTAACAAGAAACTTCGGCATTCCTATTCGCTCCTGTGCTAATTTTTCTTAAACGACTTTCGGATTGGGAAGGCGGCATCGAGCACGCCGATAAGGTGAAGCGGCGGAATGAGCAGCACCGGGATGGCGATCAGTACCGGGACTACTTTGTTCCAGCGGCGTTCATGCGCGATATAAAAGAAAAATCCGATAGCCTGAACCGCGAATGCGAGCCGCAGCAGCGGCAGCAGATTCACGATAGCGACAGAGAAAAAGGAGTTGCTCTCGGCGGATACAAACAGCGCCATTACATAAACGATCAAGTACAGCATCACCAGTCCGCGCGGCAATCTCCAGTCCTTCGCTTCCGGCATAGCCGGAACGTCGATTCCGCCGGCCCGCAGTACGCGCCGGGAAATATAATGAGCAACGACCGTAAATAGAAACGAAATCACCATAAAAGCGAGCGGAATCGAATGAATCATCGTCCGAATTAGCGCATCCGTATGCGATTCCGTCCATTGTTCCGGCAGGACGTTCTGCGCTTGAATCTCGCTCATCATGGTCCGAACGGTATTGGTCAGCTCATCGACCATCGATATGCCAAGCGCATACTGGAATACGATCATTTCCAGCAGCAGCAGCGCAAGCAGCGCCGCAAAGGTTCGCTTCAGTACCGAAGGCGCCGGCGCCTTCTTGCGGTATAATTGTCCCATAACGACGGCTGGAACGAGGAAGAACAACGCAATAATGAGCACCGCCGGTCCGAGCAGCAAAGCTGCAATCACCCACACGGGAATCAAGTGAAATAAGAACGAGCGCGTTGTCAGCATCGTATAGAGCACGACGTATGGCACCATCATGACCATAATCGTCAACAAATTCAGTCCCGGCACGGCCAGCGTCAAAATAAGCAGCAGTGCCGCTACGCTCCAAAGAACTGATTTCAATCCAGGATTCAAACCTTTCACCTCTTGCGTACATAATCGTCTGCGATTTATTGTGCCATTAAACGTTCCACCCCATTATAGCACAAAAGCTTAACATCGCATCCACAATCCGAACAGCCCGCCCACTGCCCGTTCTCCTTGATACGGCGCGGTTCGGCCCGCGTTTCAAAAAATAGGATACGCCCGAAATTCCCGTTTATAACGGTTAAAAAAAGAAAGCGGCGGCACTGTACCGGCCGCCGCTGCTTTTGTTGTTTCCTCTATTCGCAATTGCAACTCGCTTTATTTCGACTGAACAGCCCAGCCGTCCTTCGTTTCGGCTATCTCCAATCCGAACGCTTGGAACGCCGTCAGCGGCATAAAATCGCGATTGCCGATCGACATCAGTTGCGCGGCCGTCTCGCCAGCTTCCAACTGATGTCCCCGTTCCAACATGAGCTCGCCTATCGGCAAGGCTGGCGCTTCTCCTGCATTCTTCTCCTGCACAGGCGTAGTCTGCTTGCGTTTGCTAGCCTTGCCGCCGAAGACCGAGGTCAACTCGTCGCCGCCGCTCGGACTGACCGCACGATACACCCCGGACCGCACCCCCTCGCCCGCGATCAGGCTGTAGCCATGCCGTTTCAGCGTCTCAATGTCGACGTAAGGGGTCCCGTTATGCGAAACAACCGGCGTCCGGTCTTCCCCCCATTGCAGCGTACCGGCCCCTTCCTTCAAACGAACAAAGCGGCTGCGGATTGGCTCTCCCGCGCGGACCCGCTTGTTCAGCTTACCGTCCTCCATCGCTAATTGGCCGCCTATGATAACATGCCGGATACCTGAAGAGGTTAAATCCGGCTTGTCCACGGTGGACCGGTCGCGAATCGTACCGTAATCGAATAGGACGATATCCGCGTCCATCCCCTTCGCCAGCCTGCCCTTTTTCCGCAAGGCCGGCGCTTGCTTCTCCAGCCGCTGAGCCGGGAGCAGCGTCATTTTCGCCACCGCATCCATCAGCGACAGCACCTGCCGCTCTCGCACGTATAAGCCGACTGTGCGAGCAAACGTGCCGGAAGCGCGAGGATGATTGTTCAATCCCGGCTCCAATATCGCGTCGCTGCCGATCATCACGTAAGGCGCCTTCAGCGCGTCGACCACATCCTGCTCCGGTATGGCGTACGCTACCGCCAGCTTCCCTTCGGAACGATAGCGGCTGAACGTTTCCGCCGTCAGCCGCTCCATCGTGCCGGCAATCTGCAAGTCATCGAACGTAATGTGGAAGCGCGATTGCCAGCCCTCGTCGAATCGGGCCGAGTTGAGGTACGTTCCCCAGTAATCGTAAGGGTAGACGCAGGACGTTATATCGAGCCCACGGTCGCGCGCCTCCTCGATCAAGGCGAGCGATTGCTTCATGGAGAACGTCCCGCCGGTGCTGTTGATATGGTCAATATGAACGGCCGCTCCCGTTTGCTCGGCATAGGCGATCAGCTCGTTTACCGCTTCAATATTAGTGCCTGGCTCCTCCATATCGGAATAACGAGCGTGGAAATAGACGGGCACATTGTATTCATGCGCCAGCTCCATCAGCGGCAATATTTCCGCTTTCGTAATGCCGGGCACATATTCAAGGCTAAACGATATGCCTAGCGCGCCGTTGTTCAGCGCCTCCTCGGCCATCTGCACAAGCTCCCCGACCTGTTCCGGCTGGGCGTTGTCGTAACGGCTCAGATTGAACGTATTGCGCGCCTGCGTATAGAAGAACGAGGTGCCGAAATGAACCGGCGTTTCATTGCGCTCATAGTAGCTGTACCATTTGTCCGGCGACTTCGTACCGCCGTGCATGGCAATATTGGCCGTTACACCGTCGGCAATCTTCTGCCACACCCCGAGCGGATTCGGATCATAGGACAAGTTGTCGATAAAACCCGGCGCGACAACCAGCCCTTTCGCTTGAATGATACGTTTGCCCTTTAACGGTTTAGCGGTCACAGCCTCAATGCGGCTGCCGGTAATGCCCACATTCCAGCCCTCTCCGTCGAGCTTCGTCTCAGGGTCAATCACCCGCCCGCCCGCAATGACAAGGTCGTATTCCACGGCCAGCTCAGCCGCCGCCTCGCTTTCCTTTGCCGCCGATGCCGGCCGGTTCGCTTCTTCCTTGCTCGCCAGCCTTGGCGCTGCTCCTTCTCCGTCCTTGTACCAGCCCGGATACAAAGCTATCGCGGCGATTAACAGCGCAAATAAGCCAAAAAGACGGAACCGTCTGCGGTTACCGTCTTTTTGGCGCTTCTCTTCCTTCATCGAAAGCCCCTCCTGATGTTAAACCGTCGTATGGTAATATTTTCCCCTAAAGCGCCGGAAAATAGACCACCGCCGATGCACATGCTCGGATCAGGCTCGATGCTTTTTTAAGCTTCCACTTTAAGCTTCCATGGCTGTTTGGCCTTGCTGCATAATCGTTTGACAATAATCGATAATTTCGCTTCTTCTTACAATGCCGATAAATCGGCCGATATCGTCCACGACAGGCACAAAGTTTTGCGCCTTCGCCAGCGTAATTAAATCACCCATGTTGGAGTCGATTTGTACAGACCGGTTGTTCAACCGCAGCGGCACTTCCGACAGCTTCACCTTGTTGGCGTTCTCGAAAGTCAGATCCGGCCGGCTCTTCATAAACCAGAGCAGATCGCCCTCCGTTACCGTCCCGGCATACCCGCCGTGTTCATCGATAATCGGAACCGCGGTGTACCGGTGATGCTCCATCTTCTCCAGGGTTTGCCTGAGCGTTGCTTCTTGCGTTACGGTAATTACGTCCTGCTTGGGCAGCAGGAAGAACGCAATGTTCATCGTCATTCAACTCCATTTCTTTCTCTTAACGGTAATGACGTAATGACGTCCTATGCCCATCTTTATGCTCGAATTAAAAACGACAACGATCGATGTCCGCTTATCGCGACGAGTAACCGGCTATTCCTGCTCTTCGGCCGCAGCCGTCCCGCTTCCCGTCGACAGCGACTGTACCGGCTTCTCGCTCTTGACCGATCCGTTTGCCTCCGGAATGATCAAGTCGCTCTTGCGCGTATCCCCGTCCATCCAGCTTGCGATCATTCGGCGAACATCCGCCAAGTCTTGCTCATCGGCGAAGAAGTACCAGGCGCCGCCCGCTTGCAGACGATGGCCTTCGCCCTTCAGCGTATAGCTGTAGATCGTCCGGTTGCCCGTTTGCAGCATCGCCTGCCCCAGATCGATCATTTGATCGGGACGCAGATCGGTATTGAAATTATCGCCCATAATGCCGACAAACTCCGGTATTTTCGTCCATTGGCCGACTTGCGACGCTTTATCCAGCATAGCAGAGAGGAACGTCTGATGTCTCTTCGTCCGGCTCATATCGCCGCCCGCGTCCTCGCGGTATCGAACATAATTAAGTGCATCTTTGCCATTATATACATCCTGACCGGCTTTCACGACAAAATGTTCATGATCGGGATCTTTATTTATTATATCTTCTTCAATAGGGAGTGAAATACCTCCCATGGCATCAATTACGTCGCGAAAACCTGCGAAGTTGATCGCTGCGTAATGATCGACCGGCGATTGAAAAAAGCTTTCGACCGTCTCCAGCGACATTTTCGCTCCCCCAAAGGCATAAGCGTGCGTAATTTTATCTTTCTTGCCTCTGCCCGCAATCTCCACGTACGTATCGCGAGGAATCGATACCATTAGAACCGCTCCATCCTTCGGACGAACAATCGTATAGATCATCGTATCGGACCGCCCAACTTCCTTGCCGCGCTGATCGACGCCGAGCAGCAGCATCGCAAGCGGTTTATCTTCGTCGCCTTTGACCTGCGAAATCGGTACCGGCTCCCTGCCATCGATCGGCTTGTAGCTATTTTCGAGGGTCGATTCTACCTTATCCCGCAAAAACCAGTTGAAGCCAAGCATAGCCAGCTGGCCCCTGTTAAAGTAGCCAATAACGCCAAGCAGCAGCACAACGACCGCCAGCGAGCCGGCTATCCCTTTTTTATTCATTCGCATGATTGCTATTTCTCCCAACTCTATAATCTGTCGAATCTCCAAAAAACGCACAATCTAGCACGCTTTCTTCATTTTAAACGAGACGGCGGAGCGACAGGTTACAAAACTTTTACAAAAAATGCATCCATTTGGGGAAAAATGCGGTGTTTCAGAAGGAATAATCCATCTTTGGAACGAATACAATCAAGGCAGGATAAACTATAGAAAGGGTGACCTCTCTATTATGTCAACGCCTCATTACGAGCCGGATCGTTCGTCGACCGGACTTGACCCTAAGGTAGCTGGCTTGCTGGCCTATCTAGGAGGCTTTATTACCGGAATCATATTTTTGGCTATCGAGAAAAACAGCCGCTTCGTCAAATTTCATGCGATGCAATCGATTGTCGTCTCTGTGATTCTCGTAGTCTTAAATATTATTCTCGGCTTCATTCCGTTAATCGGATGGCTGCTGGGCATCATTCTGGGACCGCTGACCTTCATTCTTTGGATTGCGCTAATGCTTCTCGCGCTGCAGGGTAAGTATTTCAAGCTTCCCTATATTGGGGATTGGTCGGAGCAGCAGATCAATAAGTTCTAAAACGAAAGGAGGCAGAGCCGCATTCGTTGCGCGCTTCTGCCTCTCTTTCATTCTATTCGGACAGCTTCATTCGAGCCGCCTTGGACAGTCCCGCGACGACAAGCTCGTAAGAGTGATCGATCATGCCTTGCAAATCCTCATCGTCTAAATCACGATTCCAATAGACCGTGTTCCAATGCTTCTTGTTCATATGATAGCCGGGCACGACCGCTTCGTGCCGGTCTCTCAAATCGGCCGCCAGCATCGGTTCGCATTTCAGAGAGATCGAATCGTCGCCGAATACCGCGAACATTTTTCCCCCGGCCTTCATAACAAGCGGATCAGGACCAAACGGGTATTCCTTTGAAGCGCCTGGCTTGCTGAGACAATATTCGATCAAACGTTCCATTCCTTCGCCTCCTTCTCTATTTCAAAAACAGCGTAGCGTTGCAGTATCGTCTGGCGAGCGAATGAAAGTATGACGTCTGAATCGAGATCGCCGCAATCATCAGCACGTTGCGGAGCGCCTCGGCTTGCCCGTCCGCCAAATACGGCACCCGCTCTGCAAACTTGGCCGCCGATTCCCGGACAGCATTCTCCGTCAAGGCGTCCTGGTTGCGTACGCCTTTCACATGGCCGACCGTATCGAGCAGTTGGTCGTTGTTGGCGTCAAGCTCTTCGAACATCGCCGAATAGGTAGCGTAGAGCTCAAGCGGTCCGATCAGATCGTCGCAGTCGTCCTCCGGCCGATTGAAGACGATATCGAACAGCTTCCGAATCGAGTCGAAATCGAGATTCGACTTCAGATCGTCTATGACGAACAGCAGCGCCGCCTGATTGAGCGAATATTTTTTACCGACTTTCGGACAGAAGTAAGCTTTGAAATCGCGCTTCACCCAGTTTTGCATAGACGTGATCGACATATGAGAGTATTCGATCAACTGGCCCAACGCCGATATTTCCTGCAGCGAGAAGCCTTTGACCACATTTCCTTTGATCAGCTTCTCCAATACGGGAGGCAATGAGGTCGACAAGAAGGCCGGCAGTGTGGAGCCCGCTTCGCAAGCGTCCCGGTGCGCTTTTTTCCAAGCCCGCTGCAGTACGACAAGCGGTTTCTCGTCGTTCGAGCCGTGCAGCGCCAGCAGCAGCTGAGCCATTTCCTTGCGGGTGAGCGTGAATGATTCCACTTCATCTTCCTCCTTCGTCGCATGTTACAAGTTCAACTGAACTCATCATACGCCCGCGAATAGACGTTGTAAAGACGAGAAATCGGCTAATATCGAGGTTAATGTTCTGATTTTTCCGCCATATTGCGTCCTACAAGACTTCTAACGCGAAATAGAGAATTTGCATGTGACGGGTACATTTCAGTATAGTATTTCATAAGCACTTATCTTTCAAAAAAATACAATGGATAAAGGATTGTGAAGAGCCCAAATGGACAGTAGTATAGGATTAAATTTGTTTTTGATCGCAGTGTTGATCGTATTGACCGCTTTTTTCGTAGCAACGGAGTTTGCGATTATCCGCTTGCGCACGAGCCGTGTCGATCAATTGGTGCTTGAAGGTAAGAAGAATGCGCTCGCCGTACAACGAGTAACGAGCAACCTGGACGCTTATTTGTCAGCCTGTCAGCTCGGTATTACGATTACAGCGCTCGGACTCGGTTGGCTCGGAGAACCGACCGTCGAGAAAATTCTTTTGCCAGTATTCGAAAGCATGCACATCAACAGCGATATCAGCCATATTTTATCCTTTATCATCGCGTTCTCCGTCGTTACATTTCTTCACGTCGTGATCGGCGAGCTCGCACCGAAAACCTGGGCGATTCAAAAGGCCGAATTTATTAGTTTTGCCGTCGCTAAACCGATTATCTTTTTCTATAAAATGATGTTCCCGTTTATCTGGGTATTGAACGGCTCCGCCAATGCGGTAACGCGCATGTTCGGCCTGAAGCCGGCGAAAGAGCATGAAGAAGCCCATTCCGAGGAAGAAATTCAGATCATTCTGAATGACAGCTTCCAAAGCGGTAAAATCAACAACACCGAGTACGGATACGTAAGCCGCATCTTCGCATTCGACGAAATGCTGGCAAAAGAAATTATGGTGCCGCGCACCGACATGATCTGCCTTTATACCAATAATTCGTTGATCGAGAATATGGATATTATCCGCAAGGAACAATATACACGCTTTCCAGTCGCTACAGGAAGCAAAGACAACATTGTCGGCATGATCAATACGAAGCAGCTGTTTCTGGAATTCCAGGACAACCGCGAGTTTGACTTCAAAAAGCTTATTTATCCGGTTCTGACCGTCTCCGAGGTGCTTCCGGTCAAGACATTGCTTAAGCGGATGCAGCAGGAACGCGTTCATATCGCCATTCTGATGGACGAATACGGCGGTACATCGGGTTTGATTACGATCGAGGACATTCTCGAAGAAATCGTTGGCGAGATCCGCGACGAATTCGACGGCGACGAGCGCCGCGAAATCGAGAAGCTGGACGACAACTGCTACTTGCTCGACGGCAAAGTGCTGCTCGACGAAATTAGCGACCTGACCGGCGTCAATCTGCATCACGAAGAAGTCGATACGGTCGGCGGTTGGCTGTACAGTATTATGCTCGACCCGAAACCGGGCAAAGAGATGAAGCACGAGAATATGCGCTTCATCGTCCGCGAAGTGGCGAAGCATCGAATTAAGAAAGTCGAGCTTATTATCGAAGACGAATCGCAGGCACAAGAGCCCGAATTCGTAACGGCTTAAGGCCAGCTTCAACAACTATAATCATCGCCCCGCTTCAAGCGGGACGAATACCTACAGGCTGTCGAGATACTCTCGACAGCCTGTATTGTTTTATAGCTCAGAATGGAAATTAGTGCCTGACTATAGGTGATGGCAAGCGCTGCGGGTCAGAGGGTTCTTCCGATCGCCATTAAAGCCTGATTCCTTTTATTTTATAGAGGTTGCGGTAGGAATCTGGCTTTAAAAGCGACCACTACCGTTTCTCCAGAATCCCTCTGCCCCTTCGCTGCTCTCTCCTTTTCAGTCAGGTACTGATTTTGATGCAGAGCCTGTCCGCTCAGGTCAAAACCTGCCTAGTGGCAGGTTTTGACCTTGTTGCATGCTAACCAAACGTACAAGACTGTATTACGCCCCTATTCCCTCTTCTCGTACAACACATCTGCGCCCTTCCTCTACTCAGAATCCGTCCCTATACCCAATAACTGCAAAAAGGCAGTTATTCTGTCCCAAAACTCGTGTTAAAAGAGCAATAACTGCCTTTTTGCAGTTATTTCGTCCTCCGGGGTCTTATTTAACCTAAACCATCGGACAATAACATCCTTTTTGCAGTTATTGCTCCGATTGGCCTTGATAGTGAAAAAATAACTGCAATACTGCACTTATTTTCCAGCACTCTGCCACTTGGCGTTCTATATTAAAGCCTAGCATATAACGCAACAACCACTCCACGCCAATGTCAGCCACGAATATGTTATGGAGCACGAAAAAGCGCCCCACTACTCCCATCGAAGGATGAAGGAGCGACCTTGGGCGCCGGAATTTTAAATGTAATTTTCAAAATAATTTTGAATGTGCATGTATTTATGCATTCGGCAGTTTACCTATTTAAAATCATCTTCTTTAATTAATCGGACAATCGTGCACCTCTACCCTTGGGAGACAAACCACACTGCGCAAGCGCGCAACCTCATCGTACGTTGTCACAGCTTTTCATTTGCACGACTGCGAGCTAAGTTGCTTTTCACCAACCACCAGCCATCCTACTAGCGTTTTTCCGCATCGTGCGCCTTCTGGCGTGCGGTGCCATTACGGCACGCGGTGCTCGGTCACACGTCGGCGGTCAAACCTCGTGCGGCCACTCCTCTCCATCAACTCCATCATCCTTACCGATTGATGTCAGCCACTCCACCCTCGACTGGTTTTGGAAACACGGCTTTCAGCAGCGGCGGCGTAACAAGCGTTGTCAGGATGACAACTAAGATGATGGACGTATAATACGCCGGATGCAGCAGACCGCCAACCAATCCGGTCGACGCGATAATAAGCGCCACTTCTCCCCGTGATACCATACCCGCTCCGACAGCAATTGACGATCTGGTATCGAAGCCAGTCAACCTTGCGCCGAGACCTCCGCCAATCAGCTTCGACAGAATCGCCAGCACCGTCATTGCGATAATAAACGGAAGCTGGCTGCCCACGCCCTCGAACGTAATGTTAAGTCCGATACTGACGAAGAAAACAGGTACAAACAGCGTGTAGGCAATCGGTTCCGTTTTCGTTTCAATCTCCTTTTTATAAGCGGTTTGCGATATCGCCAACCCCGCCGCGAAAGCGCCGATAATGCCGGCAATGCCCATTTTCTCGGCAAAGTACGAGAAGGCGAAGCAAACGATCAATCCGCCGCTCATCACCGCCTGTGTCACACGGAACGGCGCGAACAGCTTCAGGAAGTGTGGCACAATGAACCATCCGGCGAGCAGGACAGCAACGAAGAAAACAACCTTTTTGCCGATCAGCAAACCGATCGATACGTCAGCAGCAGCACCCTCCCCAAGAAAGCTCAGCATAACAGCCAGCATAATAACAACGATGACGTCGTCGACTACTGCCGCTCCAAGCACAGTCGTTCCCTCACGCGAGCCAAGACGGTCCATCTCCTTCAATGTCTGAACGGTAATACTGACCGAAGTAGCACACAAGAGCAGCCCGATAAACCATGCTTCCGACGGGTTCAGGCCGAACCCGGAAGCAACCGCATAACCACCGATTAAAGGCAGCACCACCCCTCCCGCTGCTACCGCGAAGGACGACTTCCAATTGCGCTTCAGCTGTTCTAAATCTGTTTCTAGACCGGCAATAAACATAAGCAACAGGACGCCAATCTCTGAAAAATAATGAATGAATTCATTCGGCTGCACCCAGCCGAGAATGGCCGGTCCGAGCAGAACCCCAGCCAGCAGTTTACCTAGTACGGATGGCTGACCAAGTTTCACTGATAAAGCTCCGGCTAGCTTGGTAGCCGCAATGACAATGACAAGAGTAAGAATGAATGCCAACAAGATTGCCCCCTTTGATGTTATAAGCATAAGAAAAAGAGCCTGCAATTATGCAGGCCCCATACCGCTCCAAAAAGACAGAGAGAGCCCGCTGTGGCAGGCTCCTCCTCTTCCGTGCTTATTCATTTCCTTAATTATACACCGGCACCCTTACCGCTTTCAATGGAAACCGATTCCTTATCGTCATCATAAAGCGTCGATCTCGAAGTAAAGTAGCCGAATAGGTGCGTGAAAAACACTTTAAGCACCGCGTAGCCCGGTACCGCTAAAATGACCCCCGCAACGCCAAACAAATTGCCGGCCGTCAAAATAACGAAGATGATCGTAATCGGGTGAATTTGCAGCGACTTGCCCATAATTTGCGGAGAAATGAACTTCCCTTCGATCAATTGAACGACCGTCCAGATAACGACCATTTTCAACAGCATGATCGGCGAATCGACCGCCGCAACGATAAGCGCAGGCGTAATCGCGATCGCAGGTCCAAGGTAAGGGACAACGGCCGTACAGGCTGCAATTAACGCCAAAACGAGCGAATATTTGAGCCCGATGATAATGTAGCCAATGTAGAGCAGCACGCCGATACAGAAGCTTATAATAATCTGTCCTCGAATGTAGCTGCTGATTTGTTCGTTCATTTCGCCGAATACACCCAGCGAAGACTTCCGCAGCCTTGTCGGTAAGAAGCCTACAATTCTTTTCGGCAGCTTTTTACCATCTTTCAACAAGTAGAACAAAATAAACGGAAGCGTTACAATTGCCAGCACCACTTCCTTCAACGTGTGAACGAAAGAGCCGACGCTAGACCAGGCGCTGTTAAGCCAGTTGGTGAAGGTACTGGTTATTTTGCCGGTCATCTCAGCTGAGTTGAAATCAAACCACTGCTGCAGTTGCGTAGACAACGCACTGTCTGTCAGATCGTCGAACTGCACCCTTAGTGTCTCCGCAAATTTCGGCAAATCGTGAATCAGATTGGTGATCTGATCCGTAATAAGCGGAATTACGGACACCAGCAGCACGGTTATAATGCCAACGATTAGTAAAAATAAAATAATGATCGAATAGACCCGCTTCACCCTTCGCTTCTCAAGCGCATCCACGATAGGATTCAACAGATAATAGACCACCCCGGCCAGCAAAACTGGCAGCAAAATCGTTTTGAATAAAACGGTCAGCGGTGTAAAAATATAAGAGATTTTGGTGAATATGAAAATATTCAGGCCGATGAGCAGCAGCACTAGCAAAAAGATGACAAATTTATTGTTCAATATAAATTGTTTAAAGCGGCTTGCTCCTGTCTGTTGCGGTTCCATTGCGTTCCTCCATTCTTTCTCGGCCGTTCGTAAGGCGTCGCGTCCAAGCTGTTGTGCTACTTACCATTATCGCCCTGCAGGACGCGAATAAACGTCTTCTTTTAACGCCCCATCTCTTGTATATACGATTGTCCGCCCATTAAGTAGCAAAGGTTTTAAAATCGTTTTTGATCCGCTTTGGTCGCTGATTGAGATGTTAAAAAAGCCCCCGTCACGGGGACGGGGGCTCCGGACGGCTATGGCCGTCTCAATTAATTAATGAAGAATCGAAGAGAGGCCGTTAACATGCTGCAGATAGCGCACGTTGCTCGCTTCCTTCATCAGCGTAGCAGACAGGCCTCTCAGACGAAGCTGGCTTGCGCCGACCGTGCCGATTGCGTCTTTGCGGCCAAGGCTCGCCAGAACGCCGGAATTAACGAATTGGAACGATTGCAACGGAATGCCTTTGTAATCAGCATACAGATTGTAACCGATCGCTTCGCCCATTTGCCATGCGATTTGCGCGCTTGGCGGGTAAGGACGGCCTTCCGGACCGAATACAACAGCGTTGTCGCCGGCAAGGAATACGTCGGAATGGGATGTCGATTGCAGGAACTCATTCACCGTAGCGCGGCCACGGTTAACTTCGATACCGCAGTTTGCAACGACTGGGTTGCCTGTTACGCCGCCGGTCCATACGAATGTATTCGTATCGATCGAGCTGCCGTCTTTCAGCATAACCTTCGTGCCTTGCACTTCTGTAACTGCAACGCCCATGATCAGGTTAACGCCGCGTTTGGTCAAGCTTTCTTTCGCACGCTCGAGCAGTTCAGCTGGGAAGCCTGCCAGAATCGTTGGACCTGCTTCGATGTTGTGCAGTTTGATTTCACTGCGATCGATACCGCGCTTCTCACACCATTTTGGCAGCATGTCGACGATTTCGCCCGTCAACTCGATACCGGTCAAGCCGCCGCCGCCGATAACGATGGTAGCGTCCTTCTCGTCCTTCGATTTTGCATAAGCGTCTAGACGCGCTTGAATATGCGCAGACACTTTTTTCGCTTCTTCAACCGATTTCAGCGTCATGCTGTTTTCTTCCAGACCAGGAATGCCGAAGAAAGCTGTTTCGCCGCCGAGTGCAACAACGAGCTTGTCGTAGCCCAGGTTGCCGCTTGCCAGCAAACGAACTTGTTTTTTCTCTGGATCGATGTTCTCAACATTGTCGATGATGAGTTGGATCGATTTATTTTTCAACAGCTTATTCAATGGGAGCGCAACGTTGCCCTCGTTCAAACCGCTAACAGCCAGACGATGCAATTCCGTTACGATTTGATGGTAAGGTACACGGTTTACGAGTGTAATCTCAGCTTCTTGAGGCGTGAAATATTTGCGTGCAGTCAGGGCGCTAAGCAAACCGCCGTAGCCGCCACCGAGAATCAAAATTTGTTTAGCCATGCTAATCTTATCCTCCGTTCTTGTATTAATGCAGATTAATTGGCGTTCTTGTTACGTTCGGACAATACATCCAGAAACGCCTGCGCGAAACGGAACGTCGATTGTACTTGCGGATCTTTCAGCATTTTAAGCAGACCAAACAGGCCGATAGTCGCCGTTTCGGCTTGTGCGCGATCATTGGCTTCTACCGCTGCTGCAGCAACGTTTTTCGCTTTGTCTACGATCGGTTTTGCAAACTCAGTAATGCCGTGTGTCATGTCGTTCATCAATACTTTGTCATTCGCTACGGTCGATGCCACGTCATAAGCTTTCGTGAGCAGCGTAACCATTTCCGCCAGCTTTGGCAGGTTTTCCACCAGCACATTCAGCGAGCTTTGAACTTCCGGCTTCAACAATTGTTCAAGCACATCCAGTTCACGTACAGATACTGCTTCAGCACCTTCGGTTTGTTTCGTTACTGTTTCGGACATACGAATTGCAGCCTCCCTTATCCTTGCTGTGTTATTAGAGCCGTTCGTTTTCCGTTCAAGAATAGGAACGGTGAAATGTGAAAACATTCACAAGCCTTGCCCAACATGAGAACGACTCTAGCTAATCAATATGTTCATTGTAGTCCTCTTTCGCAAAATGTTCAATTCCTATTTTATGAAATGTCACATTTATCGCTGGACAACTCATAAATAAAACAAAAAGCTGTGGAATTTGCGTAGCATGTGTGTAACTTTGGGACGAATTGCCATCTCCTCTAATCCGCTTCTGGAATTTTTTTCTTATAAAACACTTGATTCTTATCATGACTATTATGCCTTTATAAAGCACCGTATATTGAAGCCATCCTTTAACGGATATTCTCAGAACGGTGAAATACCGTCGTCAAACACTCCTTATAAAACACAAAAAACCCAGACAAGGCACTTTTCAGTGTCCTCATCTGGGTTTTATTGCACTTCCTACTCAGTTGTGTAAGGAAGCAACGCAACCGTACGGGAGCGTTTGATAGCAACAGTCAGCAGGCGTTGATATTTCGCGCTTGTGCCTGTTACACGACGTGGCAAGATTTTGCCGCGCTCGCTGATGAACTTGCGAAGCAAGTCCGTGTCTTTATAGTCAATGTGAGTAATTTTGTTTACTGTGAAGTAGCAAACTTTACGGCGCTTGTTGCGTCCGCCTTTGCGGCCGCCGAATTTGCGTTCTGGACGCTCTCCGTCTCCGCCTTCTCTTTGCTTAAAGCTCATGAGTTCTCCGTCCTTTCAATTAAAATGGCAAATCATCTTCGGATATATCGATTGGTCGTCCGTCATCCGAGAACGGATCACGGCTGTCGTTGCGTGAGTTGTTGTTCGAACGGCTTCCGCCGCTGCCGCCTCCATAAGAGGAGCCGCCGCCGCCGAAAGATCCGCCGCCGTTATTGCTTCCACCGCCACCGCCGCTAAAACCGCCGCCATTCTCTTCACGCGGAGCATTATTGTCGCGGTTCGATTCCAAGAAGCGAACGTTGTCGGCAATGACTTCCGTCACATAGACGCGTTTGCCTTCGTTGTTCTCGTAGTTCCGCACTTGAATGCGTCCTTCAACCGCTGTTAAGCGGCCTTTACGCAAGTAATTGGCACAAGTCTCAGCAAGCTGGCGCCATGTTACGACCGGAATAAAATCCGCTTCGCGTTCGCCTTGTCCGCTCGTAAACGGACGGTCGACCGCGATCGTAAACTGCGTCACAGCTACGCCGGCTGGCGTATACCGCAATTCGGGGTCTCTCGTTAATCGGCCAATCAATATTACACGGTTCAACATCGTTCCAGACCTCCAATCGAACAATCAATCCTAACGTGGCTTAGGCTACGTCTCTAACGATCAACGAACGGATAACTTCATCCGTAATCTTCATGATGCGGTCGAGTTCGTTCACTACTTCAGTAGTAGCATTGAAATGAACCAGAACGTAGTAACCATCACGAATCTTGTTGATCTCATACGCAAGACGACGTTTACCGATTACATCGGTTTTCGTAACTTCACCGCCGTTGTTGATGATGCCATTGAATTTGTCAACGAGAGCTTGAAGGTTTTCTTGCTCTACTTCTGGACGAATGATGTACATCACTTCATATTTGCGCATATTGTTTCACCTCCTTTTGGACTAAACGGCTCCATAAATGGAGCAAGGAGCGGTTATGATATCGATCATACTCGCATCTTTATACTATACCAAATGACCCGCTTCATGACAAGTCATCTCCCGCTCCCGATTTCTCCCTTTCATGATTGCCCCCCTCCCCGTTCAAACTATACAAGCGCGGTGGTCGGGTTGTCAGTCACTGCCCGCATGCACCGCAGATCAAGGAGGTGAATCGAAATGGGCGAATGGACTTTATTTTCTCCAGGAGACAGAGCGCCGAACGACGGCACTTACATCGAGGATGGTGTCAATTCCTTTCATATGGGGATTAACAATCCGAAAAAAGTGCAGCTGCGCAAGGGTGATCGCTTTCCCGATACGACAAATCATGAGCGTAAATGGAAAAAGATCGGCAAGACTTAAATTTATTTTAAAACCTCATGAATAAGACGATGACAGCAAGGACATTATAATAAACGACGGTGCGAAGAGAGGTGTGGTTCCCGTTGAACCTAATGGTGCAAGGGCTGCAAGAGGAACAGGTCCACTCGGCATAGAAGCGGAGGGTTGTGCCAAAGACACTTATCTGTAACACAAGCGCTGTTCGATTCCTTCACCTGAATAATACAGATTGTCCCATGCAATCGCTTATTCCGAAGGAACAAAGGGCACAATCGGATTTAACGATGATGCTTTCGCAGAATCGTGTTCCGGTTGCCCTGCTCGAATAGTTGCTCTTGCTTTCTGAAGATCGATGTGCGATTTCTTTTACTCAACTAATCACCACCGTCACAAAGGAGAACTCCCTAAAAAGAGTTCTCCTTTTGTCGTTGTCCTGCAAAACAATTCAGAATACGTTTGCGAGCGCATTGAAGATCGGCAATACTTAAATCATTACCAATCAATGGATATCGCATTGTAAAAAATCTTATCAAGATCAAGTGCCAGAAGGAGCCTCTAAAATGAATCATCAAATCCTTATTATTGACGACGATAAAGATCTGTGCGCATTGCTGAAAAAGAATTTGGAAGCCGAGGGCCATCGCGTGAAAGCTTGCCATGACGGCGAAAGCGGACTTGCGGAAGCAACCAACGGCGATTACCAGCTCATTATATTAGACATTATGCTTCCGAAACGGAATGGCTTTGACGTTCTAACGAGCATTCGACGAGACAGCCATGTTCCCGTTCTTATGCTGACGGCCAAAGACAGCGAAATCGACAAAGTATCCGGTCTGCGTATGGGCGCCGACGATTATTTGACGAAGCCGTTCGGCAATGACGAGTTTTTGGCGCGCGCCGCCTCTCTCCTCCGGCGGTATACGGTTTTTAGCCAAAGCAGCGAGCGGCAAGAGCCCGTTCTGGATATCGGCATCCTTCATATCGACCCTTCAAGGCATGAAGTGCTCATGAACGATACAGCTGTTGATCTGACGGCGAAAGAATTTGACTTATTGTACTTCCTTGCTCGAAACAAAGGTCGTGTGTTCACAAAAAGGCAAATTTACCGTGCCGTATGGGAGGACGATTACGCCTTTGACGACAACAACATTATGGTACATATCCGGCGTCTGCGTAAAAAAATCGAGCCCCATCCCGATCAGCCTGTATTTATTCTGACGGTCTGGGGCGTCGGCTATAAGTTCGGCGGTGACCAGTGATGACGGAAGCGGCCATTGCCCTTTTGCTGCTTCTATGCGCAGGTCTCTTTATTTATATCCTTCGAATGAAAAAACAAGAGCGGCTCTGGTTGGAGACGCTGCGCGGCATCCGGCGCGGTGAACGCGATAAAATATTTGTCCGGGGCAGCGGCACAATGGCTGAGATCGCCTACGAGCTTAATGGCATTGTAGACGCGAACCAGTCGCAGCTGGAGCTGCTCCGAAAAAACGATGAAGCCAACAAGCAAATTTTAACTAGCCTCTCCCATGATGTTCGCACCCCGCTCGCCTCCCTGCTTGGTTATCTGGACGCCTTGCGCGGCGGTGGACTATCCGATCCTGCCGAAGTAAAGGATTATCTTTCCGTAGCCCACCGAAAAGCAGGTGACTTAAAGTCGTTTGTCGATATGCTTTTTGAATGGTTTAAGCTCAATTCGAACGAACAGCCGTTTTATGTTGAACAGACCGATATTAACGAGCTGACAAGAGAAGTGATTATCGAATGGCTGCCCCTTCTGGAACAATCAGAGATTGCCTTGTCAGCAGAGATTGAGGATACGGAGCTCATCGTTTCAATCGATAAAACGGCCTATCGCCGAATACTCGGTAACCTGCTCCAGAACGCCGTGAAGCACGGCGAATGTACGCAAATCTCCATAACGGTTACCCCTCGCCTCGGAGCGGCAGTCGCGGAAGTGGCTAACAACGGCAACCCTATCCCTGAGCGCCAGCTGCCGTTTATTTTCGACCGGCTATATAAAGGTGATGCAGCCCGTTCCGATAAAGGAAGCGGTCTAGGCCTTGCGATTGCAAAGGAATTGGCCGATGCTCTCAACAGTGAACTATCGGTATCGAGCGCTCCCGGACAAGAGACGGTTTTCTCTATATCTATCCCTATTTTGAAGTAAGGAAAAAGTAAGGTTTGATAAAGGCCCCTGTCAGGCTTCACCGGTAAAATAAAATTATCGAAAGGAGGCCACCCCATTGAGTGAATTTACAGTTGAGACAATTGGGCTGACCAAAAGCTACGGCTCTCAGTTAGGCGTTAATCAATTATCTCTGCATGTGCCCAAAGGAAAGATTTACGGCTTGCTGGGCCGAAACGGAGCCGGAAAAACAACCGCCATGCGCATGATGTTGAATCTGGTCCGTCCTACGAGCGGCAGCATCAAGCTGTTCGGAGCAGATTACCGCGAGCGACCGGACAAAATCTATCGTAAAATCGGCTCTCTCATTGAAACGCCCGGCTTTTACAATAACCTGACCGGACGAGAGAACTTGCATATTATTGCGCGGCTGCGCGGGCAGCATCGTAAAGACAGTATTGCTCGCGCGCTTGAAGCGGTGGGTTTGGATAAAGAACAGGACAAGATATTTGCCCACTATTCGATGGGAATGAAGCAACGGTTAGGAATGGCTGCCGCTATGATGCATGAGCCGGAGCTGCTCATACTGGACGAGCCCATCAATGGCTTGGACCCTATCGGCATACATGAAATGCGCAAGCTCTTTTTAACCCTTTGCAAGGAAAAAGGCGTCACCATTTTGTTGTCCAGCCATGTGCTGGACGAAATCGAGCAGCTGGCCGATATTATCGGCGTCATGCACGAGGGGCGGCTGCTCGAAGAAGTAGATATGGCGGAGCTGCGCAAGCGTAATCGGCAGTATGCCGAATTTTCCGTGTCAGATGTGAATACGGCCTCTCTCCTGCTGGAACGGCAGTTTGGCATTTCCGATTACACCGTATGCGATGATCACATCATCCGGGTATACGATCGCATCCATCTACGCGGAGAAATGAACCAATGTTTTGTAGAGAACGGCTTGCTTGTCACTCAGGTTTTCGTCAGCTCCGAGAAGCTGGAAGACTATTTTTCCAAATTGATCGGAGGCGGCGGCATTGGTTAATCTGGTCTATTGCGAACTGCTAAAGCTCAGACGTTCGAAAATGGTGCTGATCAGCTTTTTAGGCGCGCTTACGACTCCCGTCATGCTTACTGTCGAAGGCGTTAAAAAGTATTACTGGGAGCCCGAAGCCGACATCACGCTGGCCGGATTTTATAACGGTTCGTTCCTGTATACGATGCTGCTGTTTGGCTTAATTGTATATGCTGTTTTTGCAGCGTACCTGTTCAGTCGCGAACATACCGAGAAGACGCTCAAAACGATATTAACGGTCCCTGTATCCAAAACCTCGTTTATACTAAGCAAGTTTGTGACGCTTTTTATTTGGATTATGGCCTTAACCGTCATCTCATGGGCGGGCATGTTTCTTTTAGCAGCCATTTACGGCGCGTTATTCGAAATTTCAGCGTTTAGCTTAGCCGTTGCCGCAGGGTATCTTGGCAAGATGTTGTTTGGCGGCGCGCTTATGTTTTTTACGCTTACCCCGATTGTATTTATTGCCTTATGGACTAAAAATGTGGTCGCCCCCATTATTGCTACGGCAGCAATCGTCATGGTAAATGTGGCTTTATCCAACGAAGCGTTAGGCGCTTTATTCCCGTGGACGTCGACCTATCTATGGGTGGAAGGCCGCTTGGAAGAGACCGGCTTTCCTTATCCGGTGGCGATAGGTTTAATAGCTCTTGTTTCTATACTCGGCTTCCTTGCAAGCGTGCTTTATTTTCAAAGAGAGGACGTTAATTAACGGATGGATATATCATTCATGGAATTATGGAAAGTTATTTTGCTGGGCATTGTGGAGGGCATTACGGAGTAGCTGCCTATCAGCAGTACGGGGCATATGCTGCTTGTAGACGAATTTTTCACGCTGAATAGAAGTGATGCGTTTAAAGAAGTGTTCTTTGTCGTTATTCAGTTAGGCGCGATTTTGGCGGTCGTTGCGACCTTCTGGAAGAAGATGTTTCCCTTTCAGTTTTCAAACCCGGAACAGCCTGTATGGAAAAAAGATACCGTTTCTCTCTGGCTAAAAGTAGTCGTTGCTTGCATACCTGGCGCGATTGTGACTGTTCTCTTTGACGATGTCATTGAAGCCAACCTGCATACTCCTGTTGTGATTGCCCTAGCTCTTATTTTGTATGGTATCGCATTTATTTGGATTGAGACATGGAATAAAAGGCGCGTTCCTCATATGAATCAGTTATCGGATCTAACCTACCGAGCTGCGCTTCTCATCGGATTGTTTCAAGTACTGTCGATTATCCCCGGCACCTCGCGCTCCGGCGCAACGATTATCGGCGCATTATGGATCGGCGTATCTCGGGTTGCGGCTGCAGAGTTCACCTTCTTCCTTGCCGTGCCGGTTATGTTCGGCTTAAGCGCGCTTAAATTGTTCAAATTTGGATTTAATTTTACCGGCGAGGAATTGCTCACACTAGCAGTTGGCATGGCCGTTGCCTTTGTCATATCGGCTTTCGTCATCCGTTTCTTAATGGGATATATTAAAAAGCATGATTTCAAAGTATTCGGCTGGTACCGCATTGTACTTGGCGTTATTGTCTTGATTATGTTCGCTTGGCGGTAAATATAAAACAACAAAGGCACTGTCTAATGGATTAGACAATGCCTTTGTTGTTTGTTGCTATACGGTCAAGTACACTTCCGATGAAGTGCATTTATTTAAAAAGTATGGCGGAGAAGGTGGGATTCGAACCCACGCACGCTTTGACACGCCTAGCTGATTTCGAGTCAGCCCCCTTGGGCCTCTTGGGTACCTCTCCTCGCGTATTTAATACTATATCACACCACCCAAACGAATGCAACACATTTTTGTTAATATCGTCTGGGCGGTGTAAATCCTTATAATTACGGTCGATCTCCCGTTTCCTTCGGAATAAATTCGTAAATTTCCCCGGTTTCAAACGAATCGATTAGCTTCTCAAGCCATTTATAGTACAAATACGAGTCGTTCATCTTCTGAAGATCCTGCTCCAAAATACTGACAAACGGCTTGTCCTCGCTGTGCTGCTCTTTTAACGCTTCCGTTTCCTTCATGGTACGCAGTAAAGCGCTCTTGTTCTGCTCCACCGCTTTGCGCCATTTGATCGAGAAGAAGTCCGCGAAATTCTGATGCCAGTCCGGCTCCACTTCGTACAAATCTTTGCGCGAGCCCTTCCCCCACACTTTATTAATCATCTTAAGATCATGCAGCGTGCGCATGCCGGTACTGATCGACGTTTTGCTCAGCCCCATAATTGCGCTCATCTCATCTAAAGTAACCGGCTCTTGGTTAAAATACATATTGCCATACAAATGCCCGATCGACATCGTAACGCCGTATAAGTCCATATTTTTGCCGATTGTTTCAATCGCTCTGCGCCTGGTCTTCAGAAGCAACTGCCTCTGCTCTTCCGTTAATGCAGCCAGTTCGTCCATGATTATCCTCCCAAGGCGTCATACAGCCCCGTTGATCTACTTTCTGTATTGTAATCAATCGGCTATTCAAATGTAAAGACGAAGTCGCAACCGAAAATAGGAGCATTCAAGAGTATTCTGTACGATAAGTTTGTAAAGTTTAAACTGTACGTACTATACGGACGCTCACCCGTTTTGACCCTTACAAAGTTAACCAGATAGACTTGTAAGTAGCCTATTTACATGTCCAACCGCTGCGAACGGCTGTCCAGAAAACGCACGGTTGCGGTTCCGAGTAGAAAAAAAGCGCCATAAGAGAGCGCAGTAAAGGGGGAACAATATGCCCATTATTGAAGCCAAGAAAGTAACGAAAATATTCGGGTCCGATCCGAAAAAGATCGTGCCTTTATTGGATAAAGGAATGTCCAAAGAAAAAATTCTCGCCGAAACCAAACATACGGTGGGCGTTAATCAGGCTAGTTTTACGATCGAAGCCGGTCAAATATTTGTCATTATGGGGTTGTCCGGCAGCGGCAAATCAACGCTCGTCCGGCTGCTGAATCGGCTTATCGAGCCGACTTCGGGACAAGTGCTGTTCAATGGAACCGACGTACTGAAGATGTCTCCGGAGCAGCTTAGAAAATTCCGGCGCAAAAATATCGGCATGGTCTTTCAAAAATTCGCGCTGTTCCCGCATCGCACCGTCATTCAAAACATCGAATACGGTCTTGAGGTGCAGGGCATCGACAAAAAAGAGCGCCGCGCCATGGCGATGGAGTCGCTGGAGCTTGTCGGCTTGAAGGGCTGGGAAAACAGCTATCCCGATCAGTTAAGTGGCGGCATGCAGCAACGCGTCGGCCTGGCGAGAGGACTCGCCAACAATCCCGACATTCTGCTGATGGATGAAGCGTTCAGCGCGCTTGATCCGCTTATTCGCAAAGATATGCAGGACGAATTGGTCGAGCTGCAGCAAAAGATGAAGAAAACGATCGTCTTTATTACGCATGATCTCGACGAGGCGCTGCGTATTGGCGATCAAATCGCTCTTATGAAGGATGGCAGCATCGTACAAATCGGTACGCCTGAACAAATCCTGATGGAGCCGGCAAATAAATATGTCGAGCGCTTCGTCGAGGATGTCGACTTGTCGAAGGTACTGACCGCGTCCCATGTGATGAAGAAGGCGGTTACGATTACGCCGGAGAAAGGCCCGCGCGTGGCGCTGCAGTTTATGCGGGACCAAGGCGTATCCAGCCTCTATGTGGTCGACAAGCGCATGCAGCTGCTTGGCAGTATTACCGCTGAGGATACGGTACGCTCCTTCAAGGAAGGATTGCCGTTAGAGCAGATTATGCAAACCGATGTGCCGACAGCGACGCCTGAGACGCTCCTGAACGAGCTATTCGAGATGATGGGGAATACCAAGCTGCCGGTCGCCGTTATCGGTGAAAACGGCCGCTTGAAAGGCGTCGTTGTCAAAGGAGCGGTCCTTGCCGCTTTAGCTGGCAACAACGGTTCCGAGGAAGGAGCTGAAGCGCATGAATTGGCCTAAAATTCCTTTGGCGGACTGGATTGAGCATCTTGAAGCTTGGCTTGAGCAGAACTTCGATCCCCTCTTTCAGTTCATCCGACTCATTGTCGGCGAGACGGTGGGCGGCCTTGATTCTGTGCTGCAATGGTTTCCGCCGCTGGTTCTTATCGTTATCTTTGCCGCGATCGCTTGGCTGATCGGCAAATGGCGGATGGCGCTGTTCACTTTGATCGGCTTGGCCATCATCGAGAACCTCGGCTATTGGAGCCAGACGATGCAGACGCTGTCGCTTGTCATAACGGCCGCCTTCTTATCAGTGCTGTTGGGCGTGCCTCTTGGCATCCTTTGCGCCCGCAGCAAAACGGCGCTCCGCATCGTAACGCCAATTCTCGACTTCATGCAGACGATGCCCGCCTTCGTTTACTTGCTGCCTGCGGTTACGTTCTTCTCACTGGGTGTTGTGCCGGGCGTTATCGCTTCTATCATCTTTGCGATTCCGCCGACGATTCGCATGACCAACCTCGGTATCCGCCAAGTGCCTGTCGAGCTTGTCGAGGCCGCCGACGCGTTCGGCTCTACGCCTTCGCAAAAGCTGTTCAAGCTGCAGCTTCCACTAGCTGGACCGACTATTATGGCCGGCATCAACCAAACGATCATGCTGTCGCTCTCGATGGTCGTCATCGCCTCGATGATCGGCGCCCAAGGCGTTGGCGCATCCGTCTACCGGGCGGTAACGCAGGGCAATACCGGCGTCGGTTTTGAAGCTGGGCTCGCTATCGTCATTCTTGCAATCATTCTTGATCGATTGACGCAGCGGACGATCAGCAAGAAAAAGTCTTAATCCGTTTGTTATTTCGTTTTATTTTACAAAAAGGAGTGTATTTGAAGATGAAAAAGAAAACATGGTTGACCGCTATCGCCGCTCTTACCCTAATCGCGATCATGGCCGGTTGTTCCTCTGGCAACACTTCAAACGGCGGCGGTAACAAAATCAAGCTCGCCTATGTCGCATGGGATTCTGAAATCGCCAGCACCCATGTCGTCAAAGAAGTATTTGAGCAGAAGCTTGGATATAAAGTAGAGCTGCTGCAAGTTGACGCCGGTCCGATGTGGGCAGGCATCTCCGACGGCAGCGCCGATGCGATGGTTGCCGCATGGCTCCCGACAACGCATGCTTCCTACCTGGAGAAATATAAAGGCAAATTCGAAGATCTTGGCCCTAACTTGAACGGCACTAAGATCGGTCTGGTAGTCCCAACTTACATGAATATCGATACAATCGATGATCTTAACAAAGAAGATGTCGCCCAATCGCTCAATCACACCATCATCGGCATCGAGCCAGGCGCCGGTCTGATGATGTCAACGGAAAAAGCACTGGACGAATACGGACTGCGCGAGAAATGGACGCTGCTGGAGAGTTCCTCTGCCGCAATGACCCAGCAGTTGCAAAAGGCTTACGCCAATAAAGAGCCGATCGTCGTTACCGGATGGACGCCGCACTGGAAGTTCGCCAAGATGGATCTGAAATATTTGGCCGATACGAAAAACGTATACGGCGGTGACGAGCAAATCCATACCATCGTTCGCCAAGGCTTGAAGGATGATCAGCCGGAAGCTTACGCATTCCTCGACCACTTCGAATGGACGCCGGACGACATGGCCTCTGTCATGATTCAGATTCAAGAAGGCAAGTCACCGGAGGAAGCTGCTAAAGCATGGGTAGAAAGCAATGCAGACCGCGTCGACGCATGGATTAAAGGCTAATACGCTGCACGGACTCTGTAACTGCTCACCCACCTATTCGTTCAAAAACAAAGGGAAGCATCGCTTTATGGCGATGCTTCCCTTTTCGTCTATGTGGCACGGCAGCGTGGAACGGATCGACATGCATCCGTTAGCTCTGCTGTTCGCCGCTTTCTTCCTGCTGCTCCGGGTTTGCCGGCCTGATGACCTTCTTCATGTTCTTCTCGAATTTGGCCCGCGGAATAAGCACGCTATGCTTGCAGCCTACGCATTTGATTCGAATATCCATGCCCATTCGTATAATTTCCATCTCGTTGGAACCGCAAGGATGCTGCTTTTTCATTTGAACGATGTCGCCCAGCTCGAAATGCTTCCGTTCCATCACGGCCTCCCCCCTTCGTTGCGATGGTAGGTTACCATCCGCGGATATGGACTTTCAATGCCATTATCGCTTAACGCTTTTTTGATAATGTAATTCATGCTTCTCGCCACAATAAAGTGTTGATGCGGCAAGCACTCTGCGATTACGCGAATTTTCAAATCGGTTGCAGTTATCGCTTGCACCCCTAGAATTTCCGGCGTCTTCACAATATTCGGGTCCTCCAGCCGCTCAACTGCGTTTCGAATAATGCCAGTTGCCTTCTCGACATCCTCTTCGTAGCTAATCGCCACATCGACGACCGCTATCGAATTGCTGACGGAGAAATTCGTCACTTCGTTGATCATGCCGTTCGGTATAATGTGAATCTCGCCCGTCCAGCTTTGAATGCGAGTCGTGCGCAGTCCGATTACTTCTACCGTCCCTTTGAACTGTCCGGTCTGGATAATATCTCCTACGGCAAATTGATCCTCGAGGATGATAAAGAAACCGGCGATAATATCCTTCACCAAGCTTTGCGCACCGAAACCGATGGCTAGGCCGACAACGCCTGCTCCGGCAAGCAGCGGGGCCAGCTCGATACCGAATTCGGACAAAATGATCATAAACGTAATAAATGCGGCCACGTACGAAAATACATTTTTAATCAGCTTGCCGACCGTCGTTACCCGCCGGCTTTGCGTAATCAGCCTTTTAGCCGCCTGATTTAATATGATTCGGTCGATCAACTTGTTGACGATCCATATAAGTACCGGCGCCAGGATGAGAATAGCTGCAATGCGCAGCACAGAACTGCCGAACTGCGACCATGCCTCTTCATTCGTCAGCCAAGCCATGACGCCCTCCATTGTGAGCCATCCTGCCATCGTCATCGTCAATCTCCTTCTTTCTAGCCAAACACCTGTTCATAGGCTTCGCCTAACGGCTTGAATATACCCCGAATTTCTACATTTTCCGTCTCGATGACCTGTCTCACCGTCGGTAGATCGTTCTCGGGAAATTCGATCGACAACGCGCAGCCTGCCGTAATTTGCTTTGGCGTCGGGCAAATATCGATGTCGATGTCAGCGTATTCGAGCAGCATTTCCGCCCTTAACGCCTGCTGCGTCGAGTCAAACGCGATTAACATGTCTTTTTGCCCCTCCCCTCCCGCATATTGCTCTTATCTAGCCTCCAACGAATTCGAAGGCACCCTCACGTATAAAATGGTTCTCTTATCCATATACTATTATCATATTTACTTTTACGGAGGGAAATCTATGAAACTATCTTTTACGAAAGATGTACCGTTCAAAGTCCCTTACAACGAAACGAATGCTGTCGGGCAGCTTGTCGCGAAGCTTTCCCTTATGCTCGACGAATTGTCGGGCGGCCGTCCTATCGTCATTGTATGCGTCGGCACTGACCGATCAACCGGCGATTCGCTTGGACCCATTATAGGCACTACGCTCGCCAAATACAACAGTCCTCACTTTTCCTTATACGGCACGCTGGAGGAACCCGTTCATGCGATGAACCTCGAGGATACGCTGCTCGATATTAACCGCACGCACCGCAAGCCTTTCATTATCGGCATCGACGCTTGTCTTGGTCAGGTTTCGAGCATCGGTTCGATACAAATCGGCTACGGCCCTGTCCGTCCAGGCGCGGGCGTTAACAAAGAACTTCCACCTGTCGGCGATATGCATATTACGGGCATTGTCAATGTCGGCGGCTTCATGGAATACTTTGTTCTGCAAAACACGCGGCTTCATCTCGTTATGAAAATGGCCGATTTAATCGCCAACAGCTTGTTCTCGGCCATCCTGAACAGCTCGCGGGTGACTGATCGATTAAGAGAGCAAGCCGCCGCGTTCGAGACGCATCCCGATCGTTTCCGGCCTTAACCGCGATACTCGCTCATTCAGCTAGTAGCAGGCGGTGCGATCGGCCGCATGAGCCCTATTCCTTACTTGGCCGACTCGATCGCCTTACGCTCTTCCGGGGTCAACGTGTAACTGGAATCGCCTTTTTCTACCGGTTTTGCATACACATATGTATTCTCGCGGTTATGAATGCCCGATAGAACCACGCCGTCTTGCGCCGTATTGACGATCGCAATGGAAAAACTAAGATCGCTGCCCTGCTCGGCAAAAGCATTATAGCGAAGGAAGCCTATTCTTCCTTTTTCCTGCTGTTGAACTTGTTGAACGCCGTTCAGTTGTGCTTGAAGCTGAGCCGCTCTTTGCTCTTGTTCAGCGAGCGATTGCTTTAAATCGATAATGACGCCCTCAAAATTATCTAAGCCCGTATTCCCCATCACTTCTAAGTATTGCTTACGCAGCTTCTTCAAGCGGCCTCCTAACGCAAATGATCGAATCAAAAGAAAAACAACCAATAAAGCCAATACCACCGTCACCGCATTCATCGGATTATTCATCCACTCATCCATGCTGTTCTTCCGCCCCCATTGTTCTAATCACTTTGCGTACTGCTTGCGAATCTCCTTCACTGCCGCAACGAGCGTATCAACTTCCGCTTCCGTTGTGAAACAGCCTACGCTTGTCCGAACCGCTCCTGTCTCCAAAGTACCCGCAATGGCGTGGGCCAACGGCGTACAATGAAATCCTGCTCTGACTGCGACATTGTAGTGCTGATCCAATATAAACGACATTTCCGACGGATCGATACCGTCCGCCGTAAAAGCGACGATTCCCGTTCTCTCTTTCCCCAACTGTGGACCGAGGATGCAAACTCCCTCGATTTGCAACAACCCTTCCATCATCCGCTGCGTCAAAGACCATTCCTTAGTATGGATTTTCTGCACCGTCTCATTCAATACATATTGGACGCCCGCTTTCAGCCCCGCCAAGCCCGGCGTATTTTGCGTACCGGCCTCATAACGATCTGGCCTTACCTTTGGCTGCTCGACAGCTTCCGATTGGCTTCCTGTCCCTCCATGCAGGAGAGGGTCCAAATCGATCTCTGGATGAATATACAGCCCTCCGGTACCTTGCGGACCAAGCAACCCTTTATGTCCAGGGAACGCCAGCAAATCAATCCCCATACTTGGAGCGTTCAACTCCAGTAAACCCGCCGTTTGTGCTGCATCGACGAGCAGTTTCACCCCTTTGTTCCTCGCCAGCTCTGCAATATCCGCTAGCGGGGCGATCGTGCCAAGCAAGTTGGAACTATGGTTGACGATTATAAGCCTCGTTGCGGGTGTGATGGCTTCCGCCACTTGCTCCACACGCGTGTATCCGAAAAGATCCGCTTCTACATATGTAACGTTCACTCCAGCGGTCAGTTTCAAATATTCAAGCGGTCTGCGAACAGAATTATGTTCGACGGAAGTAGCAATGACGTGATCCCCCGGTTTTACGAATCCCTTAATCGCTAAGTTCAACGCTTGCGTCGTATTGGATGCAAAGGCAATATCGTTCGGATTTTTCACACCGAACAACTTACCCAACTGCTTGCGCGTATCGAAGAGCACACGACTGGCTTTAACAGCCATCTGATGGCTGCCCCTCCCCGGATTGGCCGCAGCATTCAGCATCGCATCTTGTACGGCCTCCAGAACGGCAGGAGGCTTGGGCCATGACGTAGCGGCATGATCCAAATAAATATACGGTTTATCATCCGGTTCAGTCATACGTATTGCCCCTTTCTTTTCTATGAATAAATGACTTTTATATACCCTTTAATAGACCCTAATCACAACAATAGCATACCTTAGTTTAATCTTTCGAATCAAAGATTACAACTTTGGTATGCTAATTTTTCAACCTCTTTTTTAACGCCTCAGCCGGCTTTCTGCCCTAGTTGCAACATGGTTGCCGACAAGCCTTCGAGATACACTCTCCAACCCTGTGATAAGCCATTTTCGCCGCTTACGCGAGCGATTGCAACAACTCGAGCAGTCGCTCTAAATCTTGTTTGCTGTAATATTGCAGCTCTATTTTTCCTTTATCTTTTTGATGTTTTATTTTAACCGTCGTTTTGAACGTTTCGCGAAGCGAATCTTCTAACGATTCGATATAAGGATCTCTTTTTTTCGAAGCTGTTTTCGGGGACTTTTCGGGTTCTTCAGAAGCCTTCGTCTCCAGTTTTTGAACCGCCTCTTCCAACTGGCGTACGCTCCAACCCTGATTAACAACTACTTCTGTCAAATCACGTTGTACCGATTCGCTCTTCACGCCAGCTAATGCTCTCGCATGTCCCATCGAAATTGTTCCACGTGAAACATGATCTTTGATATCGGTTGGCAAAGCCAGCAGGCGAATAAAGTTGGCGATATGGGAACGGGATTTGCCAACCTTTAAAGACAGTTCCTCTTGGGTCAGTTTGAACTTGTCCATCAGACCTTGGTAAGCGATGGCCGTTTCAATCGCATTCAAATCCTCGCGCTGCAAGTTTTCGATTAAGGCTATTTCCATGACCTGCTGATCCGAAAAAGACCGTACAACAGCCGGAATGGTCGGATTGCCGCAAAGCTGCGAAGCTCTAAACCGTCGTTCACCTGCGATGATTTCATAACCCTTCAAAACAGTACGAACAATAATCGGTTGAATAACGCCATGCTGCTTAATTGACTCCGCTAATTCACGAATCGAATCGTCATCGAATGTTTTTCGAGGCTGATACGGATTCGGTCTTAGTTGTGTGAGCGTTATTTCAATCACTTTGTCGTCGTCATTGACCGACAATGATGGAATGAGCGCATCCAACCCTCTACCTAGTCGCTTGCTCATACATAATCACTTCCTTCGCCAGTTCAAGATACACTTCTGCCCCTTTAGATCGCGGATCATAGGTGATAATCGCCTGACCATGCGAAGGAGCCTCACTCAGACGAACGTTGCGTGGAATAATCGTTTGATATACTTTTTGTTGGAAGTACTTCTTAACCTCTTCGATCACCTGAATGCCCAAGTTCGTACGCGCATCAAGCATCGTAAGCAGAACGCCTTCAATTTGAAGATGTGTATTCAAATGCTTTTGGACCAGACGCACCGTATTTAACAGCTGGCTAAGTCCTTCCAAAGCGTAATATTCACACTGAATCGGAATAATGACGGAATCAGCCGCGGTCAACGAGTTAATCGTCAGCAAGCCTAAAGACGGCGGGCAATCGATTAATATGTAATCGTATTGATCCTTCACCATTTGCAAGCTCTGCTTCAATCGAACCTCACGCGAAATACGCTGCACCAGCTCGATTTCCGCACCCGCAAGCTGAATGGTAGCCGGAATGATCTTAAGTCCCGGAATATTGGTTTCGGAAGTCGCTTCATTCGGATGCACCTCATTAATAAGCACATCATAAATGCAGTTGGCGACATCCGCTTTATTAATCCCGATACCGCTCGTTGTATTCCCCTGCGGATCAATATCGACAAGCAATACCCGTCTTCCTAACGACGCCAGACATGCACCTAAATTAACCGTCGTTGTCGTTTTCCCGACCCCGCCCTTCTGGTTCGCTATCGCAATTATCTTAGACAAGCGTTTTCACCTCTACCTGTTACAAACTTTAGTATTTTCTTGCTGCCTGGACGTGGAGCTTATCGGTTCGATCTAACCCCTGATTCGAAACGGGCTTGGACCGGAGCAGCCGTTTTTCGAAAAAGCACCTTTGTAGAGGCGACAAATTCGAAAAACGGCTTATTCAGTAAAACGAATATACGCTTATCGTTGACGAAAGCGAAGTTCCGTCGTCTGGGCGTTAGCGGGTTATTGCCGCTTCGGTATTTGAATTACGATTTCGTAATGATCGCCATGGTCCTTCTCGTTTGTCTTGATCGGCAAACCTGAACCGGCAACCATCTCAATCGACTGACGAATCGTATTTACAGCAAGCCGTACATCTTTTGTAAAAGAAATACGCTTTGCCTTTTTAATTTTAGAGGATTCCTTCAAAAATGCAATGCGTGCTTCTGTCTGTTTGACATTAAGTTCCTTGGTAATGATTTCATCAAGCATTTGATGCTGCAACTCTTCGGTATCGAGCGTCAATAAAGCTCGTGCATGTCGCTCCGTAATTTGACGTTCGCCAAGCGCATTTTTGATCTTCTCGCTAAGCGCCAGAAGACGAAGCTTGTTGGCGATAGTCGACTGGCTCTTCCCAAGTCGTTGCGCCAAACTTTCCTGCGTCAGTTGATGCAGTTCAATTAGCTTTTGATAAGCTACCGCTTCTTCAATTGCCGTCAAATTCTCGCGTTGCAAGTTCTCGATCAAAGCGATAGAAGCTGTCTGCGAGTCATTAAACTCCCGAACAATTGCTGGGATCGTCTCGTGACCCAACTTCGTTACCGCTCTCCAGCGGCGCTCGCCGGCAATAATTTCATAACGGCCGTTGCGCATACGAACAACAATCGGCTGAATGACGCCGTGCGTTTTAATGGTTTGACACAGCTCGTCGATACGTTCATCATCAAAAATCGTTCTCGGCTGAAACGGACTCGTATCGATTTCTCCAATTGGAATTTGCCGAACCTCTTCTTGGCCGCTGCGTTGATCGTTAAGACCAAACAAACGGGAAATTTGTTCTTTCATATTGTCTATACCCACCCGATCACAAAGCGCTCCCCTTTATAGACAGAAAGTCGCTTTCAAGATGTTCTTACACGGAATCTACTAAATCATTTTCCTCTACTACCATTTTATACTGCCTTAGGGACGCATACAACCTTATGTAAGTCTACATGAAAAATGACCCGCCCTTTGGCGGGGAAATGCGAAGAATCCATCTGGATTCGATAATCTAGCAAAATCTGCGATGCTTGAAAAGCCATTCCTTTATCTATCAGCACCGAATAAACAACGTATAGTTAAAATTCGACCTGTCACACTTGATTTCCTGCTTGACAACGGGGATGGCGGTTATATTTGATACAATCTTTTCCTGTGATTCGTTCATATTTTGAATTTTGTTAAGTTTATTATGAAGTCTCGGATGTTTCACGTGGAACATTGCAAATGGTAAGTTGCAATACAAAACCCATGTACTATGAAATTAAGAACCGTAAATACAACCTTTTTAATGATTTGTGATCGCTGCATTAACAAAACGATCGCTTGATCGGCCCGCCTTCGAGCTTCTTCTTTCTCATTCAAAACATATTTAAGCAATCGACGGCTTTTCAGCGTCACCACTATCTCAAGAGGATATTTGTTGCTACCCGCACCTCCATCTACTCGTTCATTTAAGGTGCATCACTCAAATTCTCAAATAATTCAAAATGATATGACACTGGTGCTTTTCGAGTGCAACTGCACCTCATGCCCCCCGCTACCTCTACCCTCTACCATTTTGCAGCAGCATTTATATAAAAAAACGGTTTACATCCGAAATCACTATTTGACTCTAAGTAAAGAGGCTGCAGGTCAAAGGGTTCTTTCGAACGCTAAATCCTGATTCTTTTGTTTGATACTTGTCTGCGGTAGGAATCTTGTTTTAAAAGCGACCAGTATCGTTTCTCCAAAATCCCTCTGCTCCTCCACTTTCCCTCTTTTTCCGTCAAGCACTGATTTTAAGTTTGATCCAAAAAAACTCGAACAAACAGCCCCTGACTGTTCTTCCGAACAACCACCGCTATTTATTCAAATGCAACATAATAACCGAAGACCCTCTCGTATTCGAGCATTTTCTATAATAAACTAGCGCCGGCTTTCCCACAGTCAATGTCGTTGTTAAACCAGTATTAATACGGCACTCCTCCGAGCATCGTGCCGCAACTACGCTTTCGATCATCCTGGTGTATGTCTCATCCGCTCTTCGATCATCAAGCTGTAACGTTTTCTTCATCCCAAAGACAGTGATTCCGGCAACATCTCGCGTTTATCACTCCCCTATCTTCTTACAGCAAAACTTCATTCACATAAAAATCGCTTGAATGAACAACCGCTGACCGTCTTTCCAAACAGCCGCTGCTTATTCATTCAAGCGAAAATAATAGTTCGCAACCCTCTCGCATTCACGATCTATCTATTTAACTAATGGCGGCTTTCACAGTGCCAATCTCTTTGTTCCAACACAGGGATTCACCTATACCCTGGGGCCCCCCTCTCGATCGTTAAAATACGACACTCCAATTTTACAAAAGCAGCGGTACCTGCGATACCTCCGGCAACTCGCGCCCACCACTACCTCTACCTTCTTGCATCAGCATCTCATCCATATAAAAAAACGCTTGAATGAACAAGCGCTGACCGTTCTTCCAAACGGCCGCTGCTGTTCATTCAAGCGGAATACATTAACCACAAAATCTTCTCACACTACGCGATCTTTCTTTTAAACAAGCGGCAGCTTGATCGGCGTACCGGCTTTACGCGGGTATTTGCGCGGAGTCGCATCCGTTTTCTCGATCAACACGATATGCCGCTCCGATTTCTCGAAAGGCAGCGACAGCCCCTGCTCGCCGCGAAGCTTTCCTTTTAATTCGCGGAGGCTGAACGCCGCCTCTTTCACTTCTTCCTCACTTTGCGAACCCTTCATTGCGGCAAACACGCCGTTTTTGCGAACGAACGGCAAGCAAAATTCGTTCAACACATTCAGCCTAGCAACAGCGCGAGCCGTAACCAAGTCGTAGCGGTCGCGGTGCGCCGCAAGACGACTGATATCTTCCGCTCTCCCGTGCACGCACTCCACATCGCTCATGCCCAACTGCTCCGTCAAATGCTTCAAAAATTGAATCCGTTTATTCAAAGAATCGACGATGACCACTTTCAAATGAGGAAAGCATATTTTTAGCGGGATGCTCGGAAATCCGGCGCCCGACCCAATATCGGCAATACTGCCAATCTCCTGCATCGGCACGAAGAAGGATAGCGATACCGAATCATAAAAATGCTTCTCGTATACAGCATCCCTCTCCGTTATACCGGTCAAGTTCATTCGCTCATTCCAGTCGACCAGAATCTTAAAATATAAATCGAATTGCTCCAGCTGCCGTTCATTCAGTGAAATACCTTTTTCCTCAAGCAGCTCCGTGAACCAGTTAATCGTTTGCTCCATTCGCCCGTTACCCTCTCGCCGCCGTTACCCGGTTATAATGCTCCAGATATACGATCAGAATGGAAATGTCGGCCGGCGTCACGCCGCCGATACGCGATGCTTGCCCGATCGACAGCGGACGAATCGATGTGAGTTTCTGTCTCGCTTCTGACGAAAGGCTGTGCACATCGGAGTAATCGATATCGTCGGGGATCTTCTTCTTCTCCATCTTGTTCAGGCGTTCTACCTGTACAAGCTGTTTCTCGATATAGCCCGCGTATTTGATCTGGATCTCCGCTTGCTCCTTCATTTCAGCCGTCAATTCCAAATCGGACGGAGAGATCGTTTCGATCATCGCATACGTAATTTCCGGACGGCGCAGCAGCGTCAAAGCATCGATACTGTTCACAGTTGGCGCCGAATTAGCAGCAGCTAGCATTGCTTCCGCTACATCTGGACGAATTTTCGTCGTCCGCAGACGTTCAACCTCTTGTGCAACGAGCTCCTTCTTGCGCAAAAACGTTTCATACCGTTCTTCAGGAATCAATCCAATTTCATGGCCCAGCGGCGTTAAGCGCAGATCGGCATTGTCATGGCGAAGCAGCAAACGGTATTCCGCACGCGACGTCAGCAAACGATACGGATCGTTCGTTCCCTTCGTCACCAAGTCGTCGATCATTACGCCGATATAGCCTTGCGAGCGTTCAATCACGATCTGCTCTTTCCCCTGCACTTTGCGAGCCGCATTAATGCCTGCAATAATGCCTTGGCCTGCCGCTTCCTCATAACCGGAAGTGCCGTTGATTTGTCCAGCTGTGAATAACCCTTCAACCAGCTTTGTCTCCAACGTTGGCCACAGCTGTGTCGGCTTCACGGCATCGTATTCAATCGCATAGCCGTTACGCATCATTCTAACATTTTCCAAACCTGGGATTGATCTCAAAATACCAAGCTGTACATCCTCCGGCATGCTTGTGGATAAGCCTTGCACGTAATACTCGGATGTGTTTTTGCCTTCCGGCTCCAAAAAGATCTGATGCTTCGGCTTATCAGCGAAACGAACGATCTTATCTTCAATCGACGGGCAATAACGCGGGCCCGTTCCTTCAATAACGCCGGTAAACATCGGCGCACGATGCAAATTGTCGTTAATAATTTTATGCGTTGCTTCCGACGTATACGTCAGCCAGCAAGGCAGTTGCTCGTTATTCGAGGACACTGTTTCATACGAGAAAAACTTCGGATTCTCGTCGCCCGGCTGAATTTCTGTTTTCGAAAAATCGATTGTATCTTTATGCACGCGCGGCGGCGTACCCGTTTTGAAACGTACCAGATCAAAGCCAAGCGATTTCAGGCTGTCTGACAGCTTGAGCGACGGCTGTTGGTTATTCGGACCGCTTTGGTACATCAGCTCGCCCATAATAATTTTACCGCGCAAATAAGTGCCCGTCGTAATGACAACCGCTTTTGCTCTATAGATCGCGCCTGTCTGCGTAAGAACACCTGTCACATTGCCGTCCTCGACAATCAATTCCTCGACCATGCCTTGCCGCAGCGTCAAATGCTCGGTTTCTTCAATCGTTTGCTTCATCGTATGCTGATACGAGAATTTGTCAGCTTGCGCACGCAGCGCGTGAACGGCCGGCCCTTTACCTGTATTCAGCATCCTCATTTGGATAAACGTTTTATCGATATTGCGGCCCATTTCGCCGCCAAGCGCGTCGATTTCACGAACGACATGGCCCTTCGCCGGTCCGCCGATCGACGGATTGCACGGCATGAAGGCGACCATATCCAAATTGATCGTCAGCAGCATCGTTTCGCAGCCCATACGCGCCGCGGCTAGCGCCGATTCACAACCGGCGTGGCCCGCTCCGACGACAATGACATCATATTGTCCAGCTTCATAACTCACCTGAAACACCCCTTTGCCCCTCTTATTTGCCCAAACAAAATTGCGAGAAAATTTGATCGATCAACGAATCGCCGACCTCGTCGCCAATAATTTCGCCCAGCGACTCCCAAGCCGACCGCACATCGATCTGAATTAAATCTATCGGTATGCCGGCATTCGACGCATCAATGGCATCCACGAGCGATTGCTGCGCCCGCTTCAGCAGCGAAATATGCCGCACATTGCTCACGTAAGTCAAATCGCCGGAATCAAGCTGTCCCTCGAAGAATAGGCGGCTAATCGCCTTCTCCAGCCCGTCCAGACCTTCTTCCTCCAGCACCGACATATTGACGATGCTATCAGCTGGGAACAACCCCTCCAGCTCCTGCCGGTCAAGTCGTCCTTCCAAATCGGTTTTGTTCACAATGACGATCACTTGACGTCCTTCAAGCCGCTCCAGCAGCAGCCTGTCGTCCGCATGCAGCGGCTCATTGTTATTCAGCACAAACAGAATCAAATCCGCTTCTTCAAGCGCCGTATGTGAACGTTCTACGCCGATCCGCTCAACCACGTCGCTCGTTTCGCGAATACCTGCCGTATCGAGCAGCCGCAGCGGTATATTGTTGATCGTGACAAACTCCTCGATGACATCACGGGTCGTCCCCGGAATATCGGTCACTATTGCCTTATTCTCCTGCACAAGCGCATTAAGCAAAGAAGACTTACCAACGTTTGGTCTGCCTACGATAGCCGTCATAATGCCTTCTCTTAATATTTTACCTTCATTCGCCGTTTTTAACAGCTTGCCGATATCCTCCAGCGCTTTCCCGCTTTGCTCGCGAATGTAGGCACTGGTCAAATCCTCAACGTCATGCTCTGGATAATCGATGTTAACCTCGATATGCGCCAGCAGCTCGATAACGGTCTGCCGCAGCGCTTTAATCCGCTTGGACAGCGTTCCTTCCGCCTGCTTGCGAGCCACCTGGAACGCCCGATCCGACTTCGAGCGGATCAAATCGATGACCGCCTCCGCCTGCATCAAATCAATGCGGCCGTTCAGAAAAGCACGCTTCGTAAATTCACCGGGCTCAGCCAGCCGCAATCCTTCCTGCAACAGCACCAGATCGAGCACCTTCTTCACGGCGACCACGCCGCCGTGAGCGTTGATCTCTACGACATCCTCCGCCGTAAACGAACGTGGCCCTCTCATCACCGTCACCAGTACCTCTTCAACCTTCTCGTCCGTTGCCGGATCGACAATATGGCCGTACTGCACCGTATGCGAATCAACTTCGCGAAGATCGTCGCGGGAACGGAAAATACGCGCCGTTGTCGCGATGGCGTCCGGACCGCTAATTCGAATGATGGCAATGCCGCCCTCTCCAACTGCCGTCGCGATGGCCGCAATAGTGTCTTGTATCACTGTCCTTCTGCACCTCTCATACTCTCATATATGGAAAAGCAGCAATGACCATAATAGCCATTGCTGCAACTCGGAGTCCTATAAGCTATACTTGTCTTTCCTTTAACGCAATGACGACCCGCCGGTTCGGCTCGTCGCCTTTGCTGTATGTTTTCACCTTGGGGTGGTTTTGCAGCTGGGAATGAATAACCTTTCTCTCATGGGGGGTCATCGGTTCCAGGACCACTTCTTTCCTCGTCCGGATCACTCTGCCCGCCAATCGATCTGATAATTCTTCCAACGTCTTGCGCCGCCTCTCGCGAAAATCCTCAGCATCAAGCACGATTCTCAGATGACTGTCCGAGTAACGGTTAGCGACAATGTTCACCAAATACTGCAGCGCGTCAAGCGTTTGACCGCGCCGTCCAATCAGCATGCCGAGATCTCCTCCGCCCGAAACGGACAGATGAGTTCCTTCTTTCGTTTGTTTCCGTTCGACAGATACATCAAGCCCCATCGCACTTGCCACTTCACGAAGAAATTGCTCCGCCTCCATAATCGGATCGGGAATAAGCGTCAGTTCGACCTTCGCTTCTTTCACGCCAATCAAGCCGAACAGCCCTTTCGCCGGCTGCTCGAGCACGGATACGCTCACGCGATCCTCGGTAACATTCCATTGTGCCAAACCGTTTCTCACGGCATCATTAATCGTTTTTCCTGATGCTACGATTTTCTTCATTTTGCGAGGGCCTCCTTACCCTTGTCAGATGAACGTACGTACAGGAAGTAGTTTTGAACAATTGTGTAGACATTACTGTAGATCCAGTACAGCGGAAGCGCCGCTGGGAAATTGAGCGACATCACGAAGATGAGCACCGGGAAGATGGCGAGCATCGCTCCCATACCAGGCATTTGCGGCTGGCCTTTTTGCTGAGACTGCATCATTTTGGATTGCACGTAAGTCGTAATTGCCGCAACAATCGGCAAGATGTACCATGGGCTCGGTTCGCCCAGCGCCAATCCAAGAAACTTATGGTCGCGAACTTCAGGGTTCATATAGATCGCGTTGTACAAGGCGATAAATACCGGCATTTGAATAATCAGCGGCAAACAGCCTGCCATCGGATTGACTTGATGCTGTTGGAACAGCTTCATCGTCTCTTCCTGCTGCTTTTGCGGATTATCCTTGTATTTCTTCTTAATTTCATTCATTTGAGGCTGCAGCGCCTGCATCTTCTTCGAGCTGCGATATTGCTTCAACGTCAAAGGCAATATAGCCGTCCTCACGATAATCGTGATCAACAGGATGGCTAGTCCATACGAGTCTTTAAACCAACCCGCAAATGTATCCAGCGTTAACGCGAAATAATAAACGACGTTTCTTTGCCAAAAGCTTTTGCTATGCAGCAGATCCTCGGTGCTCGTTGTCTGGTCTACCTGCGGCGCACAACCGGCAAGCAATCCAACCACTAAAACCATGCCCAGGACAAGCAGCCATTTTCGGTTAACTTTCCAAGCCAACATGTAATCTCCTCTCTAAAAACCGATGCATTTCTTCATTGAATCAAGCCTAAACTTATCCATCAGAAAGAAAAGGGTACGCTTTCAAGCTTACACTTACCCATCTTTTAAACTATACCATAATTAAGAAGACAAAGAAATAGCGCTTCGGTACGTCCGCCGCCGATTAAGAACGCTCCTCTTTCCGCAGCAGTCCCGCTTTTTTTAGCACATGCATCACGCTTTTCTCCAGTTGCTTGTATTTCATCTCCACGGCTGGCTTCCTTACAATAAGAATGAAATCGATATGAGGAACGATCTTTCCTTCATTTAAACGAACGATTTCCTTAATAACGCGTCTCATTCGGTTGCGAACGACCGCATTGCCAACCTTCTTGCTTGCGGAAATGCCTAATCGGAACGGCTCGGCCACCGGCTGCTTGGACCAATAAACGACAAACTGGCCGTTAGCGAACGACTTCCCCCGCCGATAAACACGGTTGAAGTCCGAGCGATCCCGCAAACGCAATTTTCTATGCACGACTCACCTTCACCGTACTTTCTTCTATTAATAGTAAGCATCCTCCACGGCTCACTCCATTTCCTCAAGCCGAACCGCTTTATCTGCCTCAACTTCCTATATAAATGAAGTGATGTCACTGTCATTATCGCCATCAGGGCAAAAAAAAAGACCACCCGACGTGGTCTTTTGCTTATGCGCTAAGTACTTTTCTTCCTCTTTGACGACGCGCCGCCAAAACTTTACGTCCGTTTTTCGAGCTCATGCGTTTACGGAAACCGTGAACCTTCGCGCGTTTGCTTACATTCGGTTTAAATGTAGGTCTCATTTCTTGTGCACCTCCCGTACCTTGTACTCCAAACAGATTCGGACAAGCCGCTCTGTTTATTTGTATCGCATCGCCGCCTTATGCAGACGGTCAAATGCCGTGATCGCACAAAATCAGCTTTTTCTATTAAACCACGCCGAACGCAAAAAGTCAATCAAATCGCCCTTCAGCCAAATATTGTGGATAAATGACCATGCATCGGCCATTTTTCGCCAAACTAATAACATGTGCACAATTTTTCGACCGCCAAAACGAATTTTGTCGATGTGACAACATGATATTAACAATATCTAGTGTTGTCGATAACCTTTATACACAAGCTATTGAATATGTGGATAAAATCCCGCAATTCGTTGAAATATAAGGCATCTTTTGCTATGATTAATATGTTTTCGGTGTGGATATTTGCATCGACCCCCTGATATTATCAACAACCTGTGGATAACATTGTGAACAACATTCATCCCCTGCTTATAACTCATTCCCTAATTTACTGCATATTGTGGATGTTTTTCGTTATCTTCACCTTTTTTTCGACACCAATGGCTTAATTGCGCCCATCGGGCGATTTTTGATAAGGAGTGACGTCTGTGGACAGCCATACTTATGACCTATGGCAGCAAGTGTTGTCAATCATCCAGACGAAGCTGAGTAAGCCAAGTTTCGATACTTGGTTTAAAGCTACGAAAGCAACGTTTATCGATGACTCTCTGCTGGAAGTTACGGCACCGACAACCTTCGCCGCGGAATGGCTGGAAGGCCGTTATACAAAACTGATCCGTACGACGCTGCAAGAATTTTTGGGCCGTCAGGTCGATGTCCGCTTCTCCATTGAAGAAGCGAAGAGCGCGGAGCTTCCCGCTCCGGTCATTCCCAAAATCGTCGAGCAGCCGGCTGTGCAGGATGAGCCTTTTACCCATATGCTCAATCCGAAATATACGTTCGATACGTTCGTTATCGGCGCCAACAACCGGTTCGCCCATGCGGCGTCGCTGGCGGTTGCCGAAGCGCCGGCCAAAGCGTACAATCCGCTATTTTTATACGGCGGCGTAGGACTTGGCAAAACGCATCTCATGCATGCGATCGGACATTATATTAAGGACCATAATCCGAGCACGAAGATCATGTATATTTCTTCAGAGAAATTTACGAACGAATTTATTAACGCGATCCGCGACAACCGGGGCGAAAGCTTCCGCAACAAATACCGCAATATCGACGTGCTGCTCATTGACGATATTCAGTTTTTGGCCGGTAAAGACGGCACGCAGGAAGAATTCTTCCACACATTCAACGCTTTGCACGAAGAACGCAAGCAAATCGTAATCTCCAGCGACCGGACGCCGAAAGAAATTCCGACGCTCGAGGAACGGCTCAGATCCCGCTTCGAATGGGGACTCATCACCGATATTCAGGCGCCGGATCTCGAAACCCGTATCGCCATTCTCCGGAAGAAAGCGAAAGCGGAAAATCTCGATATCCCGAACGAAGCGATGGTTTACATCGCCAACCAAATCGATACGAACATCCGTGAGCTGGAGGGCGCGCTCATTCGCGTCGTCGCCTACTCCTCGCTTATTAATCAAGATATCTCGTCTCATCTGGCAGCCGAAGCGTTAAAGGATATCATTCCTTCGAGCCGGCCGAAAATGATTACGATAAATGATATACAGCAGAAGGTCGGCGAGTTCTACGGCCTGCGGCTCGAGGAATTCAAGGCGCGGAAACGGACCAAAGCCGTCGCTTATCCGCGTCAAATCGCCATGTATCTGTCGCGCGAGCTGACCGACTACTCGCTCCCCAAGATTGGCGAAGCATTCGGCGGCCGCGACCATACGACGGTCATTCACGCGCACGAGAAAATATCGCAGCAGCTCAAGCAAGATCAGGACTTGTACAAAATTGTGCAGAACCTGACGGAGAAGATTAAAAATCATACGTAAAAGTTATTAACGGCCCTCGGGACAACCAAGCAAGCCTATGCACACGATATACACATGTGGATAGGCTTGCTTTATCCGTTTTCCATACGGTTATCCACATATTCAGGCCCCCTACTACTACGACTACTATTTTTTTATTAAAAAGAACATCAAAAGCATGGGCGAAATCGCCCTTTGGCTTCGCCTGAATTCTTCGATCAACGATTCGCCAATTTAAGAATCTTTGCGTGAACGAGTGAATTCGAATATACGATGCAGCGTATAACGCGTTAATGAACCCGTTCGAACATAAATGTCTGCCGATAATTGTCGGATGATGGAAGCGAGAACGGTTTTACAACCGGAATACGGAGCGATTAGGAGGATACGACGATGAAATTAAATATTTCTAAAAATGAATTGAACGAAGCGATCCAGCAAGTCTCCAAAGCCGCTTCCACCAGACCGACCATTCCGATTCTTGGCGGCATTAAATTCGAGGTAACCCACCAAGGCGTTACGTTAACGGCAAGCGACACCGACATTTCGATTCAAAGCTTTATACCGGTAGAACGCGACGGCATCGTTATTGCACATGTGGATAAACCGGGCAACGTTGTGCTGCCTTCCAAGTTTTTTACTGAGATTGTGAAAAAGCTGCCTTCCGAAAATGTAGAAATTGAAGTCGGCGCTCAGTTTCAAACGTTGATTCGTTCCGGCTCCACCGACATCCAAATGGTCGGTCTCGATCCGGAAGAATTCCCGGTATTGCCGTCGATTGAACAAAACGAGCTGTTCCAAATGCCGGGCGATTTGCTCAAATCAATGATTCGACAAACCGTACTTGCTGCTTCGACGAACGAGCAAACGCCGATTTTGACCGGCGTCCTATGGAGCCTGCAGGATCAACAGCTGAAGTTCGTTTCCACCGACCGTCACCGGCTGGCTAGCCGTATCGCTCATGCGGAAACGTCGATGGACTATAAATTCACCAACGTCGTCATTTCGGCTAGAACGCTGGTTGAGCTTTCCAAGCTCGTACCGGAACAGAACGGCCTTGTTGATATTGTCGTCGCCGACAATCAGGTGCTCTTCAAGATCGGCAACGTGCTGTTCTATACGCGGATGCTGGACGGGCTTTATCCGGATACTTCTAAAATTATTCCGACCGTGTTCAAAACAGAACTCGTTATCGATACAAAAATGGTCACAGATGCCATCGACCGCGCTTATCTGATGTCGCGGGAGGAAAAAACAAATATCGTGCGTCTCGCGACGCTGGACAACGGCTCTATTGAAATCTCTTCGAGCTCGACCGAGCTCGGCCGCGTAACGGAGCAGCTCGATGCGAAGCAATTTAACGGGGAACCGCTGCGAATTGCGTTCAACTCCAAATATATGCTCGACGTGCTGAAGGTTATCGACAGCGAGCAAATCTTTATCGGCTTTACCGGGGCGATGAGCCCGATTGTGATTCGTCCGACGGATCACGCCTACAATACGTATGTCATTCTGCCTTACCGCACAACGTCGTAACATACGCTAAGCGATAGCGTTTAAAGAAAGGAAGGTGACACTGCCATGAAGGAAGTCGCCATTCGGGACGAATTTATTACGCTGGGCCAATTTCTTAAATTGGCCGATTGCATCTCCACCGGCGGGCATGCAAAGTTTTTTCTGCAAGAAAATGAGGTGCTGATCAACGGCGAAGCCGATAATCGCCGAGGCCGGAAGCTGTATGCGGGCGACCGGGTCGAGGTGGAAGGCTGCGGCGTTTTCTCGGTTGTAACCAGAGCTTAGGGCTATGAGGCCGGGAGGACGAGCGAATTGTTTCTGAAGCATATCGAATTAGGCAACTACCGCAACTACAAACAGTTGGAGCTGGATACCAACCATCAAGTCAATCTGTTCGTCGGGCCAAACGCGCAAGGGAAAACAAATTTGCTGGAAGCGATTTTCGCGCTAGCGCTGACGAAATCGCATCGGACCTCGAAGGATAAGGAGCTGATCGGCTGGGAAGCCGATTCGGCTCGCGTCCAGGGCGAAGTGGAGAAGAAATACGGGACGGCGAAGCTCGAGCTGCTCTACTCCTCGCAGGGCAAAAAAGTGAAAATCAACGGGCTCGAGCAGCGCAAGCTCAGCGACTTCGTCGGATCGTTAAACGTCGTTATGTTCGCCCCCGAAGATTTGGAAATTGTAAAAGGAACGCCGGGCATACGGAGACGGTTTCTCGATATGGAAATCGGTCAAGTACAGCCCGGTTATTTGCATACGCTGCAACAATTTACGAAAGTGCTCACGCAGCGCAATAACTATTTGAAAACCGCCTCTCCGGGCGGCATGCAGCAGGCGATGCTCGACGTCTGGAACGCACAGCTCGCTGAATATAGTGTTAAAATTATGAAAAAAAGGAAACAATTCATTCATAAACTGCAACGCTTTGCCGAGCAGATCCATTCCGGCATTACGGCGGGCGGAGAGCGCCTCGAAATCGAATATCGGCCTTCCTTTGGAGGCGGCGACTCAGAAGATGAAACTGTTTTATTTGAACAATTTATGATAAAGTTATCACAGGTAAAGGATCAGGAGATTCGGAGGGGAATGACGCTTGTCGGTCCCCATCGGGACGACCTCGCCTTTTTTATTAACGGCAAGGAAGCGTCCGTATACGGCTCCCAAGGCCAGCAGCGCACGACGGCCTTATCGCTCAAGCTGGCTGAGATTGAGCTGATTAACGAAGAGATCGGCGAATATCCGCTGCTGCTTCTAGATGACGTGCTGTCGGAGCTCGATCAGCACCGGCAAACGCAGCTGATTGAAACGTTTCAGAGCAAGGTGCAGACGTTTATAACGACGACCGGTCTGGAGAGCGTCAACATTAACAAGCTGCAGGATGCCGGCATCTATGAGGTGCGGGAAGGTCAGGTCACGCGCTCATAAGCGCATACACGGGAGGCGGAGGACATGTATATCCATTTAGGCGGCGAGAAAATCATTCGGGCTGCCGAGCTGGTAGCTATTTTTGATATATCGATAGAGCAATCCTCCAAGCTATCCAAGCAATTCGTTGCAAGCGCCCGCAAGCGCAAGGATGTCGAGACGATCGGCGAGGAAGAGCCAAAATCGATCGTCGTCACGCAGCATAAAATCTATTATTCGCCGATATCATCATCGACATTGAAGAAACGGGCCCATCATTTTGCGGCGAATGGCTGACAATTGGACAGAGTAGGGGCCAGGCTGACCGCTGCGCGCAACGGGCATGCAGAGAATTAAAGCGCTTTGCGCCGCGCTGACAGGGAATCGGGCCGTCTCTGTAACGATCAGGAAGAGCAGTTGAGAGGAGCAGTGAACATAGATGTCGTTGGATCAGCAGCATAATTCGTATGACGAGAGTCAGATACAGGTACTGGAAGGCTTGGAGGCTGTACGCAAGCGTCCGGGCATGTACATCGGCTCTACCAGCAGTAAGGGTCTCCATCATCTCGTATGGGAGATAGTCGACAACAGTATCGACGAGGCGCTTGCCGGCTATTGTAACAAGATTCTAATTACCATTCATGAAGATAACAGCATCACGGTCATCGACAACGGCCGCGGTATTCCAGTCGGGGAAAATACGAAGCTGAAAAAGTCGACGCTCGAAGTCGTTATGACCGTCCTTCACGCAGGCGGCAAGTTCGGCGGCGAAGGCTATAAAGTATCCGGCGGCTTGCACGGCGTAGGCGTGTCGGTCGTTAATGCGTTGTCCGAGCATGTTACCGTTACCGTTAAGCGCGACGGCCATGCTTATCAGCAGGAGTACGTGCGCGGCGTGCCGCAGTACGATGTGAAAATCGTCGGCGACTCCAGCGAGACGGGAACGACAACGCGATTCAAACCGGACCCGGAAGTGTTTACAGATACAACCGTATACGATTACGATACGCTGCAAACCCGCGTTCGCGAGCTGGCGTTTCTGAATAAAGGCATCGAGCTTGTGCTCGCCGACGAACGGACTGGCGTCAGCAACTCGTACCATTACGACGGGGGTATTATCGAGTTCGTCGCGTATTTGAACCGCAATAAAGAAGCGATGCACGAAACGCCGATTTTCGTCGAAGGCATGAAGGATTCGATCTCGGTCGAAGTGGCGTTGCAATATAACGACGGCTACAGCGAGAATTTGCATTCCTTCGCTAACAACATCAACACGCATGAAGGCGGCACGCACGAATCAGGCTTCAAGAGCGCATTGACCCGCGTTATTAACGAATATGCGCGTAAAACGAACCTGATTAAAGATAATGACAATAACTTCTCCGGCGACGACGTGCGCGAAGGTTTGACGGCGATTATTTCCGTCAAAATACCGGAGCCGCAATTCGAAGGCCAGACGAAAACGAAGCTCGGCAACAGCGAGGTGCGAGGTATCGTCGAATCGTTGCTGGCTGAGAAGCTGCAGGAATTTTTGGATGAAAATCCGGGCGTTTCCCGCAAAATCGTTGAGAAGGGGCTGCAAGCGGCCCGCGCTCGCGAAGCGGCGCGCAAAGCCCGGGAACTGACGCGCCGTAAGAGTGCGCTCGAAGTAAGCTCGCTGCCAGGCAAGCTGGCCGACTGCTCGTCCAAAGACGCTTCGATCAGCGAATTGTATATCGTCGAAGGCGACTCCGCCGGCGGCTCCGCGAAGCAGGGCCGTGATCGGCATTTCCAAGCGATTTTGCCGTTGCGCGGTAAAATTTTGAACGTAGAGCGGGCTAGGCTTGACCGGATTCTCGGCAATGCCGAAATACGCGCGATCATTACGGCGCTTGGCACCGGGATCGGCGACGATTTCGATCTGTCGAAGGCGCGGTATCACAAAATCATTATTATGACCGATGCCGACGTCGACGGCGCTCATATTCGGACGCTGATGCTCACCTTCTTCTTCCGCTACATGCGCAAAATTATCGAAGCGGGCTACGTGTACATCGCACAGCCGCCGCTCTTCAAGGTCGAACGAAACAAGGTGATCCGCTATGCACAATCGGAGCGGGAACGTGATGAGATTATCGCTGAGTTCGGCGAAGGCGCTAAGGTGAATGTACAGCGCTACAAAGGTCTAGGCGAGATGAACGCATCACAGCTTTGGGAGACGACGATGGATCCGGAAAGCCGTACGATGCTGCAAGTGACCATCGACGACGCGATTGCGGCCGATATGATCTTCGATACGCTGATGGGCGACAACGTCGAACCGCGCCGTGATTTCATTCAGCAATTTGCGAAAAGCGTTAAAAACCTCGATATATAGAACGAAAGCCGGCCGCTCGGAAGCGGTCGGCTATTTTCTTTTTTTAAACCGTCCGTACGCTTTCGCATAGCGGTATATTTTCCGAAAGACGGATCGATTGTTCAGACGGCGGAAGATGAACGGGTCCGGTTTTGTATTGACTTCGAGAATCCAGGGGTGCAGATCGGTGTCGATAGCGATGTCGACGCCGATTTCTTTTAGCCTCGGATAGCTTAACCTCATTTGCCTTGCGATCGCGAGCCCGAGTTCTTGAAGACGGACGATATACTCCTGCTGCTGCTCGGCCGTAAGGTGGTCGATCATCAGCAGCTCGAATGCCATTGGGGTGCCCCCGCTATGATAATTGGTCACGATTTTGCCCGGATGAGAGAGACGGCCGATAATGCCTGTCGCCTCCCAGCTTTTGCTGGGGCTTTGCTGAACCATGACGCGGATATCGAAACGGCGGGTGTTATGAGTGAGGAGATGGATGCCTTTCTGCACAAGGTACCGTTTCTTGCTCGTATAAACGCGCAAGCTTCTCTCCATGGCTTGATAGGATTCGAAGATTCGAATCGTCGTATTGATTTGATATTTATAGCCTTGCGACGGCCATTCCAGCTTTTGTACGCGAATGACGCCTTTACCGTAAGTGCCGACGTTCGGCTTTACGTACACCATTTCATATTTCTCCAGCATGTGAAACAAAGCGTCTCGATTGTAGAGCATTGTCTCTGGTACGTAAGGCTCCAATTGGGCGTTTTGCAGAAGCACCTGCGTTTTAACCCATTTGCTGGTAACGTGTTGAATCGACAAGGTTGTTTCCCCTTTCAGTAGTCCCTGTCTTTTGTTAGCAGAATGCAATCGAGCAGAAGACAGACTTTGGAATGAGTGGTATAATGAAAGTTGGTTCTGTTTATTTTATGGCGGCCTATGACTGTCGAAAACGGCAATCCACCTATTTTAAGACCGAATTCCGCAGATGTATTCTTTGAAATTTGCGACATTGCGTCAAGGTAGGGTTTAGCCTCACGCTAATTGTGAAAGTAATATAATGGTTATCGTGATTTATAGGTTTGCAGATAGATCGTCAGGGAGGTAAATCATGGCGGAAGAACAACAACACTCGCAAATTAAAGATCGTGAGATCGGAACGGAAATGCGCGAATCCTTTATGGATTATGCGATGAGTATCATCGTAAGCCGCGCTTTACCGGATGTGCGGGACGGATTGAAGCCGGTGCATCGCCGTATTTTATACGCGATGTCCGACCTTGGAATGGCGGCGGACAAGCCTTTTAAGAAGTCGGCGAGAATCGTCGGCGAAGTAATCGGCAAGTATCACCCGCACGGCGATTCCTCGGTATACGAAGCAATGGTGCGGATGGCGCAGGATTTCTCGATGCGCTACATGCTCGTTGACGGACACGGCAACTTCGGTTCGGTCGACGGCGACATGGCCGCAGCCATGCGGTATACGGAAGCGCGTCTGTCCAAAATCGCAATGGAAATGCTGCGCGATTTGAACAAGGAAACGGTCGATTTCATCCCCAACTACGACGGCGAGGAGAAAGAGCCGGCGGTACTGCCGTCCCGTTTTCCGAATTTGATGGTTAACGGCGTCACTGGTATCGCGGTCGGGATGGCAACGAATATTCCTCCGCATAATTTGGGAGAAGTGGTTGACGGAATTCAGGCTCTGATTGCCAACCCTGATATAACGTCTTTGGAATTGATTGATTATGTAAAAGGCCCGGATTTCCCGACGGCCGGCATTGTGATGGGATTAAGCGGTTTGCGCCAAGCTTATTTGACCGGCCGCGGCACCGTAACGATGCGGGCGCGGGCGACGATTGAGGAGAACGGCAACAAGGCGCGCATTATCGTCTACGAGTTGCCTTATCAAGTCAACAAAGCCCGTTTGGTCGAGAAGATCGCCGAACTCGTTCGCGAGAAGCGCATCGACGGCATTACCGATCTTCGCGACGAGTCTGATCGCAACGGTATGCGGATCGTCATTGAGCTGAGACGCGATGTGACGCCAAGCGTCGTCTTGAACAACTTATACAAGCAAACGCAAATGCAGTCGAACTTCGGCATCAATATGCTGGCGCTCGTGAACAACGAGCCGAAGACGCTCAATTTGCGGGACATGCTTTATTACTATTTGCAGCATCAAATTGAAGTCATCCGCAGACGTACCGAATTCGAATTGAGGAAAGCCGAAGCGCGCGCCCACATTCTCGAAGGGTTGCGGATTGCGCTCGATAACCTGGACGAAGTAATCGCGTTAATCCGTTCTTCGCAAACGGCCGATATCGCCCGTGAAGGCTTGATTAACCGTTTCTCGCTCAGCTACGAGCAGGCGCAAGCGATTCTGGACATGCGTCTCCAGCGCCTCACCGGCTTGGAACGCGACAAGATCGAAGCGGAATACGCGGAATTATTGAATAAGATCGCTGAATACAAAGCGATTCTGGCCGACGAACAACTCGTGTTGAACATCATCAGTGAAGAGTTGAACGAGCTGAGAGATCGATTCGGCGACGAACGCCGTACGGAAATTACGGTTAGCGACGAAGAAATTCTCGACGAAGATCTAATTCCTCGCGAGGACGTTATTATTTCGATTACCCATACCGGCTACATCAAACGGTTGCCGGTATCGACGTACCGCAGCCAGAAGCGTGGAGGCAAAGGCGTCGTCGGGATGGATACGAAAGAACACGACTTTGTCGAGCATCTATTCGTATCCAATACGCACCATTACTTGCTGTTCTTTACGAACAAGGGCAAGGTGTACAGGCTGAAAGCCTATGAGATTCCGGATTTGAGCCGGACTGCGCGGGGGACGCCGATCATCAACCTGATCCAAATCGAACAGGGCGAGACGATCAATGCCGTTATTCCGGTGCAGGACTTCAATTCCGATCAATATTTGTTCTTTGCAACCCGTCAAGGCGTTGTGAAGAAAACGCCGCTTGACGACTATATTAATATTCGAAAAGTCGGCTTGATCGCTATCTCGCTTCGCGAAGACGACGATCTGATCGGCGTTAAGCTGACAGACGGCAACCAGGGAATTGTGATGGGTACGGCGCAAGGCATGTCGATCCGCTTCTCCGAGCAGGATGTCCGCTCGATGGGCCGTTCGGCGACCGGCGTGAAAGGCATTCAGCTTGATGATGACGATGTTGTCATCGACATGGATGTCGTCGTGGAAGAGAACGACGTGCTGATTGTAACGTCCAAAGGGTACGGCAAACGTACTCCGATGAGCGAATACCGGACGCAAAATCGCGGCGGTAAAGGTATCAAGACGCTGAACGTAACGGACAAGAACGGTCCGATCGTCAGTCTGAAGGTCGTATTGAATGATGAGGACCTGATGATTATGACGGCGCTTGGCACGCTTATCCGGACAAGCATGGAAGGCATTTCGACGATGGGCCGCAATACGCAAGGCGTCAAATTGATCAATACGAGAGACGACGATACGGTTGCGACCGTAACGCGCGTTGCTCGCAGCGAAGAAAGCGACGCGGCGGAGGAAGGCGAAGAGGGAGAAGAATTCGAATCGCCGGACAACGCTTCGACTGAGCCAGTCGATTCTTCCAATGGAACCGCTGCGGAATCGGAATCGGATTCCGATGCCAACGAATAGTCGGTCCGATAGACGGCGAATGAGTATACGGGGAGGGGACCGTTATGGGAACAGTAACTTTATCGCAAGTGAAGTTAGGTGACAAAATTGGCGAAGATGTCCTCACCCCGCTTGGCGGAGTATTATTTCAAAAGGGCAGAGTTGTGACATCGCGAGAATTAGAGATTATGCAGGCCTTTCAAGTAATGTCCGTTACCATCGAATCCCTTATCGGAGCGATGAAAAGCAAAGAAGAGACGCAGGCTTTGGAAGCGAAGCAGACTTCCAAGACGGCAGGCGGATCGGATTTGCATAACGAGTACGATAGAATGCTAACGCTGCTCCGGCAGGCGCTGAACAACTATGTATCGGGTGACAAGTTCCCGATTATGGATATTCGAATGCAACTGGAGAAGCTTTTGCAGCATATGGGAAGCTATAACGTCATTACATTTGCTCCTCGAACGTTTGCGGAGCGGGATTACTGGCTGCATAATAGCGTAGCGTCCGCGATTACATCTTATTTGATAGCACAATGGGTGAAGCTGCCGCAAAAAGACTGGATGCAGGTCGCACTAGCCGGCTTGCTGCACGACGCTGGCAACATTCGCATCGATCCGTCTATTTTGCTTAAGCCAACCTCGCTTACTATAGAAGAGCAGGCTGAAGTACAGCAGCATCCGACGATTGGCTATCAGCTGCTGCGGAATATTGCCGGTATTAACGAGGGCGTTAAGCTTGCGGCTCTGCAGCATCACGAACGGGTAGACGGCAGCGGCTACCCGCAAGGGATGGATGGAGAAACGATTCATCCATATGCCAAGATCGTCGCGATCGCCGATATTTTTCATGCGATGACGCTTAATAAAGCGTATCGAAAGGGAGTATCGCCGTATTTTGTATTGGAGCAAATCCAAAGCGATTCCTTCGGTAAGCTGGAGCCCGGGTATGTGCGCGTATTTATTGAGAAAGCGACGCAGTTCCATAACGGCACCGTTGTACGGCTTAGCGATGATCGGGTTGGGGAGATCGTATTCTCCGATTCCATGCACCCGACAAGGCCATGGGTATCGGTTAATGGTGCGATCATTAACCTGACAATCGAGAGGCAGCTTCATATTAACGAAGTGATTCGATAATAAAAGATAAGGCGTCTTTACTGTCTTTTTAGGCGGTAAAGACGCTTTTTTATTTCTTTTAAAAAAAGTTTAAAAAAAGACTTGCAATCCTATAGGCGACCGTGATATATTATTAAAGTCGCCGCTGAGCAATACGGCGCACACAACGAAAAAGATTGTTCTTTGAAAACTGAACAACGAGCGAAACTGCCCTGTTAATCCTAACGGATTAATGGAAAAGCGATAAAAAAGATTGAGCAAGTC
>NZ_JBHVSK010000016.1:0-33088 GCF_042885235.1 Paenibacillus sp. NPDC058071
TCATCAGGAGTGCAAGCACTCCATCAGATCCGCTCGACTTGCATGTATTAGGCACGCCGCCAGCGTTCGTCCTGAGCCAGGATCAAACTCTCCATGAAAGTTGAATTTGACTTGCTCATTACTTAACTAGCTATTTAAAACAAGTTTGGATTTGACGTGATCCATTTGTTCAGTTTTCAAAGAACTTGTTTGTCACATTTTGTCGTGACAAGATGTTATGTTATCAGCTTTCTTTAAGCTTGTCAACAACTTCTTTTATTGCAATTTCGCAAGCGTTGAAGTCGTGTGCCTCAGAAGCGACAAGAAATAATATACCACGCTTATTCCACAATTACAAATTGTAATTTATGACAATTGAAATCTAAATAAAACCCTTCCGTCATTATTACAACGGAAGGGTCATTCCAACCTATTAAACTTCGCCAAGCAAACGCAGCAGTTCTGCCTCGTCCTCAATAACGGTAATACCTAGTTCTTTCGCTTTCGTCAGCTTGCTGCCGGCACTTTCGCCGGCGATAACGAAATCGGTCTTCTTGGACACGCTGCCCGTTACTTTTGCGCCTAATGCCTCCAGCTTCTTGGCCGCATCATCTCGGGACATCCCAGGTAACGTACCGGTGAGCACGACCGTCTTGCCGCTAAAGACACTATCCTCTCGCACAACGACTGCCTTCTCAGCTTCGGCTTTCACACCTAATTCCCGCATGCGTGCGATGCTTGCCGCAGCAACCGGATCAGAGAAGAAACCGACAATACTATCCGCTACAATACCTCCGACGTCAGGCAGTTCGATCAATTGCTCCGCCGACGCCTTCATTACGGCATCTAAATCGCCATAATGATCAGCGAGCATTTTCGTTGTTGCTTTTCCCGTATTCGGGATGCCGAGCGCGAACAAGAACGCAGCCAAGTCGCGGCTCTTCGACTTTTCGAACGCATCCAGCAGCTTGTTTGCTTTTTTCTCTCCAAACCGCTCTAGTTTAATTAGATCATCATAATGAAGCGCATAGAGGTCAGCCGGGTCCCGGACCTCGCATTCCTCGTACAACTGCTCCGCCGTCATGACGCTGAATGTTTCGATATCCATCGCGTCACGTGAAGCAAAGTGCGTAATTCTTCCGATCGTTTGCGGCTTGCACCCCAAGCGGTTATTACAGAATAAATGCGCGCCGCGCTGCTCAAGCTCCGTGCCACAGGAAGGACAAAACGTCGGATAGACGATCTCCTGCCCCGGCTCCTCGTCGACTTTGCCGAGTATTTCCGGGATAACGTCGTTGGACCGGCGAATCGAAACGAGCGTGCCTAACGCGTGCTTTAAGTTTTTCCGCTCAATATCGCCTATATTGTTCAACGTGCAGTTTTGCACAGTCACGCCTGCAAGCTCGACTGCCTCAACGCGCGCTACCGGCGTTATTTTCCCTGTACGGCCAACTTCCCAAGAAACCGACTCCAGCACCGTTTCGGCTTCTTCCGCTTCGAATTTGAAGGCGACGGCCCAGCGTGGGAATTTATCCGTGTAACCTAACGCTTCTCTCGTCCTTATATCAGTCAGCTTCACAACCGCTCCATCGATCAAGTAGTCCAGATCGTTGCGGCGCTCGCCAATTTTCAGCAGCTCACCCTGCACTTCTTCTATAGAATCAAAGTAAGCGGTGTAAGGATTTACTTTAAACAGATTTTCCCGCAAAAACCGCTGCATCTCTTGATGCGTCTCAAAAGAAACACCCTGTGCGTAGCCGACATTATAAAAATACGCGTTCAGCTTGCGCTCTGCCGTCAGCTTCGGATTAAGATTGCGCAGCGCGCCCGCCGCTCCGTTCCGCGCGTTTTTCAATGGATCCGCCGCCGTCTCGTTGTAACGAGCCAGCACGGACAGGTTCATAATGCCTTCGCCCTGCACTTCGATCACACCGTCCGTGAACGGAATGGTCAGCGGAACCGAGCGAATGGTACGCACTTGAGCCAAGATGCCCTCGCCAACCGTCCCGTTTCCACGCGTAGCCGCTTGAACAAGCTGTCCGTTCTCATAAGTCAGGTTGAGCGTCAGCCCGTCGAATTTCAGCTCGATTGCATAGCTCGGATCGGGAAGCGGCTTCTCGTCCGGGTGCTTGGCGTTATAATCGGCAATTCCCTTTAGCACCCGCTGGTTCCAAGCCAGCAGATCCTCAACGTCCTGCGCTTTGTCGAGACTCCACAATCTTGCAAGGTGGCGATGAGGCTCGAATCCTTTCAGTAATTCTCCGCCAACGCGAAGCGTCGGGGAATCCTCCAGCACAACGCCGCTCTCCTTCTCCAGTCGAACGAGTTCGTCATAGAGCTTGTCGTAATCCACATCGCTGATCGTCGGTTGGTCAAGCGTATAATAATGATAATTGTGGACAGAAATTTCCGCCGCAAGCTCCTTCATGCGCGCAAGCTGCGCGGGCGTTGCCATTTCCCCGGCATGAGCATCCATCGATAGCTCTCCTTCCATTGGTCAAATCATATTTTCGTAATCGGTGCAAAGCTTGCGAGCAGTCGCTTCAAGCCGATGGGCGCAGGGAAAGCGATTTGCAGTTCCGTGTCGTTGCCCGTACCTTTAATGGCGACAATCGTGCCTTCGCCAAACTTCGCGTGGGCGACTTTGTCCCCCGCGACATATTGTTGCGCCGGGCCATTGCCGCCAGCGTTCGCTGCCGCAGCTGCAGCGGCCTTCGCGGCCACTTCCAGCGGCGTCGTCACGCGAACACCCGCGCCAGGTGCAGCCGAACGACCGCTGCCTGACGCACCGAAGCTTTGATTGCGATTACCTCCGCCGAAGCCTGACGAGCCGCCAAAGGAGCGTCCGCCGCCTCCGCCGCCAAATCCGAAGCCGCCGCCAGCGGAACGACCGATCGTACCTCCCGGCGACGCTGACGTTTTCAGCTCATCCGGCACCTCTTCCAAAAATCTGGACGGCATGTTCGCATTTGTACGGCCAAACAGCGTGCGCATCCTGGCGCTCGTCATGTAAAGCCGCTTCTCCGCTCTCGTAATGCCGACATACGCGAGACGCCGTTCTTCCTCCAGCTCCTCGTTGTCTGTCAGCGCCCTGCTGTGAGGGAATACCGTCTCCTCCATCCCGATGATGAACACGACCGGAAATTCGAGACCTTTGGCGCTATGCATCGTCATAAGGACAACGTTGCCGCTCGCCGCAGCCGCCGCATCGTCATCGGCATTATCCATCGAGTCGATGTCCGCGATGAGTGCCAGATCGGTCAGAAACGCGACAAGCGTCTTGTCATCATTTCGCTTCTCGAAATCCATCGTTACGGATAGGAATTCGTCGATATTTTCAAGGCGAGCCGTCGATTCGAGCGTCTTCTCGCGCTGCAGCTCGATACGGTATTGCGTCATCTCCAGCACTTTCTCTGTCAGCTCAGTAACCGACAAGTAATCAACCATTCGCGTTAAATTGTCGATCATATCGTAAAACTCCATTAACAGCCCTTGCGTGCGGGAGTTGATATCGATTCCTTGCAGATTGCCAAGCACGCCGTAAATCGACGTTCCCCTCAGCACTGCTTCTTCTGCTAGCTTGCCGACCGTCGTATCGCCGATGCCCCGCTTCGGCACGTTAATAACCCGCTGCAAGCTAATATCGTCGTCCGGGTTCGAGATAAGCCGCAAGTAGGCAAGCAAATCTTTAATCTCTTTGCGGTCGTAGAACTTGATGCCGCCTACGATTTGATACGGAATATCGGATTTAATCAAAATTTCCTCGATCACCCGGGACTGGGCGTTCGTCCGATATAGGATGGCGTGGTCTTCGTATTTATGCCCGTTTTTAACGTTTTTACGAATTTCGCCGGTGACAAAGTAGCCTTCATCGTGCTCGGAGTCCGCCTGATACACTTGAATCGGCTCTCCAGCCCCGCTGTCGGTCCACAGCTTTTTCGGTTTACGACCGGTATTTCGGTTGATCACGGCATTGGCCGCATCCAAAATATTGGCTGTGGATCGGTAGTTCTGCTCCAGCATAATCGTCCGGGCTTCCGGATAATCGCCTTCAAAGTTCAAAATATTCGTAATGTCAGCTCCGCGCCAACGATAAATCGATTGGTCGCTGTCACCTACGACGCAAATATTGTGATGCTTATCGGCCAGCATCCGGCAGAGCATGTATTGCGCCCGGTTCGTATCCTGATACTCGTCGACATGGATGTAACGGAATTTGTTCTGATAAAACTCCAGCACTTCCGGCATTTCCTTAAAAAGCTCAATTGTCGTCATAATAAGGTCGTCAAAGTCGAGCGAATTATTGCTCTTTAGCCGCTTTTGATACATTTTATATACTTTCGACACAATGTCGGTAAAATAATCCCCGGTTCTCTGCTCGTACCGCTCCGGCGACAGCAGCTCGTTCTTCGCACCGCTCATAGCCGCCTGCACAGCCTTCGGCTCAAACTTCTTCGTGTCGATATTCAAGTCCTTCATGCAATTGCGAATGACGGACAGTTGGTCCGCCGAATCAAGAATCGAGAAATTCGAGGTAAAGCCGATCCGGTCGATATCTTTCCGCAAAATACGGACGCACATCGAGTGGAACGTCGATACCCAAATATCCTGTCCGGCAGGCCCTATGAGCGAGGCCACCCTCGACTGCATCTCCCGCGCCGCTTTATTGGTAAATGTAATGGCCAGAATGCTCCACGGAGCAACCCGCTTCTTCTCGATCAAATAAGCTATGCGGTGCGTCAGCACGCGCGTCTTGCCGCTCCCTGCGCCGGCCATAATAAGAAGCGGTCCGTCCGTTGCCTGAACTGCTTCCCGCTGCGGAGGATTAAGCTTCTGCACCGCTTGCTCGATACTTATCGGATTATACATCTTCATACTCCTTTGTTCGCATTTGTTCGCCTAACTATCAGTGTAGACAACGCCCCGCCTGCATGTCAATTTGATTCTGTCAAAAAATATTAGGAGTTGGGCGGTTGCCGTTTCCTTCCTATTAATTGAAAAAAGGCCATTCGTCCCAACGCCCAAGCATACGCTTGCCGGACAAATAACCTTTTGAGAAAAAAAGCCGAAAGGCGAGCGCAAAATACGCAAAACACGCTAAACAGCGATGGGATCGAGATATGCCTCTCTCCGCCAACTAGCTAGCTAGCGTCTACGTCTACGCCTTAGCGCTTTGAACCTCTCGGACAGCCGCCACCGTAGCAAGGGCTGCAGCTAAATCGGTGTACACGACGTTGCCGACGACAACGGTATCCGCATGCCGAGCCGCCTGAGCCGCCTTCTCTGCATTATCGATGCCGCCGCCGTAAAACAATCTGGAGTCACCGTCCAACGCCCCGCGCGCCGCCTCCAGCACATTCATATCTCCAAACATGCCGCTGTATTCAATATAAATGACAGGCAGCCTCATCAGCCTGCTCGCCATGCGAACATGAGCGACGACGTCCTCTGCGTCCAACGCCGCATCCGCTCCGCTAATGCGAGCGGCTGTCGCTTCTCCGTTCAAAATAATGTATCCTTGCGCAGCCGTCAGCTCCCACGGCACGAACGTGCCGTATTCCTTCAGCCCCTCAGTCTGCTTTCCGTTAATCCACTCGGCGCGGGACGTATTCAGAACGATCGGGACAAAATAACCGTCGAATCCCGGAACCGCCCCGTCCATTGTGGACACTTCCAGCACGCAGTCAAGCGCATAGCGGCGCACGCGCGCCATCAGGTCGACCGTATTTTCGAATGTGACGCCGCTCGACCCTCCGATAATAATCGCATCCGTGCCCGACATGCAAACCGCCTCAAGCGCCTCGTCGGTTATTTCTTTATCGGGATCGAGTTTAAAAACATGCCTCCAGTTTCCGTACCATGCATCCGTATAATTCATTGCCGTTTAACCTCTCTTAAATCGTCGTTATCTCTTATGCTATGACAGGGCAAGGCGGCTGTCAAACGGATGGTGCGCTACTGCTTCTTGGCTAACTGCTCCTCCGCATTTTGCATCGAATTTCTGTCGCTTTCAGATGGGTTGGAGATTCGTTTCAAATACGATAAAGCTTTGGCTGGGTCGCCATTGTCCTCCCAGGTAAAGCCATTAAGGAACAGCATCCCGAGCGCCCTTAAAGCGTACTCATTATCGCCTTCCTGCTCGTAGGCTTCAATGGCCTCCTCGTATCGTCCCTCCTGAACGAGCCGGTCTCCCTCAAGCCTTCCCTGGTCGGAGAGACTGAAAAAAGGGGTTACTTCGTTCAAAAGCGTATAATAACCGCTCGAACTGCTTAGTTTCTTATCATTTGAGTCAAAAGCATCCACCGACCACAAAAATTCGCCGCCGGGGTAGACCGAACCTAAAATCCCTCCGCTATTAAGGAAAACTTCCTTGTCTTCCCCACTAGACGACTTCCCTGAGTTGCTCACCAGCCGTCTTAATTCCTTAATCGAATAGATCGCGCTAGTTCCGCTCCATTTTTTGCTGCCGAATAGGTTAGCCGTTGTCGCTCCGGTGATCTTGCCCTCTTTATTTTTCGTAAAATCGGTTAGCGAAACAACATAATAGCTGGCTCCCGGGTAAGGCTCCCAAGTAAACGTCAGCTTATCCTCAGTAATTAGCTCTTTATCCTTGGGGGAAATGATGCGCACCTCCGGTACAAAATCGATGTCGTAGTGGACGGTGACGCCTTCCTTAATCGTCAACCCTTGCTCCCCTTCGGCATTGCGAAAAAAACCACTCACTTCTTCAGGCATCACGCCAACGCCGACCTCGTAGAGCCCTTCGCCGGTAAATGCTTCATAGAAGCGGTAAACGCCGTTCTCGTCCGTAATAGCTATAGGATAGGATTTATAAGGAGGCGATACCCAGCCGTTGTCGTCTTTTCGGTGGAGCACGATATACGCATTTGAAACCGGCTTGCCTCCGAACGTCAGCGTACCCCAAATTATCGGCTTGCGTGCAGGGTCTTCATGCCTCGTCGCCAGCATGTCGGCGACTTTCTTTAGTTCCTCCTTGCGCCATTCGTCAGCCGTTCGGCCCGATTGAAGCAATTCAGCGCTTAGCACTTCCGCCTTATCCCATTGACGATCCTCAACATAAAGATCGACAAGTCTCTTTTTTGTATGGTTAATCATTGATGATGTTGAATATTCATTTACCAAACGTTCCAACTGACTGATCGAGTAAGCAAGCTGCTCCGGCGATTTTTTCTCTGATCCTATTGAATAAGAGCTTCTGTCCGGCATAATAAAAATCCTATTATCCCCGATTTCATAACGGTTGGCATCCTCGGCCGACCAATACAGCGCCTGGTCAGCCCTGCTATCGTTAGGAAAAAGCCGCAACAGCGCATCGTACTTTTTATTGGCGTAAAGCAGCCCCGGCAGGTTGATATATAAAATCGTACCCGATACGAGCAGCAGGGCGGCCAGCAACAAGAGTGTCTTAACCTTCACTTTAATCATCCGAATCCGGCCACCCTTCCGTCAATACCGATTCAGGATACCATCCGCCCGCAATGGCAATCATCGGCTCCTGACGCAGCGTATCCGACGGCATCGCGCCGTTCGCCGAATCTCCAGCCAATGCCCGCACCCAGTAGGCCGTCGGCAGAACGATCAGGATGAGCATGATGGCTGCTGCCGCACGCCAGGATATGGTCACTTCACGTTCCCACCAAGGAATGCGCTGCGCACGTTTGCTCGTCTCCCTCATCCATTCCTCGCTAAGCCGCAAACCGTCTAATTCATTGTCGAGCGCTTGGCGGATTGTTTCTTTCCCCAGGCGATCACTTGGCTTCTCTGCCAGCGTGTGTTGGACCCTGTCTATTTCCTCGATGCCATCTATTTCTTCCATCAGCGCACGACGCACGTTATCATTATTCTGTGCACCGTCCACTCCTTCTAATTTAGACTTCCGCTTCATCCTGCCATCCCCCTTCCTCCAGCCGACGTTTCAACAGCCTTCTTCCCCGTTGCAGCCTGCTCTTCACCGTGCTTTCCGGCTCTCGCAGCAAGGCCGCCATTTCCGAAACGGTCAAATCCTGATAATAGTGCAGTACAATCGCTTCCCGATAATAAAACGGCAGGGCGGATATGACTTGCCTCATAGACCACTTCACGACCCATTCTTCAGTTCCCGCCGCCGCAGCCGACGCCCTTTCCGCCAGCTTGCCGGGAAACAGCAGTTTTTTCCACGAAAACAGCCGCATTCGCTCCCGGCACCGGTTCACTGTCATGGCGAGCAGCCAGCTTCGCGCGCTATCGTCCGCTTTGAGCTGTCCTATTTTTCGATAAGCGTCGATAAAGACGTCCTGACAGACGTCTTCCGCCAAATGGCGGTCCTTTAATAAAAGCGTCGCCGTCCGGAGCAAATCATTGCCGTAGCGCTCCATCAGCCACTCGAGCGCGGAGCCGTCCCCGTTCCGCAATCGCCCGATCATTTCACGCTCCGCACTCATCCCCTCACCTCTCTACTCTATAGATGCGTTCAACCGCGGTTACGGATGCAAAGAATGGAAAATATTTTAAATACGTGTTCAAAAGTCCGGTTTTTCAAAAGTGGACTTTTTGAACAACCTCTTTAGGGCGCAAAAAAGCCGGAAACCGCCAACCGGCGGTCCCGGCATGGAACCTGCAAATCTGTTATTTAACGAGCTGTCCACGCGTAACGCCAAGCTGATTGGTCGCTTTCAGCGTTTTCCACACTTTCGTTCCGGTAATTCGTCCGTCCAGCGCGTCGCGGTAAAGATCCAGCACCTCGCGCACCTTCTCCGGCGTTTCTTCCAAAAACTCGACGCGATACGAAGGGATTCCCAATTCCAAGAAATTGCGAATATATTCCGCTCCCGATTGTTCAATTGCGTTGTAGACCGTATTTCGGCAGCCTTCGTCTACACGAACCGGATGCGACATGCCGATCCGATCCTGCAACGACGCGCGATGATCCTCGCAAGGACGACCGCAGTTCGTATAATCGGTTCCTTCGCTCATGAACGTACAATATACGCAATGCTCGGTATGGAACATCGGCATATGCTGCTGAATGACAATCTCCAGCTTCGACGTATCGGCTTTCTCCAGCATGTCGACCATTTGCTGAATATTCAAGTCGTAAGACGGCGTAATCAAATCGAGGCCGACCTCTTGGAACAACTCGACCGCCTTATGATTCGCCACGTTCAGCGAGAAGTCGCCGATCAGTTTCGGAAACGGGCGATCGGGGTTTTCTGCACGAGCGCGCAGGTAGTAGTACAGAGCGCCCGTATTGCGGACAAGCACCGCATCCGGCTGCAGCTTCAGAATATTGGCGTGATAGCCATTCTCGCCCGGCATATGAATTCTCGGCGTCGCCAGCGCGATCGGCTTGCCTGCCTTGCGCGCGACCTCGATCGCCGCCGGGAACTGCTTAATAAACTCAAAATCAGCGTAAATCATCTCAACGTCGGTTTGCACAGCCGCTTCGACTTGCTCCAAGTTACGGCAGAGTGCCGTCAGCCTTGGCGCGGTTACAGGCAACTCCTTCTTAGCCTCAACAGGCGCGTTTGCTCGATCTTCCAGCGGATCGATCAAGTGCTTGACGTAGATCGGCGGCTTCGGACGCTCGCCAGTGAGCTTCTCTACCGCTTCCCTGCGCATCCGGTTCAGTTCACGAATTGGCACGATCAGGTCGCCTTCCAATGCAACCTCCAGCTGATCGAGCTGATACAGCGTGCCGCCCAAGCGGCCCAGTTGATCCTCTAACAGCGCGGCGTCCATCGGACGTTTGGCCGCCTGTTCCAGCAGCAGCTCCGATTCGACTTCGACCGTGTTGCCTTTCTGCACATCGGTCCAACGGGTCCGCAGCGGCTCGCCTGCCCGCCCTTGCACGCTTACATGCAGCGGAAACACCCGGTAAGGCTTCTCCGTCTCGAACGTTGCGCGCAGCCGTTTGTCCAGCGCCGGATCGTTCGTCTTCCAAATGCGGTCGCCGACATGCACCTTGCGCAAATCGACGTCGTTACGACCGGCAACGAGCTCCAGCAGCGTTCCTTCCTGCGCTTCTCCCTCGATCTTGACGCCGTGACGGCGCAAGTCGTAGACGCGGCCGCCCTCTTCCTTCTTCGTCGGATCGCCAGCGTCGAATACGATGCCGTCGCCGCGCTTCAACGGCGCGTCGAGGCGAACGGTTACAGCGTCACGCATAATGCGCTCTACGCGGCCGATATAAACACCGCGGCTTTTCGGAAACGTGCCTTCGACGAGCATTTTATTGTTCGTGCCATCCAGGAAGCCGTGCGTAAAGCCGCGCGAGAAGCTTTGCTGCAGCTCGCGAACCTCTTCTTTAGACGGAGGCGTACGATCTCCTTCGAAATAACGGTCAATTGCCTTGCGATACTTACTGACGACGTTAGCGACATACTCCGACGATTTCAGCCGTCCTTCGATTTTGAACGATACGACGCCTGCTTCGATCAGCTCAGGCACCAGGTCAATCGCCGCCAAATCCTTCGGCGACAACAAGTAGGCGACGTCACCCATCAGCTTCTGCTCGCCGTCGACGATCAAATCGTACGGCAGGCGGCAAGCCTGCGCGCATTCGCCGCGGTTGGCCGAGCGGCCGCCCCACATTTCCGACGTCAGGCATTGTCCGGAATACGAAACGCAAAGCGCGCCGTGTACGAACACTTCCATCGGCAGCTTCGCCTGTTCGCCGATTTTACGAATTTGCTTCAAATTGTTCTCGCGCCCAAGCACGACACGCTCCAGCCCGAAAGGCTTCGTGAATTCGACTGCCTCCGGCGACGTAATGGTCATTTGCGTCGAGCCGTGGATCGGGAAGTCGGGCGACAGCTCGCGAATAAGCTTCACAAGCCCCAAATCTTGGACAATAACAGCATCTACGCCGGCATCGATGCACATTTCAATAAGTGTGCGCGCATCGCGCAGCTCATCCTCGAAGACGAGAATGTTGAACGTCAGGAAGCCCTTTACTCCGTAGCTGTGCAAAAAGGCCATAATATCCGGCAGCTCTTCGCTGCGGAAGTTGTTCGCCCGCGCCCGCGCATTAAATTTCTCCACGCCGAAAAAGATCGCATCCGCTCCATTTGCAACAGCGGCGCGCATGCAATCCCAATCCCCAGCCGGAGCAAGCAGCTCTATATCTTCTCTTTTAATAGGAAAAGTCATACGAATCTCATTCCTCCATTAGCAATTCTGCTTGCTCTAGTGTAACAAACCGCCGCTCCAGTTGCCACCACCCAATACTGGCAGCGGCAAAAAGAATAGAGCGGCTTCCTCATCTGAAGGAGCCGCTCTATCTTTTTTGAAAGTCTACTGGAATTTGATCGACTGCACGACTGCTTCCAGCCGTTTCAACGTTTCCGGTGTCGCGTTGGCGTCATAGATGGTGAACATAAGCTGCAGCACATTGCCGTTATGCTCGGTTAAATACGTGTACTCGGTGGTCGGAAGACCGCTCCCTGACGTAAACTGGAGCATGATTCGAACGCCGTCTTTGCCGCCGATTGGCACTGCTGTCCGAGTCACGTTCTTGTACTCGGCATCGTTTTTGCTCGCCTCGTAGTAAGCGTCAGACGCTTCCTTCAAGGTCGTCTTGCGCTCCACTGAACCATACAGAGAGAAATAGTCGTAGCTGTAATAGAATTGCTCGGATTCAAAATCATCTTCTTCCGCCGTCCAGTAGGTCGGCAGTTCGAGCGAATAACGGAATGCGCTGCTCGTTTTGGTCGTTTTGGCATCGTAATCAATCTGGTCTGTATAGTCGTCGTAAGCCTCAAATTCATTTTCGATAAGAGCAGTGTCTACCTTTAGAGAAGCCATCGTCTTCCTGAACAGCGCTTCCCCTTGCGCTCCCGTTTTCACATCGTAATTATACGTGAAGAAGTATTTGTTGTTGCCTTTAATCCAATAAATTTCGTTAGCGCGATACCACGTCTCTAAATCGTAGCTAAAATCGAACGAGTATACGAGCGCTTTGCCCGCCCACAGATCGATCTCCGATTTGTTTTCGTTTTTATAGTATCCTTGGGCAAAGTTTTGACGGAACAGCTTCTGCCGCTGCTCTCTCCATTTTTCCGCCGTATCCCCGTTCTGCAGCGTATAGATTTCCATATTGAAAAATCCGTTGTCGCTATAAAATTGAGGGCTGTACGATTCCTCATCTCGTACCCAATCCAACGGAAGCCTCATCGTTAAGCCGTAGTAATCGTCTCCGAACTCGATCGTACCGTCCTTCACCTTCGTTATATCCTTCAGCTTGCCGTTCGAACGGTCAAAGCTTGGCTGAAAGCTGCTTAACAGCGGTTGATAGAATGATAACCCCGATTTGTCTTTTCCTTTGACGCCAAGAAGGATTAAATAGTAATCGTTCCCTTTTGAAAACCCGCGGTATTCGTAGACAGTCGGGTCATCGGTCGTACGAGTAATCGCGATCTCGACTCGCATGCCATCACGGTTGGCCGAACGCCGCTCCAGCGTCGTTTCGTCGTCTTCGAACAGCTCTTGCATATAGTCGAAAATATCATCATTCGTCAGGCTGCCGACATCCTTATAACTGTAAACCATAAGCTCGCTGGTGTTGCCGTTAGAACCCGACCAGTTGACGTAAGAGCCGTCTTGGGACTGCGTGGAAATCGCTAAGCCTGCCGGCTCGCTCAGCGACCATCCCCAGTAACTGTCGCCCACCTTCGCCCCATTGGCGCTAACAGAACCGGTGCTGCTTGCGCGTTGGCCCTTAATGAAGATGCTTTTCGACTTCCGATCTTGCTGAATCGTTGCTCCAAATGCTTCCGAAATAACTCTCGCAGGCACCATCGTTGTTCCTTTAACGATAAAAGGAGGAAGCGATACCGTCGTCTTCGATCCGTTGACTAGAACGGTTTTGCTGCCAATCGTAACGGTAACCGTGCGGTCGTTATAGGTTAAAACAATGCTGTCGCCTTTCCGGCTTAACGCAGCACCGAACGCTTTCGTAATAACGCTAAGCGGCACGAACGTGGTGCCGTTCAATTCAACGGGAGCTTGTATCGTTACATTCTCCCCATTAATGATCGCCTTCGAGTTATTAGGCCATAGTTGGACCGTGACCTCGCTGCCCGTATTTTGTTGGGCTGCCAGCACCGCGCCTGGCAAAAGCGAAAAAACGAGCAGTACGGTAAGGACGAGCGTAAGAATGTTTTTCAAACGGGCTTGTTTGAACATGTAACGAAGAGGCCTCCTTGTATATCGGTTTTATGTTGCTATCTCAAAATATCGCAGATTAATATACCATCATTTTCCTATTTGGACAATCGATCAAAATAGCTATTTTGTTGCAGGGGTTTACCGATTAGCCTTATTTTTATGCATTTTTGGTTAGATGCGATATTCATGATGTGACGAGCCTACGGGAATGTTATACTGAATAGAGTTTGGTCTATTAAGACGCTAACCCATTAAGGAGGAACGAAACAGATGAAATTAGGTGTATTTTCTGTCCTTTTTGCACAAAAGCCTTTCGAAGAAGCGCTTGACTATATTGCAGCCAAAGGTCTCGAGGCCGTTGAGATCGGAACCGGCGGTTACCCAGGCAACGCTCACTGCGACCCGGACGTTTTGCTTGCTGACGCTGGAAAACTGAAAGCGTTTAAACAAGCGGTAGAGTCGCGCGGTTTAATTATCAGTGCGCTGAGCGCTCACGCCAACCCGCTTCACCCGCAAAAGCATTTGGCGGCTAAAGATGACGCCGATATTCGTAAAACGATCGAGCTTGCGAACCGTCTGGAAGTGCCGGTTGTGAACACCTTCTCCGGCTGCCCAGGCGACCACGAGGATGCGAAATATCCGAACTGGCCGGTTGCCCCTTGGCCGAATGATTATCAAGAGATTTTGACTTGGCAATGGGAGCAAAAAGTTATTCCATATTGGTCTGAGATCGGTTCGATTGCGGAAAGCAACGGCGTGAAAATCGGCCTCGAGCTGCATGGCGGCTTCTCCGTGCACTCGCCGGCTACGCTGCTCCGCCTCCGCGAAGCGGCTGGCAAAGCAATCGGCGCCAACCTCGATCCGAGTCATATGTGGTGGCAAGGCATCGATCCGGTGCAAGCCGTACAAATTCTTGGACGTGCAGGAGCGATCCATCACTTCCACGCGAAGGATACGACGATCGATCCGATTAACGTCAACCGTTTCGGCCTGACCGACATGCAGCCTTACACGAACATGCTGGACCGCGCTTGGCAGTTCCGCACCGTTGGCTTCGGTCACGATCTGAAAACGTGGGCCGACATTATTAGCGCGCTTCGTCTTGTCGGATACGACTATGTCGTCAGCATCGAGCATGAGGACGGACTGATGTCCGTTGACGAAGGCTTTACGAAAGCGGTCGAGAACCTTCAACAGGTACTGATCCGCGAGCCGCTTGGCGAAATGTGGTGGGTATAAGCCGATTAAAGCAGTCTGCACTCTAGTGCAGACTGCTTTTTTTGATTTATGGGACCAGCTTGATGGTGGTTGACCGTTGGCCGGTTTTGTATGGTGAGACGAGGTCGGCTGTCGCCAAAGCATGTTACCTCACTTACTCGACGGGATGGAATAACTGCGAAAAGGCCGTTATTTTGGCTTCTTCCAGTCGAAATCGGGGAATAAATGCAAAAAGGACGTTATTGAACCCGCTGTGGACGCAAATGGCGAGGGCGTGCTTGGAATAACTGCCAAAAGGCAGTTATTCCCCCTTTCACCAGTCAGAATGAAGAAAATAACTGCAGAAAGGACGTTATTCGCCGCATGAGTGCAACCGTTAGTCCCAAATAAAACACCCCGCCTCACATGAAACTGTGAGACGGGATGTTTTATTGCTTATTGAGGTTTCCTCGTTCAGCGCTAGCGCTTTGAGGCAGCCCCTTTAATTTTAAACTGCCGTTAATGGCTAGGATTCAATCAGGCTCTGCCGTTTCTTTTTCTGCGAGCCAACAGGAATGCACCTGCCGCAATGAGCAGCGCTCCGCCCAATTGCAGAAGCAGATAGCTTTCTTCTCCTGTTTTAGGAAGCACCCCTACTCCCGGTTTACCGTTCAACCCTCCGAGAGGAAGCTCCTCTTCCACTTCGATTTCAATCCATACCTCTTCGTCGTTCACGATAATCGAGAACTTGTCTTTGCCTACGAAGTTTTTGTCCGGCGTGTACGTCCATTTGCCGTCTGGTGTTACCGTTACTGTGCCGTGCTTAGGTGGTGTACCCTCCTCGGCCTTGCCGTTCTCCGGCACTTTCACTTCGCCTTTCACCGGCGTATCTTCCTTCGTCACCTTATTATCCGTTGGAGGAGTCGAAGTCGGTTTCGCACTTGGCTCAGAGCTTGGCGATGTGCTTGGCGTCACGCCAGGCGTTGCGCTTGGCTCACCGCTTGGATCCGGGCTCACGTTTGGCGTTGCACTTGGCGTCGCACTTGGTGTTGCACTTGGTGTTGCACTTGGTGTTGCACTTGGTGTTGCACTTGGTGTTGCACTAGGCGTTGGTGATGGTGTCGGTACCCATCCGCCGCCTCCGCCGCCAGGTGTTGGTGTTGCGCTAGGCGTTGGCGTTGGTGTTGGTGTTGCGCTTGGTGTCGGTGTTGGCGTCGGTACGTTGCCTCCACCACCAGGCGTCGGCGTTGCACTTGGCGTCGGCGTCGGCGTTGGTGTCGGTGTTGGTGTCGGTGTTGGCGTTGCACTTGGCGTCGGTGTCGGCGTTGGCGCCGGCACTTTCGTATTTTCCACCGTATGCGTCTTAGTTGGTCCATTAATGGTGATTGTATCAGGGCTGGTTTTCAAAATATAACCGGCAGGAGCCGTTTTCTCAACCAACTTGTACGTTCCATAAGGGAGATCACTAACGCTAACCTTACCGTCAGTTCCCGTCGTCAGATCGTTGCCAACCTGCTGATCGGCGCTGTCGAGCAATTGGAATACGGCATCTTTCAGTTTCGCGCCTGTCGTATCGTCCTCTTTGACGATTTCAAGGTCGCCTTTCAGTTTTTTGTTTTCAATGATTTTCTCTAATTCCGTCTCATCTTTAATCGTAATTTCGTAAATGCCTGTTCCGTCCACCCCGTAACCGCTAGGTGCGCCTACCTCTTTCAACGTATACTTGCCGAACGGCAGTTTGTCGTATAGGTATTCCCCTAGCCCTTGAGAGGAAAGCGGGATGGTTTTGCCATTAGACTTACGAACCAATTCGAAGTTCGCACCAGTCAATTTCTTCGTATGATCTTCCGCATCTACTTTAACGACTTTCAGCTTTCCGTTAAACAGACTAGCTTCTCCGTCTGCGCCGGATAAAGCAATCGTCACTTCGGTCGAATCATTGCCAGAAGCAGTCGTGTTGCCATTGCCGGTAAATTTCACTTTGTTTTCGACTTTACCGTTTTTGATATCGGCAATCGTTTGATATCTTAACGTGTAGCCGCGGTCAATGGTGTAGAACTCATAATCGCCTTGACCGTTCTTCTTTTGGAAGGACAATGTAAAATTGCCGTCGTCGTCGAAATCAAGCTTGTACTCGGCTGGATCGACGAGATTCGCTGCATTAGGCGTATCATTTACGTTAAGAATGCCCTTATAAAGCTTGAATGTCGATTTTACAAGCGTTTGATCGCTAGGCTCGTCGACAATCGTCACATCGTTCAAGGTAGATTGCGCGCGGTTGATTTGCAGATTCCATTCGATCAAATCTCTTTGCAAGCTGCTTACTTTACCTTGCTTTTTAACGTACTCGTTCGCTTCATCGATGTGTACCGTTTCCGTCAACGTTTTGCTCGTACCCGGCGTTGTCGATGTAAATACCGCATTATTTACAATATTTTTGTCGTTAATGACCTGATTATTAAAGTCGGTCACGAATTCAATATAATACGGCTTATTGATCGTTGGAATTAAAAATTCCACTGTCAATATTTTTGTCGCTGCCACATAAGTGACTTTATAATCCACATCTTTTGTTAATTCAACAACTTTGTTATTCGTGCTGCCATTTGCATTAACGCTCATTTCATACACTTTAAGGTTGTTCGGCTTCGAATCGTCGAATGTCTGTACCGACGTCAGTTGATCTGTTACCTTAACGCCGCTCAGCACTTTACTGTTATAGTTAATGCCGATTCCCCAAGTTATTTGTTTCGTTGTGGAATTATAGCTGCCATCCTTGAACCCGTTGTTTTTCGTCTCCCCGTTCGGATCGGATGTACCGGTCACCGTTTTGGTTTCTCCAGTTGTTACCGTATCGTCCCAAGTCGCTTTACCGGTATTTCTAAATGGAAAGCCATTGTCTGGAAGATAAACGTTATTCGTATAGTCGTATTGCGTTGTGTACTCGATTGTGTAGCTTGAGTTTCCGTTCTGGAATGTAATGTCGAAGCCAGCTGTTGTGTCTGGATTTCCGTCTTTATACGTTAGCGTATAAACGGAGCCGGTTACCGTGTTGCCATTTTGCTTGACGACAAAGCTGCCCGGTACGAGTTTCAAGCCGTTCGGGAATGTATCGGAATAATTCAAGTTGGATACCGAATATTTATCATTATTCAGTTCGACTTTCCAATTCACAGTACGGTCTTGATAGTTTTTCCCAACTTCATTTTTGTGAAGAAAATGCTGCTTGATGTTTCTAGTGACCGTATTCGATTGTTCCGTTCCAGAATACGCCGTATTGCTAACGTCCTCATTATTATAAACGTTGCTAGCAGGCGTAGTCGTGTACTTAATCAGATAGGCAGTGGTACTTGGCGTCGCATTGGCAAATTTGATGGTAAAGCCTTTTTGGCCTGCCACATATCTCGGATGCGAGCTGACATTATAGTCTATCGTATAACCTGTGTTTAGAGTCAACGGCGTGCCCAGCGTACCAGCAACAGGATCGGTTACCGGAATGACTTGGATCGAAGCCGGGTCAACGTTGTGCTTGCCACTGAACAAGTCGGTCAGTTCGGCTTGCGTCAACGCTTTCTCGCCGTAGTTGTATTTCACTTCCCAGTTGATTTTCTGCGTTGCTTCAACGTATTGTCCCGATTTCTCTAAGAATTTCCCTCTCGGGTTATTTACAGTGGCAGGAGACGGTACATCTGGTTTATTTGTACTTTCTAGTGTTGCCGTATTTATAAAAGACGAAATAGCAGGATCTGAGATGTCTGTTTCATAAACAATTTGATAAGCGTCTTTGGTAGTGCCAAAATCGATTACCAGATTATTAGAGCCTGCCGCTGGTTCAACCGCAGTATAACCGTTGCCAGGGCCAGGGGTCAGCGGCTGTTGCGATCTTGTTATCGTGCCATCAGCGCCCACCGACAATTGATAGACCTTCAATCCGCCTGGCACATAGGTAAGTCCGGCAGGTATAGGATCAGTTATTTTTGCGCCTTCGATCTTCTGCAACTCTGTGTTCACGTCAATTGTCCACGTAATTTTCGTCGCATTAAAAGTCTTGTCCGCCTGACCCTTCTTGAAGACTGATTTACCGCCTGCAGGTGCAATCGGAATGGTCAGTTCATCTCCAACGCTGAAATCCAATCTAACTTCCGTTTTGTTATTAACGCTGGCCTTATTGAAATAGGTCCAGAAGCTGAGCTTGCCCGGCAAATCTCCGCTATCTTCAATAGCCGGACCAAACTTGATCGTTACCTTCTGTCCCTTAACGCTGAACGTACCGAGACCAGGGTTGGCATTATTCAAATTAACATCGTCAATATCGCCATACATAACAAGTTCAGACGGAAGATCAAATACAAACGTATCGTTTTCTTTGTAAGTATGGCCGTCTGTCAGTTTGAACTGATACTCCAATGTTAGCGCCTGATCGAGGTTCACCTTCAGGTCAGGGTTCACATAGTAAACGGACTCCGTAACCGAAGCATACACCTTACTAGGCAAAGCCTTGTCTGTCAGCTTCATCCCGGTCAAAATATTTTCTTTTATCGTGCCGTGATCGTAAGCCGCTTCAACCTTGTGCAAGACGCCGGAAACGTTAAGCGCTTGTACCAAAAGCATAATCGCAAGCAATAAGGACAGTTTCTTCTTATTCATCTTCCACTTACCTCCATGTTGATGTTCGCATTAACCGGCAAGTCGCCGGGCGTTATAATTACTCTCTCCTTTCGTTCGGCCATGTTTCGTAGGCCGTTTCCTCCTCTCTCTCAAATCAAATCATAGAAAAGACCGGCTTATCTGCTAGTTATATCTGTCGTTAGCTGAATGCAGTCGCGCAGTGATAGGTTTGCCGATCGACAGCCAATAATGGCACACTTCTCGCCATTATTCGACCAATTGTGAGTATAGGCTATTGTAATAGAGACATCTGTACATTTTCTGAACATAGCAGCAGTTGAAAGAGTGTTTCATAAAAATGCGCAGAAAAAAGCTGCCGATTGAAGCAACCGACAGTTTCCCTGCGCTTTGTAGCTCTGCGCTTATTACGCCATCCAGACCTTAAAGATCATTATGTAATCGATGAACAGGAACAGAGCCAACGAAACAAACGTAAATCCGATGGCAAAAAAGTTTTTCTTAGGTTTCGTTCTCAAAAGACGCACGAAGCCGATTGCGATCAAAATCGTGAATGCAAGCATAAACCAGTCAAACGTATTGATGTTGCTGGTTGCTTGAGCTGTTTCTTCTGCCAAAAACATCAGGTGACCTCCTTTATTCACACGTAGCCTATATTACCTCTATGTTAGCTTTAAGCGGCGTTTGATGCAAGCCCGGTCACATTTTCGTAACAAGTTTGTCACTATTTATTGACCCTTGCCTATATCATAAATCAAGCTGCCGCTTGAATAAAGACTTTCTTTCCCTCTTAAGCTGATCTGCACTTTATAAAATGCCCATCTCTGCCTATAATTATGACCTGCGATCTGCAGAAAATAAAAGTGTAAAACAAGCGTTCAAACAGAAATCAGTGCATGACTTTAAGTGAGGGGAAGCGCTACGGGTCAGAGGGTTCTTCCCTGCTCTCTCTTATTCCGTCAAGCACTGATTTTAAGTTTGATCCCAAAAAAGAGATGGTTCTCCACACCGGACCAACCGGATGCGAAAAACCATCTCTTTTCAATAATTACTCGCTAACAACAGCGACGCTTTCTTGATTCCGCTGCTTCTGCAGCGTCCGTTCGCGATCGCGTTCGAGTACCGGCTTCAAATACTTGCCGGTGTACGATCCCGTAACGCTGACCACTTCCTCCGGTCTGCCTGTCGCAACGATCGTACCTCCACCGTTGCCGCCTTCGGGACCAAGGTCGATCAAGTAATCGGCGGTCTTGATAACGTCAAGATTATGCTCGATGACGAGCACCGATTCGCCCGACTCCACCAAACGATGCAGCACCGTCAGCAGCCGGTCGATGTCGGCCACATGAAGACCGGTTGTCGGTTCGTCCAATATATACAGCGTCTTGCCGGTGCTGCGGCGGTACAGCTCGGAAGCGAGCTTGACGCGCTGTGCCTCGCCGCCCGAAAGCGTTGTTGCAGGCTGTCCCAGCTTCATATAGCCGAGGCCGACATCGAGAAGCGTCTGCAGCTTGCGATGAATACGCGGGATGTTCTCGAAAAACTTGCATCCGTCTTCAATCGTCATCTCGAGCACTTCCGCAATATTCTTTCCTTTATACTTTACTTCCAGCGTCTCGCGGTTATAGCGCTTGCCTTTGCAAATCTCGCAAGGCACATAAACGTCCGGCAGGAAGTGCATCTCGATTTTAATGATGCCGTCGCCGCTGCACGCCTCGCAGCGCCCGCCTTTGACGTTAAAGCTGAAACGTCCTTTCTTGTAACCGCGGACCTTCGCTTCGTTAGTCGTCGAATAGAGGTCGCGGACGTCGTCGAATACGCCCGTATAAGTGGCTGGATTCGAACGAGGGGTCCGTCCGATCGGAGATTGATCGATATCGATGACCTTCTCCAGATGCTCCAAGCCTCGAAACTCCTTGTATGCGCCCGGACGGGTTTTCGCTTTATTCAAATCGCGGGCGAGCGTCTTATACAAAATTTCGTTCACCAACGTCGACTTGCCGGAGCCGGAAACCCCGGTTACCGCCGTAAATACGCCAAGCGGAATTTTCACATTTACGCCGCGAAGGTTGTTTTCTTTCGCCCCGCGAATTTCCAGCCACTTATCGCCGGTGTCCCTACGCTTCTCGGGCACCTCGATAAACTTCCGCCCGCTCAAGTATTGACCTGTAATCGAATGCGGATCGGCCATCAGTTCGGTTGGCGTACCTTCGGCAATGATTTGACCGCCATGGATGCCGGCTCCCGGTCCGATGTCGATAATATGATCAGCAGCAAGCATCGTATCCTCGTCATGCTCGACGACAATAAGTGTATTGCCGAGATTACGCATATGCTCCAGCGTCTCGATCAGGCGATCGTTGTCCCGCTGATGAAGACCGATACTCGGCTCATCCAAAATATACAAGACGCCCATCAGACTGGAGCCGATCTGCGTCGCCAGTCGAATCCGTTGCGCCTCGCCACCCGACAATGTGCCGGCAGCCCGGCTCATCGACAAATACGAGAGACCGACATTGACGAGAAACCCAAGGCGGCTGTTAATCTCTTTTAAAATCAAGTTGGCGATTTGCTGTTCCTTCTCTGTCAGCGTCAGCGAGTTGAAGAAGCTTTGCGCGTCGCCGATCGACAACGATGTTACATAAGCAATGTTCTCGTCGTTAATCGTAACCGCGAGGGTTTCTTTTTTCAGACGATGACCTTTGCAGCTTCCGCAAGCCTTCGTGCTCATAAAGCTTTCGATATGATCCCGCATCGCATCGGAGCCCGTATCGCGATAACGGCGCTCTAAGCTGTGCACGATGCCTTCGAAAGGCACGTAAGCTTCTTTGCGGCGGCCGAATTCATTCTCGTAAACAAAGCGAACCCGTTCGCCGCCAGTTCCGTAAAGCAGCTTCTTCATTTGGTCAGCGCTCAGCTCACTTACCGGCACATCCTTCGAAATACCGTAGTGCGCGCAAACCGAAGACAGAAATTGCGGATAGTAGCCGTTCCGGTTCGAGCTTCCCGCCCAAGCTTCAAACGCTCCCTCTTCTATCGACTTGCTTGAATCCTGAACGATCAGATCGGGGTCGATAATCATTTTAAAGCCGAGCCCATCGCAGTCTGGACAAGCGCCGTACGGGCTGTTGAAGGAGAACATGCGCGGTGCCAGCTCATCGACGCTAAAGCCGCATTCCGGGCAAGCCAGATTAGAGCTGAACAACAGCTCCTCCTGATCAATAATGTCGACGATTACGCGGCCGTCGGCCAGATTCAACGCCGTCTCAAGCGAATCAGCCAATCGACCGTGGACATCTGATTTAACGACAATCCGGTCAACGACGACTTCGATGCTGTGCTTCTTATTCTTCTCCAGCTCGATCTTCTCGCTCAGTTCGCGCAGCTCACCGTTCACCCGCACACGAACGTAGCCTTGCTTCTGGATGTCGGCCAGCAGCTTCGTATGCTCGCCTTTGCGTCCGGAAATAAGCGGAGCCAATATTTGCAGCTTCGTCCGCTCCGGATATTCCATAATCCGGTCCACCATCTGCTCGACCGTCTGCGACGTAATCTCGATGCCGTGCTCCGGGCAGTGAGGCTTTCCGACCCGCGCATAAAGCAGACGCAAATAATCGTAAATTTCAGTTACCGTTCCGACCGTCGAGCGCGGGTTACGGCTTGTCGTCTTCTGATCAATGGAAATGGCGGGTGACAGTCCTTCGATCGAATCGACATCGGGCTTCTCCATTTGCCCTAGAAACTGGCGAGCATACGCCGACAGCGATTCGACGTAACGTCGTTGGCCTTCCGCATAGATCGTATCGAAGGCGAGCGACGATTTGCCGGAACCGCTAAGTCCGGTTAGTACGACGAACTTGTCACGCGGAATTGTAACGTCAATATTTTTCAAATTGTGGGCGCGAGCACCCTTTATGACAATCTTATCGCTAGCCAATGAAACTTCCTCCCTATCCCGCTCTCTATTCTAACTCCGCTCTCAGCTCCAGCAAGGCGTCCCTGAGCTCGGCGGCTCTTTCAAACTGCAAGTTTTTGGCGGCGTCTTTCATTTCCGCTTCTAATCTTTCGAGGAGCTTCTGGCGTTCCTTCTTCGTCATCTTGCTTGCGCCGACGCCAGTTAAATAATCGCTCTTCTCTTCGGCCACCTTCGTCGCTTCGATGACATCCGCCACTTTCTTGCGGATCGTCTGAGGAGTAATACCATGCTCCTCGTTGTGGGCGATCTGAATCGCGCGACGACGCTCCGTTTCCTTCATCGCTTTGTCCATGGAATCGGTAATCTTGTCGCCGTACATAATAACGTGTCCCTCGCTGTTACGCGCCGCCCGTCCGATCGTCTGAATGAGCGAGCGTTCCGACCTCAGGAAGCCTTCCTTGTCGGCGTCTAAAATAGCGACGAGCGAGACCTCAGGCAAATCGAGTCCCTCCCGCAGAAGGTTGATGCCGACGAGCACATCGAACGTCCCCAGTCGCAAATCGCGCAAGATAGCAATACGTTCCAGCGTCTTGATATCGGAGTGCAGGTATCGCACCTTGATGCCGATCTCCTTAAAATAATCGGTTAAATCCTCGGCCATCTTCTTCGTCAGCGTCGTCACCAGCACCCGCTCGTCTTTGGCGATGCGGTCACGGATTTCGCCCAGCAAATCATCGATCTGCCCTTTCGTCGGCCGCACTTCGATAACCGGATCGATCAGACCGGTCGGACGAATAATTTGCTCTACCATAGTCGGGCAATACTCCATCTCGTACGGGCCTGGCGTAGCGGATACATAGATCGTCTGCTTCACCTTGTTCTCGAATTCCTCAAACTTGAGCGGACGGTTATCCATAGCGGACGGCAGACGAAAGCCGTAATTGACGAGCATTTCCTTCCTTGCCCGGTCGCCGTTGTACATCGCCCGAATTTGGGGAACCGATACGTGCGACTCATCGATCACGATCAGCATATCCTCTGGAAAATAATCGAACAGCGTATACGGCGTCGACCCCCGTTCGCGGAACGTCAGCGGTCCGGAGTAGTTCTCAATGCCGGAACAGAAACCCATTTCCGACATCATTTCGAGATCGTAGCGAGTGCGCTGCTCAAGCCGCTGCGCTTCCAGCAGCTTGCCCGCTTCCTTCAGCTCGGCCAACCGCTCCTCCAGCTCGCGCTCAATGTTGACAAGCGCAAGCTTCATCGTATCCTCGCTCGTCACGAAGTGAGAGGCTGGGAAGATCGCTACATGCTCACGTTCGCCGACGATTTCGCCGGTCAGCACGTCAATCTCGGTAATACGCTCGATCTCGTCGCCGAACAGCTCAACGCGGATCGCCCGCTCGCTGTTCGCAACCGGGAAAATTTCAACGATATCTCCTCTAACGCGGAAGGTGCCGCGAATAAAGTTAATATCATTGCGCTGGTATTGAATGTCGACCAGCTTATGAAGAATGGCGTCGCGCGGCTTCTCCATGCCGACGCGCAGCGACAGCACTAAATTGCCGTATTCAGACGGCGAGCCCAGACCGTAAATACAGGACACGCTGGCGACGATAATGACGTCACGGCGGTCGAACAACGCGCTTGTCGCCGAATGGCGCAGCTTGTCGATCTCGTCGTTGATGCTGGAATCTTTCTCGATATACGTATCCGATGACGGAATATAAGCTTCCGGTTGATAGTAATCATAATAGCTGACAAAATATTCAACGGCGTTATCGGGAAAAAACTGCTTGAACTCACTGCAAAGCTGCGCTGCCAGCGTCTTATTGTGAGCGATGACGAGCGTCGGCCTGTTCAACTGCGCAATCGTATTCGCAATCGTATACGTCTTGCCGGTACCGGTCGCGCCGAGCAGTGTCTGGTGTTTGACGCCACTCTTCACTCCGTCGATCAGCTGTTGAATCGCTCTAGGCTGGTCACCCTGCGGACTGTAATCCGACTTTAATTGAAACGTCTCCTTCACGACTTCCTTTCCACCCCGTCCCTTATAGGCTATGCGACTTTCCGGTCGACACTGAAACATCCATCTTATAGTGAGATAATCTCGTTCAGATGCCGCTGAGCCGCTTTCCGTTTATCTATCATTATGGTCATCATTTCTGAAATCAAGCGGCCGACCGCGCATTTCCCGCAACCGACGCCGAATAAGAATATGTGTTCCCCTTCATTATAGCTTTATGCGCGAATGGATGCAATGACCAGCTTCTCTCCAATAATGGAAAATCGACCATATCAAATGCTTGTGAAGTGTTGAGCAGATTAAAAAAGCTCCGCTCCGTTGGAAACGGGAGCGAAGCTATGCAAACAGCAAATAATTATGCGCGTTCATCCGCCGCCGTTTCTCCGGCAGCATCGGTCCAGCGGCTCGTTGTACGGCTGCTGCGCAGTAAATCAAGCAGAGAAGCCGGTCCTTCCGCTGCGTAATAGTTCGCTTGATCGTCCGGCGCCAAGATAACGCCGAGTTGATGATGCTCGCCCGCATAACGAGCCCGCTGCGCGAACTTAATCTCTCCGCTCAAGTTAAGCACCTCAAGCTTGCACATAGCCGGATTGCTTGCAAGCGCGGCATGCAAGTCTTCCTTCGTGCGAACGCGGACGCCGTTAACCTTGGCAATCGTCTCGCCCGTGCCAAGTCCCATCGCTTCCGCAGGCGTACCCGGAACGATGCCCAAAATGCGCAATCCGCGCGAATCGTTGACGAACAGCGGGCTGCGAGCCGCCTCGACGGCACGACTGCGCCAAATCATCGCCTCGTGAAGCAGCAGCGAGCAAAGCGCCGCAACAGGCAGCAGCATTGGCTGCCACCAAGCAAGCAGCGCTGCAGCCGTCAAGCCAATACTGAAATAGAGCAGTCCTTTCGAGGCATGCCTTGCTTTGTCGCGAGGCAGCATCGACTTGGTCATCTCGCTGAAGCCGATCACCATCGGCAGCGCGATAATCGTCCAGCCCTGCGTCCAATCGGCCGACAGCAGCGAACTCCAAGGAAGCGCTGCGGAGGCGCCCCCTCCGCCGGCCGCCGGCACAATGAGCAAGAGCGGCACCGGCCAGAAGCCTTGCAGCGCATAGCCGCCGATCAGCTTGCCGCGCTTGCCCTCCAGAAATAACGGCGTAGAAAGCCGGTCGCCCTGCGTACGGACGAGCAGCGCTTCGGCCAAATGCAGCAGCGCCACGAGCAGCAACAGCCCCGGCATATCGATCGAGGCCAGCGAGACCGCCAGCTTCCCGAATACGCCGCCGCTTTCCGCAAGCGGAGTCCAGCCGACGACCCATTGCAGCAAAGCCAGCACTCCCGCACCGTAAGCAAAACACAAGTAACGGATTCGGAAAACCATCAGAACGGCCGCAGCCGCCCATAACCAGAGCACCGTCTCCTGCGTCAGGCTCGTGCCGATGAATGCGCTCACGACCGATACGGCTAAGCCAACGACCAAGCCTGCAACGACCGCCCGAAGGAGCAAGCCGGGCCAAAGATGCAGCTTTACTGCGAACATCTGCCTCTCCAGCCTAATTTGTCTCGTATACTGCCAGGCAATAAACAAAACCGCTATATAATAGAACGGCTGCGCCAACAGATGCAGCGCCGCCGCCCCCAATTGAGACAATAATGCCCATACCGCTTCCACTCTCGCAAGCCAACTCCTCTCGTTACCGATTCCATAATAAAAGGCTGACCCCCATGTACAGGATCAACCTTTTATTGATTCGACGCCCTGGCGCTATTTCCTGCCGATGACCTCGATCGCCTTATGCAGTTGAATGTCGTTATTCTCGTCCTTTAACCAAGCGACGACCGCTTGTTCCAGCGCTTCCGCTGTTTTCGCGTCGATTTCGCCGGTGGCCGGCAGGCCGAAAGATTGTTGAAATTGCTCTACCGCAAGACTTGTGCCTTCGCTGTAATAGCCGTCGGACCGATCGGGCTTGTAGCCAAGACCGTCCAGCATGACCTGAGCGCTCTTCACCTGTTCGCCGAGTGAATCAAGACGAAGTGTTTCCGACACTTTTAATCGGGCGACGGTATACAGTGCAGGAGGAGCGGCCGCAATGTCCGGCTCGATTCCCTTCTCGTGTATCCAATTGCCGTCGGGCGTTAACCACTTGGCAATCGTCATCTTCACCAGACTGCCGTCGCCCAGCGTTTTATTGTAGCTGACTTGGACAGTTCCCTTTCCAAATGTCGTCTCGCCAACCAGTACCGCACCAGCCCGCTCCTTAAGCGCTCCCGCCAGTATTTCTGATGCGCTGGCGCTGCCTTTATTCATAAGCACGGCGATCGGGTACGTTTTTTTCGTCCCGCCCTTCGACTTCGACTGCTCCCGTTTGCCGTCGCGGTTCTCAACCTGTACGACGACCTCTCCGTTCGGAATAAACGACTGGGCGACTTCGACGACAACCGGCAGTACGCCGCCGGGATTATTCCGCACGTCGATGACAAGATGCTTCATGCCTTGTCCCTCAAGCTTGGCCAGCTCGTCCTTGAACCGTTCCGCAGTATTCCACGAGAATTGGCGAATTTCGATAACGCCGGTGCCTTCCTCCGGGTTGAAATGCGAGTAAACCGTCTCGACATCGATATCGTCACGGACGAGCGTCAGCTCGATTGGCTCGGAGGACCCGCTTCGTTCGATCATCAGCTTTGCCTTCGTTCCCTTTGGACCACGAATTTTCGCAACAGCCTCGTTTAACGTAAAACCGTCAAGCTTCACGCCGTTCACCGACAGCACAATATCTTTCGCCAGCAGGCCGGCTCTTTCCGCCGGAGAGCCTTTAATCGGGGAAACGATCGTAATCCGGCCCTTCTCCAGCGTCACTTCGGCGCCGATGCCGGTAAACGAGCCTTCAATGGATTCGGAAAAGTGTTGAGCGACGTCTTTTTCCATATAAACCGAGTAGGGGTCGTCGAGCGCCGACATCATTCCTCTCACGGCTCCATCCACTAATTCGTCGCGCTTAATCTTCTGATAATATTTGCTCTCGATCAAATCGACGACCGTGTTGATCTTCGACAATTGATCGGAACTAAATCCGGAATCTCCTTTGGATGCCGAAACCGCCGGCTTCGCCTTTAAGCTCGCGGTCAAACGCAGGTCCGCTACATTCAAGGTAACGACTGCAGTAGCTATCATCGTTAACAGGATGAAAGCGATCACGGTACGGCCTCTAAATTGCACTTCGACACCACCTTTTTGTTCGGAGGCCAGCTTTTCCTTCCTTCGAAAAGCGCCTGCGATTCATGCCTAGCTTTGTCAACTACAATAGTATATGACAAGCCGCCCTTCATTATTTACGTCAAAAGCATTACGGCTGCCCATTGTCTAGGCGGCCGGTGCTTCTCTTCTTCGGACAAATAAGGCAGCCGTTCCGGCTGCCTGAAGTACTGCCCTATTTTTTATTTCAAATAACTGCTCGGATTAACCGGTACTTCGTTGACGCGTACTTCGAAATGAAGATGCGGTCCAGTCGATTGGCCGGTGTTGCCAACCTCGGCGATTTTCTGCCCTCTTTTAACGGCATCGCCTTTGCTGACCTTAATCCCGTTATTGCGAATATGACCGTATAGCGTCCAAGTGCCGTTGCCATGATCGATAATGACGCAGTTGCCGTACCCGCTCCATACTTGCGCGACGATAACGATACCCGATTCGGCGGCAAAAATGTCCGTTCCTTGCTTGGCCGCAAAGTCCATTCCCGTATGTAGCTTTCTATTACCTGTAATTGGATGAATCCGGTAGCCGAAGCCCGAGCTGACGCGCGCGTAGTTTTGAATCGGCATGCCTAGCTTGCCGCCCTTATACGGATTTTTGATTCTTTGCTTCTCTTTCTCCTGCTTCCTCATGAGCTCCGAAACTTCTTTAGCCAGCGCAATCAGACGAGCTTCTTCTTCCTCGCTGATTTCGTCAAGCTCTTCCAGCTCCTTGTTGTAGCTGGCGATCATAACTTCCTTCTCTTTTTCCTTCTTCTCCAGCTGAGTATGGTAATTTTGCAGCTTCGCGTAGCTGACTTTCACTTCCTCCAGCTTTTGGGCAACTTCTTCCTTCTTCTCGATAACCAGTTCCTTATCCTTCTTAAGCTGCTCCAATATATTGCGGTCCTGTGTCAAAATCGACTGCAACGAATCGAAGCGATCCAAGAAGTCGGAAAAGCTCGTTGCACTGAGCAGTACGTCCAGGTACGAAACGAAACCGTTCTCATACATCAGCCGCAGCCGCTGCTGAAGCAGGGCATCGCGGGATACGACCCGCTCTTCCGCTTCCACCAGTTCCTCGCCGGCCTTTTGCAGCGACGCCTCCTCGTCTTCCACCTGCTGCTGCACGCGAGTCAGGTTAATGACGACTCCATCCAATTCCTTCATAATTCTATTGATCGCTTCTTGAGCGTCTGTCTTTTTTGCGCCGACTTCTTCTTTTTTATGTTCTACGTTTTTGGCGTTTTTCTCGGATTGCTCGATCTGTTTTTTGGCGGCGGCAAGATCTTTGTTGATTTTATCCAGTGCGGAAGACGCATGACTTCCGACTGGTTGCAATACAAAAACCGCCAGCATCGTTATAACTATTAATAGAATTCTGCTCTTCATCCGCACGGTCACCTACACTTTCAAATATTTTCTTACCGAGATTGTACTGCCCCACACGCCTAACAACGTGCCCAAGCTAATAATGATCAACGCTACCGTCCACCCGCACTCTTCAACCGGAACAAGCTTCAGCATCATCAGGCCTAGCTCGACGCGTGTCAGCTCCAGCAGTTTGGAGTAAGAGAACAATACAGCAGCCGTCGTCATTACGGACGTTATAACGCCGATCATTGCCCCTTCTATGAAAAACGGCCAACGGATAAACGAATTGGTCGCGCCCACCAGCTTCATAATGCCGATCTCGCGGCGTCTGGCGATAATCGTCATTTTGATCATATTGGAAATAAGGAACATCGCGGTTACGCCGAGGGCGATGGCGATGGCGAATCCGATGAGGCGGACGGCGTTCGTAATTTTGAACAAGGTTTCTACCGTGCCTTGTCCATACTTGATTCTTGTAATCGGCGCCATATCGTCAGCTTTGTTGATTTTATCGATTTCCTGCGCGGCCGCTTCGATCGTCTGCGGCTCATACACTTCGACGGTAAACGAATCGGGAAGCGGATTGCTTTCCTTGTCGTAGCCGTCCAGCAAATCGTCGCCCGACTCTCCCAAGTTTTTGCGAAGCAGCTCGAGCCCTTCTTCTTTCGGCACGAACGTTACCTTGCTGACCTCTGTAATGCGGCCAATTTTATTTTGCAGTTCCGTTATTTTTTCTTTCTCAATGTTGGTCTGCAAATAGACGCGAATTTGAACCTGGTTCTCAAAATCGGAAGCGATGCTGCTCAGGTTAAAAGCCAACAGGAGGAACACGCCCAACAAAAATAGCGAAATAAACATCGAGCTTATCGAAGCGAACGACATCCAGCCGTTGCGGATGATGTTCAGAAAGCCGACGCGGATATGACGAAGGAACGTGCTAAATTTCATAGCCGTACTCCCCTCTTACCTCGTCGCGAACAATATTGCCGTGCTCGATCGCGATGACCCTTTTGCGCATCGTATTAACGATTTCTTTGTTGTGCGTAGCCATAACGATCGTCGAGCCGCGGAAATTGATTTCTTCAAGCAAATTCATAATGCCCCAGGACGTCTCAGGGTCCAAGTTACCGGTAGGCTCGTCCGCTACAATCACGGCCGGATTGTTGACGATCGCCCGCGCGATAGCCACACGCTGCTGTTCGCCGCCCGACAGCTGAGCAGGCAAACTGTTGTACTTATGCTTTAAGCCGACCAGCTCCAGCACTTCCATCGTCCGCTTCTTCATGATGCGGCGAGGAGCTTCGATCACTTCCATGGCGAAAGCGACATTTTCATATACCGTCAGCTTCGGAAGGAGGCGAAAATCTTGAAATATGACTCCGATATTGCGGCGCACGAACGGGATTTTTCGCGGCTTAAGCTTGCCAATGTTAAAGCCGTTCACCGATATTTGCCCTTTTGTCGGCACCTCCTCGCGGTAGATCAGCTTCATAAAGGTCGATTTGCCGGCGCCCGACGGTCCCACTAAGTAAACGAATTCATTGCGATCTATTCGAACGGAGACGCCTTTAAGCGCGTGCGTTCCGTCTGCGTATGTCTTCCAAATGTCCTGCATTTCAATCAACATTATCACATCCTGTTATTTATCAAACCGTAAAATACGATAGTTTTCGCCAAAGGGCGGAGTCGCCCTTTTTCGCACGATCTTAATAATTCGACAGAGAAGGCGAAATTCCTCCACTATGGGGATTTTTACCTCATTTTTCACAATTCTCATAAAGACCTTCGAGCTCTATGTCCCGGGAAATGTCGTTTCATTCGACAAACTTCGGCCGATGCATTGCGCTGCATTTGTCGAACTCTTCGTCTCGGCATGCAATTGGCTCCGCTCCTTGCTAAAACAGACAAATCCAGAAGGACGGCTGCATATATATGAAACATTGCCATTTGGCCGGAATACTGGAAAGGTGGAGTGACCGATGAAAAAACTGCATGTCACCATTATCTTAATCGCTTTTCTATTGCTTATCGCTACCGTGCTATGGGGCATGCTGCGGTACTATACGGAACAGAATACCGTTCCCGAAGGCACGACCGCAGGCGGCATTTCCGTTGGCGGGCTAACGGTGGAAGATGCGGTAAAGCAGGTGGAGGAGTATGTGCAATTGTTGGAGCTCCGCACCGTAGCGGTGGAAGCAAACGAGAAAACGGCCGATCGTATGGAGTGGACCGCTAAAGAGATCGGCTACAGCGTGGAGGTGATCGGTTTAAAGGAGGCGCTGCAAAAGCTGCATCAGGGCAATTTGCTGGAGCAAGCGAAATATCGTTACCGCTTCCCGCGGACCTATGAATTAAAGCAAAGCTTCGATCGGGCTAAATTTGAAAAACTTGTCCGCAAGCAGTGGGATTGGATCGACAACAACGATCCGCAGGACGCCACACGTACGATTACAAATAAGGACGAGATCGTTTACGTACCTCATGTAGATGCTTATCGCATCAACCCGGCGCCGTTAGTCGATAAGATTGAACCTTGGCTCATTTTGTCCGGCGCAGAAATCGGGGGACGGCCAGAGCAATCGGTGACCGAGTCGCTGCCGATCGACATCGTGCATCCGAAAGTGACGCTGGAGCAGCTGAAAGCCGAAGGAATCGACCGAAAAATATTCGAATTCACGACCGACTTCAATTCCAGCGCCGAAGGCCGGGCCCATAACGTAACCGCTGCCGCGAATGCGTTGAACGACTGGCATCTGGCTCCGGGCGAGGTGTTCTCGTACGGCGACGTCATTAAGCTGGCCGGAAAGGAGTATGGCTTCCGGGAGGCGCCGGTTATTCAGAACGGCAAGCTCGTTCCGGGAATCGGCGGCGGCATTTGCCAAGTATCGAGTACATTGTACAACGTTGTGCTGCGCACCGGCATCGAAGTCGTCGAGCGCCGCAATCACTCGCTGCCCGTCGCCTATTTGCCGAAGGGACAGGACGCTACCTTCGCTACTGGCTCGATCGATTTCAGATTCCGCAACTCGACCGGCAAGCATCTTATTATCCGGACCTCTGTCGACAATCAGAAGCTGACCGTCAAAATGTTCGGCACCATGCCGGAAAATATCCGCTATGATATCGAATCTAAAACCGTTAAGGAAATCGCTCCGTCCATTCAGTATGTCACCGACAAATCGTTGAAGTCGGGAGCGCGAGTCGTTGTGCAGAACGGACGCAGCGGTTCCGTCGTCGAGACTTATCGTACGCTCGTTAAGGACGGCAAGGCCGTCTCTCGTGAGCGGGTCTCCCGCGACACGTACCGCGCCCAGCCGACGATCATTCACGTCGGTCCAGGCACGAACGCGCCGAGCTCGACGCCGAAGCCGAAAACCGATGTCGTCGAAGACGGCATCGGTTGATGGGTAGAGCGTAGGTGGTGCTGGGATAGAGCGCCGTTAACGAGGGTGGCAGTGATGCGGGTACGACTTGTGTGGACGACTTGTGTGGACGACTTGCGTGGACGACTTGTGTGGACGACTTGCGTGGACGACTTGCGTGGACGACTTGCGTGGACGACTTGCGTGGACGACTTGCGTGGACGA
>NZ_JBHVSK010000016.1:33182-74484 GCF_042885235.1 Paenibacillus sp. NPDC058071
GTACGTCTTGTGTGGACGACTTGTGTGGACGACTTGTGTGGACGACTTGTGTGGACGACTTGTGTGGACGACTTGTGTGGACGACTTGTGTGGACGACTTGTGTGGACGACTTGCAAAGCAAGCCGAAGCGAAATCGCTTCGGCTTGCTTTGCTATAAGTGAACTTTGGTCTCTTGTCCTCTCGCCCGCTTTCGCAGGATGCCGCATATTTGGACGAAAACCTCGACCTCGATGCAAATATGTATGAAATTTCATACATATTCAGCTGAAAAACCGAAAAACGGCCCAATATATACGATTTTTCGTACATATTGGGCCGTTTTTCGTAAAAATCGCAAATTATATATGAAATTTCGTATATAATCGGCAGGCTGTTTACTTGTCTACGTGTTGGTGTGCTTGCATGCTTGCATGCTTGCATGCTTGCATGCTTGCGTGCCTTGTGCATGCTTGTGTGTGGGCGTATTTAGACATCTATACGCGTTTGCATATCGTGCTGTACCCGTGCATGTGCGCACAATGAGTTCTGCGATCTTCCTTTGACCAAGTGCTCCCCACTCTTCGAACACATCATAGTAAACTTACTTCTACACACCAATCGGAGCTAGCTCCGAGCGGAACAGCGTCAGGCATACGGAGGAGGCATGGCGGCGGACCAGTTGTTCTCTCTCCCGCTTCTCGCAGCTAGCGAAAAACCGCTCGTCCTCCCAGATACGAAGCAACGCTTCCTTTGCCGCCTGATGAGCGCCTGCCTCGCTGCCCAGCAGCGCGTAGCAGAATCGATAGCAAAGCACCTCGATTTCCCGCAAACGGCAAATGCGTTCCCCTTTCTCCATGTCCTCTCCTCCTCTTCACCTGATTATGCTCGTTCCTTTATTTATTTCAGTGTAATTACCGACGTTACAAACCGGTTTTCTTTAAAAGCAGACGTCAGCAGCTTCGTGCCGGAAGCGTCCCAGTTCAGCGTGTCCGACGCTTGCTCGACGAGCACCGACGTCGCTTCACCTGTCAAGGCGTCGGCGACAAAAATACCGTTGCCTCCATTCTCTTCGGACGTCAAGCTGTAAGCAAGCTTCGTGCCGTCCGGCGACCATCTCGTGCCAAAGATTTGTGTAGCCGAAGCGAGCTTGAGAAGCTCATTGCCTTTCAAATCGACGACGGACAGCGTTCGAACGGTTTCGGATTTGTGCTTCACCAACGCCAGCTGCTTCCCGTCCGGCGAAGGTACGACCCAGTCGACCCCAGTGCCGATTTTTTCAGGCTTCGCGCCCTCCTGCAGTGCCATGCTGTATAGGTCGCTTGATTCGCCTTTTACATAGTACAAGTTACCGCCCGCAACAACGGCCGAATGGACGTAACCGCCATGTTCGGCGATCGTTTTCATCGTTCCGTTCGTGTCGGCCACGACGATTTTGCCGAAAATCGTACTGAACAGCACATGGTCGTTATCAAGCCATTGACCAGAGTTGAGATCAACCGGCTCGTCACCGAGGGAAATGGACTTTTTCGTCTTCATATCGAGAATGCGTCCGAATCCGGTGCCCTCTTCCGTCATTTTATAAAACAGGTAGCTCCCGTCCGGCGATAGCTCGGAAAAGCCTTGGTTCTCGGACCCCGGCACAAGCGCCTCCTCCGTTTTCTTCTCCATATCGTAGACATAGATGTTGTTCGGCTGAACCTTCTCGCCCTCCCCTTGAATCGGTTCCACGGATAAGTTCGGATGGCTGACAATCAGCTTGCTACCTCCGAAAAAGTTCATCCCCCGAGCGTTGTCGATCGTCACAATGCCGCTCACTTCAATTTTGCTTACCTGCACCGGCTTATCGATAACCGTAATAACCTTCTCCGGCTTCTTAATCGTCTCGCGTCCGCCCTGGTCGGTTTGAGCGGGAGGCAGATCCGCCCCACGGTTCGCCGCACCGCTATTTGTCGCGCATCCTGTCGCCAACATCGCAAAGCAGCTAATCGCCGCCGCTCCCGCAATCATTTTCTTCTTCGTTAATTTCATCATCGTTGTTGCCCCTCTCATCGGTATGTCCTTATCTTATAGAACCGATGTTTCGCCATCGTCTCCGATTGTTTCAAAGCTGTATCCAGTCTGTAAAACAATTTGTATTTCATGAATCAACCTTCGGAAAAAAGATGCGAAATACCGTTCCATTGCCCGGTTCAGAATGCCATTCCAGCCTCCCCCCTTGGGCTTCCACCAGTTGCTTGACGATTGGAAGCCCAAGGCCTGTTCCGCCGGATTGACGGGAACGGTCCTTATTGACTGTGAAGAAGGGCTCGAAAATTTTATCGCCCGCTTCCTCCGGTATGCCGATACCCGTATCTTCCACGCTGACGACGGTATCTCCGCCTGTTTCATGAGAGAGCCGGATGACGATGCTTCCCCCAGGCACATTATATTTAATGGCATTATCGATGAGATTGACGAAAATGGAAATCAAGCTTTCGCGGTCGGCCCATACGACTGCCTGTTCCAGCTCGGTATCGAGACGCAATTCGAACTTCCCGGCCTTGCCTCTCATCCTACCGGCCAAATCAAGCAGCAGTTCGTCGAGCGCAACCGCTTCGGCCTGCTGCTCGAAATCGTATTTTTCCAGCACTGAAAGCCGCAGCACTTTATCGACCATCTCGTAGAGCCGCTCCGACTCTTTACCCATGCTGCCAATCGCCTCTTCGGTCAGTTGTGGATCGTCGCGATACATGGAAAGCAGATCGATATAGGCTCGAATCGCCGTTAGCGGCGTTTTGAATTCATGGCTGATGTTGCCGATAAATTGCTTCTGCTGGCGCTCTAGCGCTTGCAACTTCGTCACTGCCAGCTCCAGCTTGCGCTGCTCTTCTTTCATCCCGGCAATGTGGGCCTCGATAGAACCGCTCATATAAAAAATGTCGTTGCCGAGATCACCCAGCTCATCACGCCGGCGAACCGGAGGCTTCTTCAAGTAGGCGGCTTCCCGAATATCCTTGGACGCCTTCCGCAGCTTGCCGATCACGGCCGCAACCCGGTAAAAGTAACCGTATCCGATCAGAAACCCGCCGCCTAGCGCGAACATTCCCGCCGTCCTAAATAAATTGCGAATTTCTTTAATAAACAAATGGTCTCTAACCATCGAATAGTGGAGCTGCACCGCCCCTAGCAGCTTCTCTCCTTCATAGATCGGCGCAAAATACGTGACGGAATCGCCAGAGGTTTGATAGGCGACCTTCCCTTGCAACGCGTAGGCCAGCGTGTCTTTGTAATCGACTGATCCGGTCGTCTGGAGCGAGCTGCCTGTTTCCTTGCCGGTACTGTCATACAAGGCTGTCGGCATGCCGCTCAGCATCGCCAAATACAACGCCATGCGCCGGCCGCTTTGGCCCATAAAACCTTCAGCAGACAACCGCTCATCGCCGGTCATATAATTTTGCCGGACATACTGGGCGGCCACCTGGCTTTGCTTCTCCAGCTGCTCCTCCATTCGCTGCTGCTGGTTTTGCTCGATGCCGCGCAGAACGAGTTCGCTCAGCACAGCTACGGTCAAGATAAGCAGCACGGCCAGAACAAGGCCCATTTTCCACTTCAGGCTTAGTCTCATGCCTGTCCTCCAGAAGCCTTATAGCCGATGCCGTAGACCGTCTGGAAAAGCTGCTGACCCGTATCGCCGAGCTTTTTGCGCAGACGTTGAATATGAATATCGACGGTTCGCGTGCCGCCCGCGTACTCCATTCCCCATACTAGCTCGAGCAGTTCCTCTCGCGTATATACGCGCTCAGGATGGCCGAGCATCAGCGCCGCCAAATCAAATTCCTTCGGGGTCAATTCGATCGCTTCCCCGTTCGCATGGATTGTGCGCTGCTTGACGCCGATTCGTACCCATGCCAGCTCGATGACCTCTGCCGAACGATCCGCCGAAGCGTTCTCCACCCGGCGCATGAGCGCTTTGACGCGAGCGGTCAGCTCGCGAAGATCGAACGGTTTTGTCATAAAATCGTCCGCTCCAAGCTCCAAGCCCAATACTTTATCGACAATATCGTTTTTAACGGTCAGCAAAATGATGCCAACCCCTTTGCGATTCTCCAGCCGTCTGCATACATCGTAGCCGTTCAATTTCGGCATCATGACGTCCAGCACGATAACGTGAGGCTGGAACGCGGCCGCTTTGGCGAGCGCTTCCTCTCCGTCTCCGGCCGTTTCTACCGTATATCCTTCTCTGCGAAATGCATACGCGATCGCATTTACAATGCTCGCTTCGTCATCCACCACTAACACCCGGCGTTCCAATTCGACCACCACACTTTCTTGTTGCTACCTTAATGGTCATAACCATCTGGATAAAAGTTTAAACCAAGGATGTTCGCTTTCCGTATCCAACTTGTTTCCAACTTGTAAAAATTGCGATACATGTTTTAATACGAAAAAACCGCCTCCCAGGCATCATCGGTTCCATGATCCTGAGAGACGGTCTACTATTCAAATCATTGTAATTGCTGCTATTCGGGTGAGTACTGCTCTTATTGGCTGCGTTCCGTATATTCGGTGATCCAAGCTTCTGCTTCCGCAAGCGACTGCTCGGCGCGTCCGATAGCTGCTTGCACCTGCGTTTTCGCCGTGCCGCCGTATACGTTGCGGGCATCGACAACCTGCTCTGGTTGAAGCACCGCGTAGATCCGGTCGTCGAACAGCTGCGAGAACTGCTTGAATTCTTCCAGCGTCAGATCGAGCAAATATTTGTTGTTTTCGATGCAATAAAGAACCGTTTTGCCAATAACCTCATGCGCTTGACGGAATGGCAGTCCTTTGCCAACGAGGAAGTCGGCGATATCGGTCGCGTTCGAAAAATCTTGATTGACCGCTTGGCGCATCCGGTCCTTGTTGACCTTCATCGTCGCGATCATCGGCGCAAACAGCTGCAACGCGCCCTGCATCGTTTTCACCGTATCGAACATGCCTTCTTTGTCTTCCTGCATATCTTTGTTGTACGCAAGCGGCAGCGACTTCAGCACGGTCAGCAAGCCAACGAGATTGCCGTAAACGCGACCGGTTTTGCCGCGAACAAGCTCGGGCACGTCCGGGTTCTTCTTCTGCGGCATAATGCTGCTGCCTGTGCAGAAGGCATCGTCCAGCTCAACGAAACGGAACTCCGTGCTCGACCATAAAATAAGCTCTTCGCTAAGACGCGACAAGTGCATCATAATGATCGACGCATGGGACAGAAACTCGAGAATGAAGTCACGGTCGCTGACAGCATCGAGGCTGTTCTCGTACACGCGGTCGAATTTGAGCTGGCTCGCCACGAAATGGCGATCAATCGGGAACGTTGTGCCCGCCAGCGCGCCAGCGCCGAGAGGCAGCATGTTGATCCGCTTGTAGCTGTCTTGGAGACGCTCCAAGTCGCGGCCGAACATCGACACGTATGCCATCAAATGATGGGCGAACAGAATCGGCTGCGCCCGCTGCAAATGCGTATAGCCCGGTACGATTGTATCGAGATTCGCTTTCGCCTGCTCGATGAGCGCCGATTGCAGCTTATGCAGCAGATCGACGAACTCGACAACCCGTTTGCGCAGGTAAAGATGCATGTCGGTCGCTACCTGGTCGTTGCGGCTGCGGCCCGTATGCAGTTTGCCGCCGACCGGACCGATGTCTTCGATCAGCGTTTTCTCGATATTCATATGGATGTCTTCGTCGGAGATCGAGAACTCGATATCGCCGCGTTTAATTTTTTGCAATACGCGGTGAAGGCCGTCCTTAATCGTCTCCACGTCTTCGGCCGGCAAAATGCCCTGCTTACCCAGCATCGTTACATGCGCCAGGCTGCCTTGGATATCTTCTTCGGCAAGCTCTTTGTCAAACTGAATCGAAGCTGTATATTCTTCTACCAATTGATCGGTTTTTTTCGTAAACCGTCCGCCCCACAATTTGCTCACTGGTTCGTACACTCCCTTACGGATATGAATGTCTTCGTGCGGACAGGCCGCCGAGCCGCGGCATGCGCGTCCGGTCGGCCTGCGCCAACATCCGACTATTTATTTTTTGCTTTGCTCGACGCCCGAGGACACTTTCAAGCGAAGCGCGTTGAGGCGAATGAAGCCCGTTGCGTCGCCTTGATCGTAAGCTTGCGAAGGATCTGCTTCCATCGTTGCGATGTCCGGGTTGTACAGGCTGACCGGCGACTTCACGCCTGCGCCGATTACGTTGCCTTTGTACAGCTTCAGGCGAACGACGCCCGATACATTTTTTTGCGACTCCGTAACGAGCGTTTGCAGCGCAATGCGCTCAGGCGCAAACCAGAAGCCATTGTAAACCAGTTGGGCATATTTCGAGATCAGCGAATCGCGCAAGCTCATGACTTCGCGGTCCATCGTGATCGATTCCATTTTGCGATGCGCCGTGAACAGGATTGTACCGCCTGGCGTTTCGTACACGCCGCGGCTCTTCATGCCGACGAAGCGGTTCTCAACCATATCAACGCGTCCGATACCGTGCTTGCCGCCCAGTTCATTCAGCTTCTCCATAACGGCCAGCGGGTTCAGCTGCTCGCCGTTGATCGCTGTACAGTTGCCAGCTTCGAACGTAAGCTCAACGTATTCCGCTTGATCCGGCGCACGCTCTGGCGATACGCTCAGCACGTACATTTCTTCATTTTCCTCGGAGCTCGGATCGAACCAAGGATCTTCCAGCACGCCGCTCTCGAAGCTGATATGCAGCAGGTTGCGGTCAGTGGAGTAAGGCTTCGCAGCGGATGCCGTTACCGGAATGCCATGCTTCTCGGCGTAAGCGATCATTTCCGCGCGGCCTGGGAATTCGTTGCGGAATGTTTCATCGCGCCATGGCGCGATAACTTTAATGTCCGGAGCGAGCGCTGCAGCGTTCAGCTCGAAACGCACTTGGTCGTTGCCTTTGCCAGTCGCGCCGTGCGCGATGGCAGTTGCGCCTTCAGCGCGTGCAATCTCAACCATCCGCTTCGCAATCAGCGGACGCGCAATCGACGTGCCCAGCAAATATTGGCCTTCATAAAGAGCGCCCGATTGGAACATCGGGAAAATAAAGTCTTGTGCGAACTCTTCGCGCAGGTCGTCAATGTATACTTTCGACGCGCCCGTCGCCAGCGCTTTCGCCTCCAAGCCGTCCAGTTCATCTTTTTGGCCAATATCAGCCGTGAATGCGATAATCTCCGCATCATAAGTTTCTTTCAGCCATTTCAAGATAACGGACGTATCCAGTCCGCCAGAGTAAGCTAGTACGATTTTTTCTTTTGCCATAATTGTTCTTGCACCCTTTCACGCAAAATTATAAATGATCGGCTATTGCCGTTTAAGACATACTCTATTGTTACATGATTGCGGCCATTATGGCCTTTTGCGCATGCAGACGGTTTTCCGCTTGATCGTAAATGATCGAATGCTTGCCGTCGATGACGCCTTCGGTTACTTCTTCGCCGCGGTGAGCCGGCAGGCAGTGCATGAAGAGATAGTCGTCCTTCGCGTACTTCGCCAGCGCCTCGTTGATTTGATAGTTCGCGAACGCAAGCTCGCGCTCTTTCTGTTCCTCTTCTTGCCCCATGCTCGCCCATACGTCGGAGTAGACGATATCGGCGTCGGCAATAGCTTCCTTCGGATCGCGGCAAATGTGGATCGTTGCGCCAGTCTCGGCGGCATGCTCCTTCGATTGCTGCACCATATCGGCACTCGGCTCGTAGCCTTCCGGAGTCGCAACGGAGATGTTGACGCCCAGCTTAGCCGCGCCCATCATCAGTGAATGGACCACGTTGTTGCCGTCACCGATGTAAGCGACCTTCAGACCTTCCAATGTGCCTTTATGCTCCAAAATCGTTTGGTAGTCGGCAAGCGCCTGGCACGGATGAGACAAGTCGGTCAAACCGTTAATGACAGGCACTCTCGAGCCGCGAGCCAGCTCCACCACTGTACGGTGAGCAAACGTGCGGATCATAATGCCGTCCAAATAACGGGACAGCACTTGCGCCGTATCCAGAATCGGTTCGCCCCGGCCGATCTGCAAATCGTTGCTGCTCAGAAACAGTCCTTGTCCGCCCAGCTGATAAATGCCGGTCTCGAACGATACGCGCGTGCGCGTGGACGATTTCTCGAAAATCATCCCGAGCGTTTTGCCTTTCAAAATATCGTGAGTCTCGCCCGCTTTCAGCTTCCGCTTCAGCTCGATCGCCAATTCGATCAAATACCGAATTTCTTCCGGCGTATAATCCACCAGCATGAGAAAGTCGCGCCCTTTCAGACTGGCCGCCAGCTCTTCCTTTACTACTTCTTGCATCGGTCATTCCTCCTTCGGCTACAACGCCTTATGCTCGCCTGAGCAAAGAAGCCGTTATGCCTTCTTCTCTAGATGGGAAAAGCTCCGAATCGGAGCGCCGTTAACGTTGGGATACAATAATACGCCTCTTCCGAATAGATAACGTATCCGTTTGAATCGTGATGCCGCCCGCCTATTCCGACCAGCTTCTCGCTTGCTTACTGGGAACAAGCGGGCGGCGATTATAATCGCAACTTATCGTTATTGAATCGATTACGCTTGTGCGAGCAGCTCTGCCAAAATAGCGACCGCCGTATCCATTTCTTCATTCGTCACAAGCAGATTGGGCAGCAGCCGAACGACGTTCGGCCCAGCCGTAATGACAAGCAAACCGCGCTCTTGAGCCGCTGTCACGATGTCTGCAACCGGTCCGGCGCAGACGATGCCAACGAGCAGGCCCAGACCGCGCACGCCTTGTACAAACGGCAGATCGGCGAGCTTGCTGCGCAACTCGGCTGTCAGGTATTCGCCTGCTGCCGCCGCGCGTTCCGAAAGCTTCTCTTCGACGATCTGTTCCAGCGTCGCCTTCACTGCCGCCGTCGCAATTGGCGTGCCGCCAAACGTCGAGCCGTGGCTGCCCGGCCCGAACGCCTCGCGAAGCTTTTCCTTCGCGACCGTCGCGCCTACCGGGAAGCCGCTGCCCAATCCTTTCGCCAGCGTGAAGATATCGGGCTCGACACCGTAGTGTTCGTGAGCGAACAGCTTGCCAGTGCGTCCAATCCCCGTCTGAATTTCGTCAATGATCAGCAAAATGCCTTGCGCTTCGCACAACGCCTTGAGATCTTTCACAAACTGCGGATCGGCCGCAATAATGCCGCCCTCAGCCTGCACCAATTCGAGCATGATCGCCGCCGTTTTATCAGAGATTGCCGCTTCCACCGCACGAATATCGTTGAACGGAATGTACTTGAAGCCTTCCGGCAGCGGCGCAAAGCCTTCCTTCACTTTCTCTTGGCCGGTAGCCGTCAAGGTTGCCAGCGTTCTTCCATGGAAGCTTTGCTCGAACGTAATGATTTCGTAACGGCCGTTATTTGCTATTTTTTGTTGATAGCGACGGGCCAGCTTGATCGCCGCTTCGTTCGCCTCAGCGCCGGAGTTACAAAAGAACACTGCATCCCCGCTGCTGTTTTCCGTTATCAGTTGGGCCGCCTCTTCCTGGTTCGGAATGCGGAACAGGTTCGACGTATGCCAAAGCTCGTCAAGCTGCTTGATCAGCGCTTCCTTCACCTTTTGCGGAGCATGGCCCAGATTCGTAACGGCAATGCCGCTCATAAAATCGAGATAACGCTTGCCTTGATCGTCCCATAGGTAGCTGCCTTCCCCTTTGACCAGTGCGATCGGGTATCTTCCGTATGTAGGAAGCAGGGATTGCCCGGCTGTTGCCGTTTTCGTATCGCTCATTCGTATTACCGCCTTTCACCGTTCGCTTCAAAATTCACCATTCCGTCTGACGCTTGCCGCCGCCACCGCCGTCTAGCAGCTTAGCTGCCGCCAAGCAACTCCTTCGGCAACTAGCCTCGCACGATTGTTGTGCCGACTCCGCCTTCGCGTACCGCTTTCGTCAATACGCCAGGCTGTTCGCCGCTCACGATCACAACTTCACGAACTTGGCCTTGAATGCATTGCACCGCTGCGCGCACTTTCGGGATCATGCCGCCGTAAATTTCGCCGCTTGCGATCATTTCTTCGATTTGTTGCACCGTTACGGAAGGCAGCACCTGCTTCTCGCCGTTAACGGTCTTCATAATGCCGGGAACGTCGGTGACTACGATCATCTGCTCGACGCCGAGACGGGACGCTACAGCGCCAGCCGCCGTATCGGCATTAATGTTGTATCGCTGAGCGCCCGCTCCAATGCCGACCGGCGCGATAACCGGAATGTATCCGAGCTCCATGACGCCTTCGATCAGCTCGGCATTTACCTCGGTAACGTCGCCAACCAAGCCGACCTCATGCGCGTTGGCGACCGGCTGCACCTGGATCAACTGGCCGTCGACGCCGGAGAGACCAAGCGCCTGCGCGCCGTTGGACTGGATTTTGCGCACGATTTCTTTATTGATGCGGCCGGCAAGAACCATTTCGACAACGTCCAAAACCGCTTCGTCGGTTTTGCGCAAGCCGTTGACGAATTCGCTTTCGATGCCAAGCTTGTTCAAAGTCTCGGAAATAGCCGGACCGCCACCGTGCACGATTACCGGACGGATACCCGCCTGCTGCAGCTCGCGCAGCTCGTCAAAAAACGAGTTAGGCAGCGCCGCCAGCGTACTGCCGCCGCATTTCATTACAAAACGTTGTGCCATCTGACTTCGTTCCCCTTTATTGCCGCGGATGCCTCATGTGGAAGCGAGCACAGACGCCGCTTTCCGCTTCCGCGTTGCTGGCTCTTCGGCTTTAGGTCCGGTAAGCCGCATTAATGCGTACATAATCATAGGTTAGATCGCAGCCCCATGCCGTAGCAGAACCGCCGCCGTCCATATGCAGATCGACGTGAATGACAACCGTGTCACCCTTCAAGTATTCGAGCGCCGCTTCTTCGTCAAAAGCGACCGGACGGGATTGCTCAAGCGTCAAAATGTCGCCGATGCTGACGTCAACCGTCTCCGGATTCAGCGGCTCGCCCGCGCGGCCCGCCGCCGCAATAATACGGCCCCAGTTGGCGTCGGCGCCGAAAACGGCCGATTTCACGAGCGAAGAGCCGATAATCGTTTTCGCGATTGCTCTCGCCGAATCGTCGCTAGCTGCCCCGCGAACCTGCACTTCAACCAGCTTCGTCGCGCCTTCGCCGTCGCGTGCAATCGCTTTGGCCAGCACCTCGCACACATAGCGAAGCGCTGCCGCGAAATCTGCGTAACCGGCATGCGCAGACGTCAATTCTTCATTGCCCGCAAGTCCGCTCGCCATCGCAACCAGCATATCGTTCGTGCTCGTATCGCCGTCGACGGTAATCATATTAAATGTATAGTTGGTCACTTCACGGAGCAATTGCTGCAGCGCTTCGCTGCCGATATTGGCGTCCGTCGTGACGAATCCAAGCATCGTTGCCATATTCGGATGAATCATGCCCGAGCCTTTGGAGGCGCCGGCGACATGGACGGTACGGCCGTCGATCTCAACCGACACGCATACCATTTTTTGTACCAAGTCGGTCGTCAAAATCGCTTGGCAGAAATCGTCCGCGCCTGCGCGGTCCGAAGCCAGCTTCTCCGGCAAAGCGTCGATGCCCGTGCGAACGCGATCCATTTTCAGCAATTCGCCAATGACGCCTGTCGAAGCGACGGCTACTTCATCAGCAGCCGCGCCAATCTGCTCAGCGAAACGATCGCGCATTTCATACGCGTCCGCTTCCCCCTGTTTGCCAGTCACTGCGTTCGCGTTGCCGCTGTTCACAATAACGGCGCGCAAGCGGCCATCCGAGCCGATGCTCTCGCGCGTTACTTTAAGCGGAGCCGCCTGAAACAAGTTCGTCGTGTAGACGCCTGCCGCCGCAGCGGGCACTTCGCAGACGATAGCGCCAAGATCGTGGCGAGTCGATTTTTTCAAACCGCAATGCAGGCCGCCAGCTGTAAAACCTTTGGGCGTCGTAATCGATCCTTCAGTCAGTATCGAGAACGGCGTCGCCTTCTGCTCCAATCCCATGATTCAATCGTTTCTCCTTCACCTATGTCGAATAAGTTGCATGATGGCGGGTGTCATTCCCCTTGCTTTAAACGGTCACCCTTACTTTTCTTATGCCTCTATTACGGATAAACCGGCACGAACTGCAAGCCGAGCGTCTCATCCCAGCCCATCATCAGGTTCAAGTTCTGTATCGCTTGTCCTGCCGCGCCCTTCACCAGATTGTCGATAACCGAAATAATGGTAACTCGGCCCGTGCGGCTGTCGACGGAGAAGCCGATATCGCAATAATTCGAGCCCCATACCTCTTTCGTCATCGGCCAGTTTCCTTCAGGACGAACGCGCACGAATGAACGGCCCTCATAGTAGCTGCGGTACAGATCAACGAAGTCAGCCGCACTGCGGCTACCGTTGACAGTGGCGTAGGTCGTCGCCATAATACCGCGCGTCATCGGCACGAGATGCGTCGTGAACGTCGTCACTACGTCATGGCCTGCGACATCGCTCAACACCATTTCAATTTCCGGGATATGCTGATGCTTGTTAATTTTATAAGCTTTAAAATTCTCGTTTAATTCGGAGTAGTGCGTACCGAGACTCGCTCCCCGGCCTGCTCCAGAAACGCCCGATTTGGCGTCGATAATGATCGACTTCGTATCGATAAAGCCTTCCTTCACAGCAGGCACAAGCCCAAGCACCGCTGCGGTCACGAAGCAACCGGGATTGGAAATGAACGACGCCCCGGGAACCTTGTCACCGTATACTTCAGCCATGCCGTATACCGCTTGCTCCAAATAACGTTTGTCCGCCGCTTCCTTCTTATACCATTGCTCGTAAACGGCCGTGTCCTGCAGACGGAAGTCGCCCGACAGGTCTATGACCTTCAGTCCCGCTTCCAGAAGCTGAGGAGCAAGCTTCGAAGCTATGCCTGCCGGAGTTGCCGTAAACACAACGTCCGCTTTCTGCGCCAGCAGCTGTGGATCGACTTCGTCCAGCAGCTCCGTCCGGATATTCGTCAGATGCGGAAAACCGTCCGTAATCGGCGTTCCGGCCGTAGTGGACGACGTTACCGCCGTTATTTCCACATGCGGATGGGAAGCCAGCAATCTTATCAACTCAACGCCGCCGTAACCGGTAGAACCGATAATCGCGACTCTTAATTTATCGCCCATCTTCCTTCTCTCCTGTCCCTATGAGATCATCTAACTTTATATTGTACATGATTCGCCTGTTCATGGAAATATCGCCTTGTTCCGTATTATTATACAGCCGCATTCATAATAATACAATGGAAAATTGGCCTTCTCCGCATGCAGTTTGAAGCCTGTCATTCCGCCTTAAAACCTTGTCCCACGACCTCCGCTGTATCGCTAATAATAACGAATGCGTCCGGATCGACTGTGCGCACAAGCCGTTTCAGCTTGGCCACCTCCATCTGATCGACGACGACCATCATGACAACCCGACTCTCGCCGGTATATCCGCCGTGAGCGTCCAGCTTAGTGAGGCCGCGGTCGAGATCATGTAAAATAGCTTCTCCAAGCTGTTCCGGTTCGTCGCTTATAATGAAGGCGACTTTCGATACGGCCAACCCGCTCTGAACGATATCGATCGTCTTGCTTGTGACGAAAAGCGCGATCAACGCATATAGAGCCGCCTCTGGCGAAACGATGACACCTGCAAGAATGATAACCAGCCCATCGAAGCAGGCAACCGCAAGACCAAGCGGCATGCCGGTATAGCGATGCAAAATTTGCGCCGCAAGGGACAGACCTCCAGTAGAGCCCTGTCCCCGGAACACGATGCCGAGACCCAATCCGACGCCGATGCCTCCGTAAATGGCGGCAAGCAGCGGATTATGGGTAGGCGTCGGCCAACTAGCTGACAGCAGCACGAATGTAGGCAATAGCACGGAGCCTAGTATCGTTTTCAGCGCGAACTTACGGCCCAGCATAAACAAGCCGGCGAAGAACAGCGGGATGTTAAGCGCCCACTGCGTATATCCCGGCGAAATGCCGGCCAACTGCTGTACCAGAATCGATAGTCCGGACACGCCTCCCGAGGCGATTCCGTTCGGCACCATGAACAGATTGAAGCTTAGCGCGACGACAAACGTCCCGACAGTAACCTGCGTCACGCTCCAAGCTGTTTGCGCACGCTTGCCCAGCGCCGTGCGCTTCTTTCGTTTTCGTTTGTCTTTGATGTCAGCTTGGCTCGCTGGCATTTGGTACGCCTCCTTATTGATTGGCCCGTCGGGCGCTTTTTCTCCTGGATGTGGCGGATACGTGCCTTTATGGCACGATGGCCACAAATAATGGTTGTTTGGGCCGTTATTGGTGCCCGGGCGGGCGATCATCCCGGCTGCGACGGCCAATTTGGCCGTTATTATTTCTCCTGAAAGTGGCGGGCACGCCGCTTTTATGGCACGTTGGCCACCAATAATGGCCGTTTGGGCCGTTATTGGTGCCCGGGCGGGCGCTCGTCTCAGATGTAACGCTAGTTTGGCCGTTATTTCTTCTGCAAGCGGTGGGTACGTGCCTTTTGCGCACGGCGGCCTTAGCACAATAACGTCCCTTTTGGCCGTTATTGTGCCTAGGTAAGAACTCGTCTCGGTTGTAATGGCCAAAATGGCCATTATCGTCTAGATCCGTCCTGCTGTAGGCCACACTCCCCGCCCAATAACTGCAAAATTGCAGTTATTTTCTGGATCCAAGCTTGAAAGTAGAACAATAACTGCTTTTTTGCAGTTATTTCTCGCACTGTCCCGGCATTTGCATGCTTTCTCCATTCAATAACTGCCATATTGCAGTTATTTCCCGGTACCAGCCTGAAAATGGAACAATAACTGCTTTTTTGCAGTTATTTCTCCAACCTACAACTAATATGTCGCTCCGTGCGGAACGAACATCGCGATAACGGCCAGTTGGCCGTTATTGTGCCCAGGTCGGCGATCATCCCTGTTTTAAACGGCCAGTTGGCCGTTATTGTGCCTAGGTGGGCGATCATCCCTGTTTTAAACGGCCAGTTGGCCGCTATTGTGCCCAGGTGGGCGATCTTCTCTGCTTTAAACAAACCAGTTGGCCGTTATTATGCCCGAGCGCACACCTTGCCCCTGCTGCGGCGAAACTGGCCGCTACAGTCCCCTCACGCATCAGCAGCACCCTTCATGCGCTCAAAAAAAGAAGAGTTCCGCCCTAACCGTTGCCGGAACTCTTCCCCGTTGTCTTTATGCTATTTTCTTCGAATCACTATGCTATTCTTTGCGGATTTGATTGCGCAGATAACCGTCGATGAATCCGTCCAGGTCTCCGTCCATTACGGAGCCGACGTTGCCCGTCTCCACCTGCGTCCGGTGATCTTTCACCATGCTGTACGGATGGAACACATAGGAGCGGATCTGGCTGCCCCACGCAATTTCGGACTGCTCGCCGCGAATTTCAGCCAGTTCCTTCTGCTGCTCCTCGATCTTGCGCTCGTATAGCTTCGAGCGGAGCATGTTCATTGCGCGCTCCCGGTTCTGAATCTGCGAACGTTCCTGCTGGCAGGCTACAACAATGCCTGAGGGAATATGCGTAATCCGAATCGCCGACTCCGTCTTGTTGACGTGCTGGCCGCCCGCGCCGCTCGCCCGGTACGTATCGACCTTCAAGTCCTCGCTGCGAATCTCGATCTCGATATCCTCCGTAATCTCCGGTACCACATCGCACGATACGAAAGACGTATGGCGTCTGCCCGAGGAATCGAACGGCGAAATACGGACGAGCCGGTGAACGCCTTTTTCCGCTTTTAAGTAGCCGTATGCGTTATAGCCCTTGATCGAGATCGTGACGCTCTTAATCCCTGCTTCATCGCCATCCTGATAATCGAGCACTTCGACTTTGAAGCCCTTCTTCTCGGCCCAGCGGGTATACATCCGATACAGCATTTGGCCCCAGTCCTGCGACTCGGTTCCGCCTGCGCCCGGATGAAGCTCCAGTATCGCGTTCAGTTTATCGTATGGCTGGTTAAGCAGCAGCTGCAGCTCGAAGCTGTTGACCTTCTCGACAAGCGCTTGCGTGCCTGCCGCAATGTCGGCCTCCAGCGACTCGTCGTTCTCTTCCTCAGCCAGCTCCAGCATCGTTTGCAGATCGTCCTGTTCGCCGTTCAGCTTCTCATACTGGTCGACGACCGACTTTACTGCGTTCAGCTCGGCAATCAGTTTTTGAGCCCGATCGTTGTCATCCCAAAAATCGGGAACGGTCATTTTCTCCTCAAAGTTAGCGATCATCTCTTGTTTGAGATCTAAGTCAAAGAGACCCCCTGAGTTCTTGGAGTCGCTTCGCCATTTCACGCAGGTCTTGCTTTACCGTTATGTCTATCATAGCGTTTGCTTCACCTCAATCTAAGTATTCAGCGGAGACGGACGAAACGCCCTTCTCCACCGCATAAACGCGCCGTTCCAGCGAGGTGCGGCTTTCCCCTTTTCTAAAAAAGGAGCCTTCCGTTCCGCCCGCATAGACCGACGCGTCCGCTTTTGTATTACCGTATGCGTTCGGCCCGTCCGCCGTTCGCACTGTGACGGTCCGATTTCGCTATCGGGTTAAACTCTCTCTTGCTTGCCTGCCTGCTTAGTGACTTGTTTACTTGTCGCTGCCATGGCATTGCTTATATTTCTTGCCGCTGCCGCAAGGGCAAGGATCGTTGCGTCCGACGCGGTCTTCGCGTTTCACCGGACGCTTCTCTTGCTTCTCGCTCGGCGTATTGGTCGTTGTTTGGCCTTTCGCGACTTCTTGACGCTCCAGGTTGCTTTCAACTCGCGCTTTCATAATATACTTCGCGACTTCTTCCTGAATGCTCGCGATCATTTCCTTGAACATCTCGAAGCCTTCGAATTGATACTCGCGAAGCGGATCGGTGCCGCCGTAAGCGCGGAGATGGATACCTTGGCGCAATTGATCCATGGCGTCGATATGATCCATCCACTTGCTGTCTACGGCACGCAGCACGACAACCTTCTCGAACTCGCGCATCGTCTCGGCGCCAAGCTCGCCCTCGCGCTGATCGTACAAGGAGACGACTTGATTGTAAATCATGTCGATAATTTCCTCTTTCTCCTTGCCCCATAGCTGATCCTTCTTATACGTGTCTTCCGGCAACAGAGTCGCATGCACGTAATCGATGATCGCTTGCAGATCCCATTCTTCAGGAATATCTTCGGTCGTATGGGCTTCAACAATATGATCGACAACCGGCTTGATCATTTCCATTACAATTTCCCGGATGTTATCCGAAGCCAGCACGTCGCGGCGCTGTTTGTAAATCACTTCACGCTGCTGGTTCATCACATCGTCGTACTGGAGGACGACCTTCCGCGTATCGAAGTTGCTGCCCTCGACGCGTTTCTGTGCGGATTCCACTGCGCGCGTAATCATTTTGCTCTCGATTGGCTGGTCCTCTTCAAGACCAAGTCGCTCCATCATACCCATGATGTTCTCCGAACCGAAACGACGCATCAGTTCATCCTGCAGCGACAGGTAGAATTGCGAAGAGCCTGGATCGCCTTGACGTCCGGCACGGCCGCGCAACTGGTTGTCGATACGGCGGCTTTCATGCCGTTCCGTACCAATAATGTGCAGACCGCCCGATTCAGGCACGCCGTCCCCGAGCAAAATGTCGGTACCGCGGCCGGCCATGTTCGTCGCGATCGTTACCGATCCGGATTGACCTGCGCGAGAAATGATTTCCGCTTCCTCCGCGTGGAACTTCGCGTTCAGCACTTTATGGCCGACGCCGCGGCGCTTCAGCATTTCCGACAGCTTCTCAGAGTTCTCGATGGAAATCGTACCGACCAGCACCGGCTGGTTCTTGCTGTGGCGTTCTACGATTTCCTCGACGACCGCCTTGAACTTGCCGAGCTCATTCTTGTATACGACGTCCGGCAAATCTTTCCGAATCATCGAGCGGTTCGTTGGCACTTGGATAACTTCCAGGCCATAAATCCGTTTAAACTCTTCTTCCTCCGTTTTCGCCGTACCGGTCATACCGGCCAGCTTGCGATACATCCGGAAGTAGTTCTGGAACGTAATCGTCGCCAGCGTCATGCTCTCGTTCTGAACCTTCAGCTGTTCTTTCGCTTCGATTGCCTGATGCAAGCCGTCGCTGTAACGGCGACCCGACATAAGACGGCCCGTAAACTCGTCGACGATGACGACTTCTTCTTCCTGCACGACGTAATCGACGTCCCGTTTCATAATGACATGAGCCTTCAACGCTTGTTGAATGTGATGGTTGAGGAGCACGTTGGCATGATCGAATAAGTTCTCGATATGGAATGCTTTTTCCGCTTTCTCGACGCCGCTTTCCGTCATAATGACGTTCTTCAGCTTCACGTCGATCGTATAATCTTCTTCCTCTTTCAGCCTGTTGACGAATCGATCAGCTGCAAAATACAGTTCCGTCGACTTGGCGGCTTGTCCGGAAATAATAAGCGGGGTACGGGCTTCATCGACGAGAATGGAGTCCACTTCGTCAATGATCGCAAAATAAAGCGGACGCTGTACCATCTGCTCTTTATAAAGCACCATATTGTCACGCAAATAGTCAAAGCCGAACTCGTTGTTCGTTCCGTAAGTAATATCGCTAGCATAGGCTTGCTGCTTCTCCTCGTGAGAGAGACCGTGCATGTTGCAGCCGACAGTCAAGCCAAGGAAATTGTAGAGCTGTCCCATGATTTGGCTGTCGCGGGAAGCGAGGTAATCATTGACCGTGATAACATGGACGCCTTTGCCAAGCAAAGCGTTCAAGTATACCGGCAGCGTAGCGACGAGCGTTTTACCTTCGCCTGTACGCATTTCGGCAATCTTGCCTTCATGCAGTACCATGCCGCCCATCAATTGCACATCGAAGTGGCGCATGCCAAGGGTGCGTTTCGACGCTTCGCGGACAACCGCAAATGCTTCGGGCAAAATATCGTCAAGTGTGTCGCCTTTTTCAAGACGAGCTTTAAATTCATCGGTTTTCCCGCGGAGCGCTTCATCCGACAGAGCCGATACGGTGGATTCCAATCCGTTAATTTCTTCTACCGTCCGCGTGAGACGCTTGACCTCGCGCTCGTTCGCGTCGCCGAAAATCTTTTTCACTAATCCGAGCATGGTCTTCCCCTTTCGTATAACGCCTGTTTGCCTTAAATTGTAACAGTTTGAAGAGGCCTCCGCAACGCGTCGGGCTCATTTCCAACAATAGGGCCTCTTCCCAACAAGAAAAGAGCCCTATCCCGCCTGGGAATGGGCTCCTCTCGAAATCTATGTTCCTTACGTTGACTTCATTAATATAGGAAGATTCACATCGCGGCGAGGCCGATTACCCTTGCTCAATCAAGCCGTATTTGCCATCGTTGCGCTTATAGACCACGTTCACTTCCTTGTTGTCGATATTGGAGAAGACGAAGAAATTATGGCCAATCATGTTCATTTGGAGAATGGCTTCTTCGATGTCCATCGGCTTCAGCGTGAAACGCTTCGTCCTTACCAGTTCCAGATCATCCTCTTCGTCCAGTACGCGGACTGCCGTTGCGCCTTCGTCCTCGAACAGCGATCTGACGCCTGCGCCTTGGCGGAATTTACGATTCAGTCTCGTTTTGTGTTTGCGGATTTGACGCTCCAGTTTGTCCACTACGACGTCTATGGAAGCGTACATATCGTCGCTCTTATCCTCTGCTCTCAGCATGACCCCGACAAGCGGTATGGTTACTTCTACGACATGCTGACCTTTGGTGACCGACAAGGTTACAGTTGCTTCGGAGGTAGGTGCTTCAAAATACTTTTCCAAGCGGCTTAGCTTCTTCTCGGCATAATCTCTTAGTGCGTCTGTCACTTGAAAGCGTTGACCTCTAACGATGTATTTCATGGGGCATTCCTCCTTTACATGGTCTTATTATAACATATGCGGAGGCGTATATCAAAATTGATTTTAGTTAATTTCGAATATTCTGATAATTATTTGTCGAAATTATGAAGTCCCGAACGATACATCTGCTAGACGTTCGGAAGCCGTCAGAAGTAGGGCTGGAGGGACCGCATGCAGCCTGGTTTATTGTGGATATGTTGCCTGTCGGCAATACTCTCCTGTTTAGGGCTTACACGCAAAAAAAGGACTCCAGTTGCCTGGAGCCCTTCATAGATAGTTATCACCATCTATAGGTTGGCTAAATTAGCCCGATGATTACAGTTTAATAACGTTTGCAGCTTGTGGACCACGAGCGCCTTCAACGATGTCGAATTCAACCGATTGGCCTTCTTCGAGTGTTTTGAAGCCTTCGGATTGGATAGCGGAGAAATGAACGAATACGTCGCCGCCTTGTTCAGTCTCGATAAATCCGTAACCTTTTTCTGCGTTAAACCATTTAACTTTACCTTGCATTCAGAACAGTCCCTTCATCTTCAAATACTGTGAGGCGTCTTATAGGTATGGCCCACATTTCGAATATACCACCATTGTCACTGGATTGTCAATATTTCCTTGTAAGCGAATTCATTTGGGTAATTTTAGCTTTTGAGCAGGATAACCATTAGGGCTAATGAGTTGAGCCCGGTTTGTTCAAGATTGTCAACTAGTAGGTCGAGAAACCTACCATAATGCTCTGTATTCCTAGAAAACGATTGTATGAGAGTAACACACATTTCCGGAGTTAACTCCTCTCTAGCGAGCCCCACCCCGATAATTTGAAATTTCATTAAAGACAATATAGAGACTAACTGAACATATTGCTTAAATAGCGATGTTTTACTTTCGTACAAAAATATTCTTTCAAAAACATAGTTAACCGCGTAGTTTTCGAAAATATATTCATGTTCTTGAGCGAACGGTTCAAAAATAGTACGCAGACCTTCGATGTAACGCTCCAAAACGATATTGGTGTTATTGGACTCTAGCTTCAAACTTTCTACCGTTTCATTAATAAATTGGGCATAGCGCTGTTGAAAAAAGCCTAGATCATTGCGAATTTGCAGCATTTCGACAAGCAGTTTCACCGATACGTGAGGATTTTCAGCAATCGTCGAAAGGAATTGGTCTATCTTCTTTTGTTCGATCTGCTGTTTAAATTGTCCGATTACGCTTGGAATAAGTTCGAATGTCTTGTTCTGATAAATGGATTCCAGCTTATCGCAAAACATTCCTAAAATAATGAGCCGATCATAAAAACGATAACTCCGGTTTTGCAAAAGCGAAATAACGAAAATTCTTAAATCCCAAAAATACTTTTCTAACGTATTGTTACTTGTATTTATTTTATTATTATAAAGCTTATAGATAGCAGGTTGTTCGACAACGTCGAACTCCATCGGCTGTTTGTTCAATAAAGCCAGCCTTGCCGTCTCCGGGCAAGACAGTTTGCTTCCCATCTCGATCATATCGTCTACATAATTAATCGTACGCGGATAAACCGAGCAAGTCTGGCAAAGCGCTTTCTCACCCAATGTGACTTGAATGCTGCATAAACGTTCTTCTGTTAGAAATGAACAGTAGCCTTCTTCATCCAACTTTAGCACCGCATATCTATGATCGTTCGAATCCTTTTTAATTCGCTTCAGATCTGTTTTAAATTTTTCCTTTAACTCACCGTCGCTTACTTTCTGGTATTGTTTATAAGCCGGTTTATCTACAAATACAGCCCAGCCGGCACAGCAAGTATCCTCGCATTTACTGCCTGTACAACTAAAATGGTTCATATATTGAGGAATCATCGTTTTTACGTTACCAGACATGGTTGTTCTTCTTCTCCCCTCATTACAGCTGAAACCTGCTACTTTAAGTTATTCTTGTACTTATTATCGTCATTCGAGAGAGCAATTGTTAGAATCACTTCAATCGATAGTGTAATTGCTCTTAATTGAATCCGCCCAAAGACCGATAAATGGAATATGTTCTGCGCCAAAGAACACTTCATATGAAATGACGGTGATCCGCTTTGAAGAAACTGCTTTCTTTATGCATGATAGTCAAAAATGAAGAAAAATTATTATCGCGTTGCCTTGATAGTGTGCAAGGGTTAGTCGATGAAATTATTATCGTAGATACCGGTTCGACTGATCGAACAAAAGAAATCGCTAGCTCTTATACCCAACACGTTCACGATTGGGCATGGACAAACGACTTTTCCGCAGCCCGAAACGAATCGTTGCGTTACGCAAGCGGCGAATGGATTCTTATCTTAGACGCGGATGAATATGTACAACAGGAAAAACATGCCGAGCTTAGAGAACAACTAGCTCTAAATCAGGATGTTGAGCTTCAGGGCTACATTCTAACGATTATGAACTTTACAGGTGGCGGACATGACGAGACCATGCGCATGGAATCGACCGGCGCCCGTATTTTTAGAAATCATTCTGCTTTGTCTTATGTCCAGCCTATTCACGAGCAGCTTACGGCGCTTGATAATCAAGAAATTAATTTTAGCCCTTTGCCTTTTACCATTTACCATTCCGGTTATACAAAAGAGGTTGTTCAGGAAAAGAATAAATCCCAGCGAAATCTAACTATACTGGAGCGCATGAAGCCAAACCCTAATAATGAAGCTTATTACTTCTTCACCTTAGGCAATGAGTACTCCAATGCTTCGAGAGAGGAGGAAGCACTTCATGCTTATCGTTATTCACTAACTAAAAGCACTGAGACCGATAGCTGGTTTTTTCATTTGCTTGACCGGCTTATATCGTTAGAGTTGCAACAACAAGAATTCTCTTCTGCTAACAAACATATTGAATTGGGGCTCAGGCTAAGACCAAATAATGTCGATTATCATTGCTTACAGGGGATTTTAATGGATGCGCTAGGCCATTGGCGAGGCGCGGAAGAATCGTTTAAACAATGCATTCGAATCGCCGGCTCCTCTAGCTCAAAAGCACCATATTGGATTATACAGCCTACTTACGGCACTTCAGCGCCATTACGCATGCTAGCTGAAATTTCTAGAAAAAAGGGAGATATTCCTGCAGCCATTTCGTATTGGATTCAAACCTTGCATGTACAACCTAAAAATTACGCCGTTCTCCAGCAACTGCTGGAGCACTTGGTACCGCATGAAACGCCAGAAAAGATTATCGAACTTTTGCGCGTCATCTATCCGCAAAAAGAATCTATAACTACTTTGCTTTTATTTAAAATGTTTCTTTTGAGCGGTTGTAAGCCTTTGGCTATTCCATATAAGCAAGAAATAGATGGATTGAATGTCACCCTTAACGAAGAAGATACTCTTTTATGGCATCTCCTTAATCATGACAAGATAGAGGTTTCCTTATTAGGACAACAGTCGGACGAATCCGTTACTTTGGCAGCTGCGATACTATATGACGGGCCAGTATCAGAGCTGTCGGTCAAACTGTCGACGGCCTGCCTTCAGTTGGCAGGACAAGCAAAACTTGTACTGCTCGACCAACAGTGGGAGATAAGCGTCATTAGAGGACATGAAGCATTACTTGCCAAAACCTTATTTTTCTTGCTCAAATATGGTTATGATGAAATCTATTTAAAACTGCTTCAGCAAATGGCAAATGAAACTGTCTTAAATCAACTTGCGCTTCTTTTAGAACAATCCGGACGCTCTGATCAAGCATTAGAATTATTTTCAGTACTGCTTGATAATGGATTGCTAGAAGGCGAAGGACTACATATTGTTGCGCAATGGCACTTTAATATGAACGAAAGAAGCGATGGAACCCGTTTTCTGGAGGCTGCGCTCCAAAAGACTCCTGCAGTAGATATGCTTGGGAAAATATTGAATTTTTCGAACAATGATTCTCGTCTGCAGTTGCTTCAGATCTACTACAACCATTTTCCTCAAATACAAAAAATCAAATTGTAATAAAAGAAGCGCTCGACCTTAAACTAAAGGCCGAGCGCTTCTTTTATTATTAGGTGTAGGTGTATCCGATGGTGTTGCTTTCTAAACCGTCAGGATTTACCACTTTCACATTAACAGGACCTACTGTGCCGGCAGGTACAGTAAATTTCACACGGGTTGCGCTGACGAAGGTAACGTTCGTCGCTTTTACAGATCCGAAGTAAACGTCCGGTTTATTTCGGAAGTTCTTTCCGTCAATGTAAATAATGTCTCCGCCCTTAGCAAGACCGCTTGTTTGAGAAATGAAGGTAACTTCTGGGGCCGGAAATACCGGACCATTGTTGTAATTGAATGTTGTGCTAACCGATTGTCCATTGCTCAACGTAATGACGAGCGGGAAGTCACCGGCGATTGGGCTTGCCGGAACTGTCACTTTCAAACGCGTAGTGCTGACGAATGTTACCGCAGCGTTCACGCCGTTAATCGTAACTTTAGCCGTACTATCAAAATATTTACCGTCAATCAGTATAATTTCTCCGCCCACTTTATCGGCCGTATTCGGCGACAAGGAAAGAATTTGTGGCGTAGTAATAGTGTATTCATATCCTTGCTGAGCAGTAACTGTACCTCCGTCTAAATTCGTTACTGTCACGTCAACTTTACCAGGAGCCGAAACTGCTGGTACCGTTACTTTCAGACGTGTAGAGCTAACAATCGAGCTTGGAACATCGGTATTGTTAAACTTAACGACTACCCCGCTCTTATAACCAGTACCGTCAATCAATATAATGTCTCCGCCTGTGGTCAAACCATTATTCGGAGAAATAGATGTAATTGTAGGCGGTACGATAACAGGCGCAACATATTCATAGCCTTGGGCACGAACAGCCTCTTTATCTCCATTCGCCACTTTAACATCGACTTTACCTAAAGCATCGCCAGCAGGAATCGTCACTCTAATTCTTCCGCTGTTCACGAATGATACATTTACTTCTTTAGAGCCTATGAAAGCTTTGGTTACATTATTAATGAAGTTCGTTCCATCAATCAGCACAATATCTCCGCCTGCAAGCAGACCGCTATTTGGCGATACAACTGTAATTGTCGGGGCAGGATATACAATTGCTGTATACGTATATCCATTAGCAAAAGTAAAGGCGCTTCCCTCAAGATCAATAACAGCTACATCCACCGGGCCAGGAGCCGATGCCGACGGGATTGTAACTTTCAAGCGAGTGGCGCTAACAAATGTTGTCGTTGCTACTTTACCGCCAACCGTAACTTTCATGCCGTTTTTGAAATTTTTACCATCAACCAGTATAATGTCTCCACCGGTTACAACGCCCGAATTCGGTGAAATCGTTAAAATCTCTGGATCTGTTTTCGGAGGAGCGATATATGTGAAGCCTTCAGTAACAGTTGCGCTCGTTCCATCTGGATTCGTAAATACAACGTCTGCCGGACCTGCCTTCAAACCTTGCGGTGACAATACTTTAATGTAAGTGGGATTATAGTAATCGCTTACGGTAGCTGCCACACCGTCAATCGTCACGCTGACGCCTCTCATCAAGTAATTACCTTGCACGGCAATTACAGTACCGCCAGCGAGCGGACCGCTGTTAGGCGACAACGATGTTATGATAGGATCAGTCTTGTACTGATACTGTCCAGCTGCAGTTTGTCCATCCGGATTTCTAACTTCAACAGCTACGGTTCCTTGGCTGCCTTTTGGCACAGTTACCGTAAGTTTATGCTCGTCTACAAATGTAACATTAGTAGCGTTATTCAGTCCGAATTTAACTGTCGCACCGGATACGAAATAATTACCATTAAGCGTAACCGTTTCCCCGCCATTCGGGTGGCCGAAGGCTTCTACGACAGAAGTTACTTCAGGAGCTGGCAGCTTTACGTTAACATTTACGTTCGGTATCGCCTTTTCACGATTTGCTCCAGCATAATCCTTATACTGAATTTGAGATGCTATTGTGGAAACAGGGAAGCTTCCGGCAGTTGTTTTACTTACAGGACGAATCTTATAAGTAAAAGTCAACGTTTTATTTTTCAACTCGTTAAACGTCCATGTCAATTTATTACCGTCTACTGTCGGTTTTGGAATGTTATTATCGTAGGAACCGGGAACAATTTCAAATGCCGGGCCTACAATATCCGTTACTTTAACGTCATATGCGCTCGCCAAACCGATCTCTTTTACGATAGCTGCATAAATTTCACTCAAACCGGTAGAACCAAGCACAAAGTGATGGTGACTGGCTGTTGTAGCCATGTCCTTCATCAAAATATTTGGACCGCTTGTGTCCGGATTATCGGTTTGTTTCAGTAGTGCAATCGTATAAAAAATAATACCTGCATCTTTGGCTTCTTGTGCTTTTTGTTTCGCAAATCCATAGGGGTCATTTGCTGGTTGCGTAGCGTCGCCATCCGTCATAATAACGATAACCGGTTGGGCTTCCGGGCGATGATCCGCAAGTAGGTTCGCAGCCACCGTAATGGCATCGCCAGTCGCAGTCGAACCATTCGCAGTAATCCCGTTTATATAATTCTTAGCCGTATCTTTTTCTGTTGTAAACGGCAGCGTCCCAATCGTGTTAGAAGAAGAGAAATCGACAACGGCCACACGATGCTTTGTCAGATCCATCAAATCGACGAACCCTTTTGCAGCTTCCTTCGCATTGGTCATTTTGTCCTCGCCATTATTGTAGCCAGGCAGCATACTTCCTGATTTGTCGATAACAAGAACTACATCATTAGGCTGAACGACATTGACAGGCGGGGTGCCTGTAATGTTCAAAATCACTTCTGTTTCGTCCAGCGTAGTAATCGTCGACTTGCTAACCGTTTTTGTTACGCCTACATAATCATTTGGCGCTGCTTGCGCTGCAGGTGGTGTCAAAAAACCGCCTAGTGCGATGCACACTGCAAGTACGAGCAAAAAGCTTTGTTTCAAACGTTTCATCATCTTTGTTCCCTCCCATTATAATAAAAAAAACAACAGCAGGTTGCTATTGTTTTAATTACAAACCAATGTAGCAACCTGGCGATCTTTCTGCCGACCTACTAAAGCGAGCAAAAAGACCCATGGCTTTGCGTCACTACATTGCTGTAGTTTTGCCTTTATTCTATTTTCTAGTTCTATAGTAATAATTTTCATATATATCTTACTATATGATACATTTTTCTACAATCATTTATTTATGATTGTCAATAAAGTATCCTATATGTTGAATCATGTCTTGCTGATATGCATTTCTTGAACGTTTACCTTCAGAAATTTGCTTAAGTTGCTTGCCCGCTTCCTCTTTCAGCAACAGCATTTTCTTCATCAATTCCCGTTCCACAGTCAGGCAGTCCATAAGCAATTGCCTTTCCAGATCATTATAGACATGCGACTCTAGCTCAACTCGATGACGAATCAGTTCTCTTAATTCCGCCTGTCTGTTTTGCAGAGAAAAAAGCAAACCGTGGTTTGCTTCTTCCTCTAGATCCAGAGACAACATGGATACACCCGTTTCTTTCATCTCTTCTAGAATTTGATTGACAGTTAATGTCACAGGAGCACCTGCCTTCATTACTTCAATGTCTTCATCGCTTCCGACCATGTATCTCTCAATTCGGTAAGCAACTGCACACAATTGTCTGCAGCTTCCACATCCAGCTTCGTATTTGCTTTCATCAATAATTCATTCATGTACAAATATAAGCTGCTTAGTTGTTGCGATATTTCATATTCCATATTTAGTGTAGAGTGTAATTCCTCAATGATGTTCTGCGCTTTCACGAAGTTGAGATGCTTTCCTTCAAAATCATGTTTTTCTATACATACCGTCGCTTGTTTTATAAACCGAATACAGCCGCTATACAACATTAAAGTCAGTTCTCCAGGCGAGGATGTTTGGACCTTCGTTATTAAATAGCTGTCTTGCGGTTGAACCATCATCCGCTATCACCTTTTTTCGTCGATTATCGCCCCTACCGTGAGTTCCTTTAACTTTTCAACAAGATCGATAAACTTTTCAGAAGGTATTTCGTGTACGATTTCATGTGTATCTTTATTCATAATCTGTACAATTACCTGCTTAGTAGCTTGATGTATCTTGTAGTTAAATTCGTGCTCGGTACCTTGAACGGCTTTATTTGCTCTTTCCACAGCACTAACGAGCGCTTTCTCACTGACCGACAAGATTTGATTTTTACTTTTTTGTTTTAATACTGTGTATTCCCCTGCTACCCTAATGATAGGAGTAGAGTCAAGCTTCGTTGATGACTGCACTGGCTGGAGTTTGGAATTTATATCCATTTACCTCAAACCCCTTTTTTAACTAAATTGAGATGATAGCCAAGATAATTGGGAGTTGCCATTCGATATGGCTTTCTCCATATTGGCAAACATAGCATAGTAACGATCTTCTTTTTTATCAAGAACTTTATTTCTTTGCTCCACCTTCGAATCGATTTTATCGATCTGCATATTCAAGCTTTCAGCCGTATTCACGCCGCCGTTAATTTTACGAGAAATAGATATAATAGCGTCGTTCGCGATGTCGAAAATTCTTTGGAACAACCCTGTATTTCCACTCGTTTGCGAAGTGAAGGTCTGAACAACAGCATCTGGGTCGGCCTGAATAGCTGCACGAAGCTTGGTTTCATCGATAATCAGTTTGCCGTTATCCGGCGATCCTTTTGAATAAGCGGGAGTCATAATCCCCAGTTCGGTGAGCGTATCATAATTGGGATTGCCGCCGCCTACAGTTGTAGAAGCGATTTTCCTCAAACTGGATAACGCACTGCCTAAAATATTGTCGTTGCGAAGATTACCGCTTTTCGCTTTATCCTCCCAAGCTGCAATATCACGGTCAGACATCGCATCTTTCTCTTCGGACGTTAGAGGCTGATAGTTGCGGTATACCTTTTCCGTCGTTTTTGTATTAAGCGTAGAAACGGTGTCATTGTATTTATTAACGATGTCTTTTATTTTAGCAACCATCTCATCTTCGCTTATACGAACAACATTGCCGCCGGCATCCAGCTTGCTCCAGTTACCGGAAAATCTTGCTTGCGAAACCGATTCTCGCAAGCTCGCTATTTTTAAATTCATATTACTATAGCTTTCAACTTTCCACTCCAATGACTGTTTCTTCTGCAAAAGTTTGTTTATCGGCATCCGTTCAGCCTTCATTAGATCCTTGATCATTTTTTCTGTGTCAAGCCCCGAAGACATACCTGTAATACGCATTGGCATCTCGATCATCTCCTTTGATTAGCGTTGATATAATGTATATCGTAATAAAATAACATTTTATTTAGCTTTTCGTTGAAAGTTCTTTAAGCCGTAGAAGCGATGGCTCGAAGTTCTCTCTTGCAGCAATCTGATAATACTTTTCAGCCTCATGGGCCTTTCCGAAGACTTCATAAAAAACGCCTAAATTATGTGCAGCGCGATAACTTCCACAGCCGACAACAGTCGTGTATCGATTAGTTTCACCAATCGATAGAGCAGCTTTAAAATACAATTCAATTTTTTCGATATCCCCATTGTCCATAGCTAGACTTCCAAGTAAAAACGCCAAGTCGGGAAACTGTGGATATAGTTCTAGCAAGGGCTCCAGAAGATCAAAAGCCTCTCTACTTTGATTTAATTCTTTTAATGTATATCCTAAAGCTATCAGCAACGGCGGATAATACAATCGGTCAAATTGCTGTAACTCGACCGCATTAACTAGCGGGATATAAGCCTCTTTATATTGCTTGGTCGAGTAATAGAGTTTACCTAATTGATAAAGCACATATCCGTCATTCGGATTCTCATTTAACTCTTTCTCATACAATTCCAAATAACGGTTAAACTTTTGTTTTAATTGAAACTGCTCATTGGCATAACCATAGTGATCAATCGTAATATCGCTACGAACTGGTACCGCAAGTTGTCCGTCGACATAAAGCTGTTCGTGAACCCTTCCAACATAGGAATACCGAGAATCATTCGGAAATAATCTTGCCATGTGATGCGCGGTAAGCTCGCCTTCTGTTATATTTCGTATGCAAACTGTAGAAACGCTGTTGGGATAGTTCGTTAAATGACGCTTAACCGAAGCTTCCCAGTCCAACGGCAATTCTTCATCCGCATCCATTACAAAAATATAGTCACCGATTGCATATTGAATTGAAGCATTTCTGGCTTCAGCAAAATGATCACTCCAGTCAAAGTGAAAAATGCGAACGCCTTGCCGCTGTTGTGCAATTTCAACCGTTCGATCATTCGAACCAGTGTCTACTACGACAACGTCATAATCATCCGGAATACTATTTAACGCCCGCATTAATGTCTTCTCTTCATTTTTTACGATGAAACAAACGCTTATCTTCATCTTTCACATTCCCCTTAAACAAAAAAGGAGGTCCACGATTGTGGACCTCCCTCCCTTAAATGATTAACGAAGCAATTGCAATACGCCTTGTGGAGCTTGGTTAGCTTGCGCCAACATAGCAGTAGAAGCTTGTTGCAAGATGTTGAATTTCGTGTATTTCATCATTTCCGAAGCCATATCGGTATCACGAATACGCGATTCAGCAGCTTGCAGGTTTTCAGCGTTTACGCCAACATTATTGAAAACATGCTCCAGTTGGTTTTGGTAAGCACCCAGTTCGGAACGTGCTTTGTTGACCGTATCGATGAAACCGTCGACTTTAGTGCCTTCAGTAACACCGGAAGCGTTATTAGTCAGTGCGCCTGCAGTCAGACCAGCGATTTTCGCTTTTGTGAAGTCGATAACAACGCGATCAGCAGCGCCGCCGCCAGTTTGAATCGTTACGTTAGTAACGCTCGTACCGTCCAGCAACGTGATACCGTTGAACTTGAAGTTCGTAGCGATATCAGCAATCGAAGTGTTCAACTTTTGGTATTCCAAGTCCATTGCTTCGATGTCGCTTGCGCCGTACGTACCGTTGGAAGCTTGAACTGTCAGTTCTTTCATACGAGTCAGCATGTCGGAAACTTCGTTCATTGCGCCCTCAGCCGCTTGTACCATCGAGATACCGTCTTGCGTATTACGCATACCTTGGTTCATCGCTTTGATTTGCGAACGCATTTTCTCGGAGATCGAGAGACCTGCAGCATCGTCAGCAGCACGGTTGATGCGGTAGCCGGAAGAAAGCTTTTCGCTCGATTTACCTTGTTGAATGTTGTTGAAAACCAGGTTGCGGTGCGAGTTCATTGCGTTAAGATTGTGGTTGATAATCATTTGATATTTCCTCCTTGAAATTGTATGCTCCACTTCCATGTGGGCAGGCTGTTTTGCCTTACAATACTTATATCGGAGCCAAACTCCAGAAAGTTAATAGTTTTTAGAACTTTTTTGAATTATTTTTTAGTTCTTTTAGACCATTTTTTAAGGGTACTCAAGTCAAATCCGACAGAAACCGACTCTTTATTCATAGTTCTAACGTCATCCACAATTTCTTTCCGAATGACATTCATCTCTCTCGGGGCTACGATGCCAACTTTCACTTGATCTCCTTCTATTCCCGTGATTATGATCTCTATTTCGTCGTTAATAAGAATCGACTGACCTCTTTTACGGCTCAATATCAGCATTAAGAACCACCTTCCTCAGTGGAAGAAATTAGAGGCGCATTCACTAAATAATTGGTACCATTCAGTACCGCTTGTCTGCCTACTCCAGTTTTTACGTTAATAACGAGCGGAGCAAGCAAATTGATAGTCGATTTTTCAAACGGCTTTTTAATTGTAATAATGGAAAGGACGCAGACATCTTCAGCATGACTGACCCCCAGCTCTGCAATCAATCTGTCATTTAACTGGAACTCATAATCAGCGTATACATCAAAAGGGGAAATAACTACAAACCCAATATTGGGTTCGTCGATGTTTTTAATATGTAAGAAGGGGCTATTCTCCTCGACTTCCTCAACCTTATAACGGTTAAACGCTTCAAAACCATATATGCTGTCGGCAAAATCCAATTCAATCTGTTGAAGTAAAGGTTGCACTGTAATCCCTCCAGATAAAAACTAATGCTATAGCATCATGCTATAGCATTTGGTTTATTTATACCAATCATAAGTTGTAACATCAATAGAAATTGAATTCTTTTGTCTTAGATAGATGTCTACTTTACCTTGTTCCACTTGAATATCAGGTTTTCGCGGAGTATAGTCGTACCGCACTGGGGACGGTATAATCTCCGTTTCGATATCGCCGGAAGAATACGATAGACGAACATTGTCGTACCCCGGAGTTTCCGTTACATATTCAACCGGATTGCCTGCCATTGATCTGCTTTTAGCAATATCGGCAAAGGCATTTCTTTTGTTTGTGATTTGAGCGAGTTGATGGCCTTCCTGCACCTTCTGAGCAAGACCTTGTAGAAAAACAGACTTCATCTGGCTATAAAGCTGTCTATTCCATTCGAGATGAGGCCCTTTAGCAAGCGCCCCCCAAGCTTCGCTCGAATCAATTTGCAGTTGAGATGGCGTTCTTTTGAAATTCATTTCTGCGCTAGGCTGTTCAATTTGCTGATCACCCCGATAGGAGCGAATCGACTGCTGCGACTGGATCGACTCCATTCCAATAGCCGCGTAGGTTTGTCTAATCGATAACCTTAAATTATTCATTGGGCCACATTACCTTAAGTAATCGATTAAAGTAGGCTGAATAATTTTAGCCCCAGTCGATAGGGAAGCTTGGTATACGCTTTGTTCCTGTGTAAACCGCATAATAGTTTCGGCCATATCCGCATCTTCCGTCTTGCCTTGAAGTGCATTCAAGTTTAATGTCAGATCCTGCATTCTTTGGTCTAGCAAATCGACGCGATTCGTTCGTGCACCTATCTCGGAACGTATATTGACAACGCCGTCATAGCGGGAGTCAAGGCGTCGAACAGCGTCTGCTAATGCAACGTTGTCTTTAGCAGGACTTAAAGCATTTTGAATATCCTGCAACACTTTAAACAGATTGTCAGCATCCCCCGATTCGCCAAATATTTCATCACCCGTTAAATTTACTGGAATCGAAATGTCGGTAGACATCTGAATCAAAACTTTTGCTTTATCCGTGTCTTGCGTAGACGCATTGACCGCATCGTATGGTTGTTTGTCAGTAAACTGTCCGTTAAACAAATATTTACCGTTGAATCTCTCATTGCCCGCCACAACAGCTTGCTCGTAGATTTGGTTGATTTCGATCGCAATCGCATCCAGCGCCGACTGCGGATTGGTTCCGTTCAAAGCTTGAACGGAAAGCTCTTTCGCACGTTGCACCAAATCATTTACTTGTCCGAGGACGTTATCGGTGTAATCGAGTTGCGACTTGGCGCTTGTAATATTTTTTTCGAACTGCTCGTTCATAGCCAGTTCGCTGCGGTACCTTAGCGAATAAGTAATCCCGACTGGGTCGTCTGAAGGCTTATTTAATTTACGCCCCGTAGTTAATGTATTTTGCTGATGCTCCATACGCGAAAGATTGTGATGAATATTTCGCATCAATTGATTCTGCATCATTCCCGACGTTACTCGTTGAGCCATACCTATTCCCCCCTATTTCAGATCGAACTTTCACAATACGATTCGTTCATTAACGTCCAACAATACCCATTCCGTTAATAACTTTGTCGAGAATCTGGTCGATCGAAGTCATGAATCTTGCAGCCGCCCCATAAGCATGTTGATATTTAATCAATTCCGACATTTCTTCATCTAATGAAACGCCGCTAACCGATAACCGGCTTGATTCGACCTGATTGACAATATCGCTTTGGTTGGCGGCCTGACGATCCGCTTCCTGGGTTTGTACGCCAAGCTGGCCGAGCATTGATTGATAAAAGGAATCAATCGTGCCATTTGAAATACTGTTCCCACTTGATGTCGGCGAGAATCTGAAAGAGGTATCTTTCAACGATGCCATGAAATTAGCCAATGTATTATTACCTTTTACGGTCTCATTTGCTCCATTAATTATTTCCGTACGCATGGAAGTAGCAATCGCCATTGGGTCGTCTTTAATTGCTTGAGCCAGATCGATGCTGGCTGCAGTAATTGGTCCGCCTTTAGAAACAAAAATGTCTCCGGCTTGCTGAGGCGGATTTGTGAATAGATAGCCCAGCCTATGCAGACCGTTTATCCCTCTCACAACTTCCACTCGATCGGCAGTAAGCGTCGTTCCGTTATACGTAGAACCTGCAGGGATTGTAACGCTAAATTCACCGTTAACGAGCGTATCTGCCATCGCATCGAGCTGCTCTTGATAATCGCGAACATACTTGTCTCTGGACGTGAACATACCGGCCACTTCACCGCCAAGACGTCCTGCGTCGAACTCAGTCTCCAATTGTCCCGAGGTTATCGGCGTTAATACATCATAGGTCACCAAGTTCACAGATCCGATCGAAATCTCGTAACCATCAGCCGTTTTGCCTACAGTTACATTGCCGATTAACGACAACTGATCCACGAGATAGTCGCGTTGATCGTACAAATCGTTCGGATTGTCACCATAAAGCTCTAGCCGTTTGATTTCTCGATTCAAATCTGCAATGGATGCGCCGATCGAATTGATTTGAGACACCTTAACTTCAATATTGCTTGTAATATCGTTACTCAGGTCCGTTAAATGTTTGCTAGTTTCATTAAAAGCATCAACGAGCGCCAATGCATTTTCGCGAACAATCTTACGACCTGTAATATTCTCAGGATCCTTCGACAGGTCGGTCCACGACTTCCAAAAGTTATCCATAACGGTACGAATGCCGGAATCGGACGGTTCGTTAAAGATGGTTTCCAGCTTACCAAGCGTTTCGGATTGAATCTTCCAGTCGCCAAGCATGCGATTCGCGTTGCGGAATTGGTCATCTAAGTACGATTCGCGAATACGAGTTATCGAAGTGAATTCGACGCCCGTACCGAGCTGTCCCGGAATATTGGAACGCATATAGCCGGGAGCTTCAATCGGACGAGTTGCAACGAGATTGACGCGCTGGCGGGAGAAACCCGGCGTATTGGCGTTCGCGATGTTATGTCCAATCGTATTGATTGTAGCTTGCTGGGTGAACAGACTTCTTTTGGCCGTTTCTATACTATGGAAGGTAGACCTCATGTTGCCGCCTCCTAAGCTTTGTTGTAATAAGAATTCGATTGACCGTGCTGGTTTGCCGACATAGTCGGGTTCTTGTAGGTGTAGCTTTCGTCTTCCGGCATAATCATCAGCTCGAGCGAAAACTGAATAAATTCAAGCGATTGCTGAAGAAGTGTTTGATTCAGGTCATTAAGCTGCTTGAGCTCTCTTAATGTTTTGGACAGACGTTCGTGAGAAGACTGCAGGCGTACACGATCATCGGGATCGAATACGACCCCCATCAGATTTTTATGGGAAGCATAAAGCCTGCTTTTAATACCCATATCAACCATTAGTCTTTTCGTTATCAAAATGCGAGTATTGTCTAATTCTGAAATATCTTTGGCAAGTTTGGCTTCCGACCTCATCACTTGCATAAGCGAATCCATATCCTTCTGAATAACGGCCCGCTTCTTCTCCTGCCCGGAACGCAGCAATTGATCGTGCGCATCGGCCAGTCTTTCCATCGTATCGATTATTTCAGCGACAGCCATTTATTAATCACCCGCCTATTTAATAAAAGGAAACAGTTTTTCTGCAATCTTACCGGCTTCAATATGATAAGTTCCTGATTGAACTTGCTGCTTAAGCTCTTCCACTTTGGCCGCTCGTTCCGCCGTTTGCGCCTGATTGATCGATTGCAGTTCCTTCGCCATCGAAGAGATTTGCACTTGATCGATTTGCTTCTTTTTGTTTGCCGCATCTATTTTCTGTCCACTTTGTTTCTGATACGAATTAACCGCGTTAATTCTGCCGGGTTCGTTAATCTTCATATTGCCACCTCATTCTACTCCAAATAAAAATACCGATAATCAACTAATTGTATTATCGGTATACGAGCTATATTTTGTTAGATACGCTAATAAATATTATCGATTTTCTTACCGACCCTTCGTTTGATAAACGGAGTTGCCCGATCCGGACTCATCATCCCCGTTACCGCGAGCATACGTCGACTTATTCAAATCATTGGATAACCTTTTCCGACAGGCATCACATATGTGGCTTTCCCTAATTAACGTGCCGCACACTTCACACGGATAGGCAAGATTCGGCGCGTTAACAAGCGAGATGCGGCCCTCACGAATAAACTTCGTAATTTGCCTGATCGATACGCCCGTCGCTTCGGAAAGCTCCGTAATAATCGAGCCTTTGTTTTCCCGTAAGTAATTAGAGCAAAGCTCATATTCTTTATCAATTTCCCGTGTGCATGCTTGACATACATCGCGAAAATGTTTGGCAAACAATCTGCCGCAGCGAGGACAATTTTCCAAGTTCACGATCTATCCCCCATTTCTACCCTTCGTCGTTGTTTTAATCTATTCTACCGGATTGTGGGAAATATTTCACTATTAATCTTGTTGGCGGTTTTTAAGATCTCGCCCATGTGAGAGAGTAGATTTCGAGAGGGAGGAGAGCCTGCTGCTGCAGCGCAGAAGAGCAAGCCTGGACCGTGCTGCCCGTCGTATAAATATCATCTATCAGCAACACCCGGATTCGATGCGGTTGAGAAGGTATTACTGAGGGAGGAGTAGACGCTATCAGCAAATTGTTCATTTCTTCTAGAGAAGCTCGGAATAATTGGGCCGTATTGCGAATCCGCTCTGCTCTCGATTTAAAGCTTTGTTTCTCGGTATGCCGTTCCCGAACTAGTAAATGGTGAAGAGGAACTCGCAGTTGTTGCGATAAAAACGAGGCAAACTGCTCTGCTTGGTTGAATCCCCGTTCCTCTGCCCGCTCCGTACTGATCGGAACATAAGTAATAACGTCCCATGGAGGGCGGCGATGTCTGCTAACTGGGAGATTACTAGGCCTCTGTAAGGCTGCCAATTGTGCAGCCGCCGGCAGCATCATCTGAGCGAACAGGGTAGACAATCTCTCATTACCGCGATATTTATACAGCGCCAACCACTCTTTCATCGTTTCGCTGTAGTGGACAGCGCTCCGGTTGGCTATAAATTGAGGCTCGCTTCTGCGTACACAATCTCCGCATACCGATCCTCTTCCGCAAATCGGACAGCGAATGCGCTGAAGCCATGGAATTGAAGAGAGACAGTCGTTGCAAAGTGATCGTCCAATGATTCGAGGTGTATTAGCGGGGATCGAGACATCCGATTGAACGAAACTAACCGATTTTGTGCAAAGCAGACAAGCTTGGGAGCTTGCCCCCAACAGTTCGAAAGTATTGGACAATCCTTTAGCCGACCGTCTGAATAAGTGATGGAGCGAGGACAGAAACATGACGGATGCCTCCTAACGAGTCAGTTTTAAACAAGAAGAGCAGAAATATCGGATGAGAAAGCGAAGGCGAGGATACGCCTCTGATCTTGAACTAGTGTGGATTTCCAAACGCGCATACAGTTGACGCAGGAGACATACGTTATCAACTGTTGAAGATGATCCTTCTGATGGCATTCCCTGCCTTTAATGAGCAATCCGGCAGCTGCAATTGTCTCTTGCGGTTTAGTATCCTGTCGGCGGCGGCTGCCTTTCTTGCAAGTAGCCATTCTTTGCTGCTATTTTATTCATTTTGCGAATATGCCGTATAGCGGCAACCTGAGAACGAGTCCGCTCTTTTGCGCAGAAGCGCACAAGTCCGCGCGGATCCTCGGCTGATCTCCCCGCTCGCCCAGCCATCTGTACCAGCGAAGCTTCGTCAAACAATTTTCCGTCCGCGTCCAATATGTACACGTCACTGCGGGGAATCGTTACTCCACGTTCCAGTATGGTCGTCGTCACTAGCAGCCTGATTTCGCCTGAGCGAAACTTTTGGACGTTTGCGGCACGATGTTCATCTTTAGATGAAGTTCCTGCAACTTCGGATTGCTTTAATCGTTTCTTCAACAGTTGTCGAAGCAGACGTGCAAACGGCTCCACCTGAGCAATTCGCTGTACGAATAGAAACAGTTGCGCTCCTCTATGAATTGAATGTTCTAATGTCGTTAGCAACTTGTGGGGAATCCGGGCTGAGCTAATCATCTGAGAAACGGTAGGTGTGCGCAGTATACTCGGAACCGGCAACGGATGGCGGTGATAACGGACCGGAACGCGTGCATGAGGTAGTATTCCACTTCTAGCCTGGCGCTGTAGTTCGGATGAAGGTGTTGCCGTTAGAAGCAGCCTCGGTGCGCCGGGAGCTCCGCTTTTGGCAGCGGCGTAATGCAGCATTTGATCATCACGGTAAGGGAACGCATCCAGCTCGTCAATTATGACTAAATCGAACAGGTGATGAAATCGCATCAACTGATGGGTAGTGGACAGCGTAATGTCTCCCGCCTCCCACCGCTCCTCGCTCCCTCCATACAAAGTGACGACTGAGCAGCTCGGAAACGCTTTACGGATACGGGGCTGGAGCTCAAGTACGACGTCTCCACGTGGAGTAGCAATCAAAGCTTTGCCTCCCCTCGATAAGACAGATTCGACTAGCGGGAAAAACATCTCGGTCTTTCCCGCACCGGTTACCGCCCATAGCAAAAACCTAGGGGAGGCATCGTCAGGGGGAGGAGACTCGATAAAGCGCAGCGCTTGCGTTGCAGCCGCAGTCTGAGCTGGACTAAGCCCCCAGCGGGAGAGTGAAGCAGAACGAGATAGAGGCTCTTCTGTGGAGGTTGCTCCTAAGAGCTTGGCACTAGGGTGCCGCGGCATGCCGAGTAGCAGCAGCTCGCATTCGCGGCTGCGGCCCATATTGAGACAAGCCGTGCAGTAGGCGCACAAGCGCCCGCAAGCCGCGCAGGGCGTGCGATGCATCTGCGCCTCGCCGCTGCCGCATCGTCGGCAGCGACACTGGCGCTGGCTTCGTCGCCGGCCGGCCGTCTCGGCGGCGACGGAGCCTTCCATGCGTAGCCAGCCCAGCAGTTGCGCGAGCTGTAAAACGCCGCTCCAATGGGCGGCGGTGCCGTCCCCGAGCAGGGCGTGTGCCTCGCCGCGTAGCAGCGCACGGCCCTGCAGGGCGCTCGCCGCCTGCTTTGCGGCAGCAGCAAGCGCCGCGGCCTCCACGGAGCGATCTCGCCCCCGCTCCAGCGCACCCTTATCCTCGCCGCTGCCGCTCGCTCGAATCCATCCCTCACTCGGCTTCACCTCCTTTCTTAAGATTCCTTGCCCGTCTGCCCCCTTTCTATTGCGCACTGTTTCCTTGTCTTTATTTCGCCGCCTTCCCCGCTTCCTTTCCTCGCTACAATCTAACACCTCTCCCGCCGCAATATTCTTCCACGCCCGCTTTCCTAAAGCACCCGTTATTGATCCGATGATCCCATCCCCGCTCTTCGGCCCTTTCCTATTACCCAGCCATATCCCTTCTGCCGATTCACGCTTGGCTTGTCCAATGCAAAATTCCAAAAAGGCTAGCGCCCGCTCCTCGCTCACGGAACCTGCCGCAGGAATTGTCTCTTCCCAAATCGTTATACTCCGCCGCGCATCTCCTAAAGGCAGTGCCTCCCGCCAGAAAAACATCGCTTTGGTTCGATCGCCTTTTAGCCGTAAATCGACCGCAGCTTCCCATCCACTAGGATTGCTGTCAATTTGAACGTTCCCGCCTCGCTCTACATCTTTTCCCTTCCTCTGAACAACTGCCCCTTTGTTTTCTCGCATCCCGGTTAAGCGCGATTCTAGCCGGTTTAACCGTTCTTGTTCCTCGTTTGCTGCCAAAGCTCCGGATATTTCATCTTGCAGCCAAAATCTCTGATCTATGCTCGGCTCAATTGTTATATTGGCATACCAACTTTCGCTATCGATTATCCCTACCAAGTACACATAAGCCTTCATACGTTCCATCCTCTTTCCCATGTAATTAAGCTTCAAAATAAAAAAGCACACCACGGTAGCGCAATTGCGCTCCGGGTGTGCTTCACTCCGAATTTACATCATATAAGGAGAGTATACCTCAAAATGGCATTTTGGACAAATCCGAAGGATTCTTCAAATCAACAAGCACCGCCTGATCCGAAGATGTTATAATCCCCTCCGATCTCAGCCTCCACATGAGACTGGAACTCTCTTCATCCGACTGCAAACGCTTTCTATTATTGATCTTCTCGGCCGCTTCATTTTCTCCGGCATGTAGTGTGATCGGAGTGCCTTTCCTCTCCAGCATAGCGATAATTTGCGCTGATTGACCGGTCGACTCTCCGTCCACTACTGTCAGCTTCACTTCGGTACCCGCCCGCTTCCCAAATGCAAAAAACGATCGGGCGAGCCATTCCATCTTCATATGTTGGTTATGTGCAACGAGCACATAGTGTCTGCTGCCGCGGCGTTCCCGTCTTGTACTCCACCTATGCGCCAAATGAACCAGCAAAGCGGCCAAAGCGTAGCAGCCCACTACGGCAAGCAATATTCCTATCATGAAGGCCACCTCCTCTTTGTGACACTATATGCCGGGAAGCGCCCAGTGGTTACGGACAATTGGGACGAGGCGGACAAATTGTACGCATTTTATCGACAATCGCACCAATCACCTATAAAATAGTAAAAAACAAGATAGGCGCGTGAAGCACACCGCTCTGTTCGATTCTGTAATGGAATACGAAAAGGGCGGTTTTTTATCGTCCCAAAGGAGTGATAGACATGTTCGAACTGCATTTCAAAGAGTGGATGATTCTACAGCTTTCCGCAAGCAGCGGAGAGCGAAAAAGAAGGCTCATGGAGAATAGGCATGCTGAAAACCAATTTCTTAAGGATGTCTGGTGGCCGGTGGCTGGTCAATTCGACTATTTGTCAGCCGAGTATGAAATCCATGATTTTAAGGATGGCAAACGATTTCTCGATTATGCGTACATTCGTCCACCTTATCGCGTTTGCTTCGAAATTGACGGTTATGGTCCGCATTCCCGGGATATTAGCCGCGATCAGTTTGCAGATCAACTTATGCGGCAAAACTATCTTGTATTGGACAATTGGATCGTATTGCGTTTTTCGTACGATGATATCGTGCGCAAGCCTCGTCAATGTCAACAAATCATTTATCAAATGTTCGGCAAGTTATATCACATAAATAATGTTTCTCAACTGTCTCTTCATCAGAAGGAAATTTTGCGTTACATGACACTGATTCAAAGGCCCGTTACCTCAAACGAGATCAGCTGCCATCTGAATGTCGGAATTAAACGCTCTCGCAAGTGGCTGCGGTTGTTACTAGAAAGCCAGCACATCCAGTCTGTCACATCCGAAAGCCTACGAATTCACAAATACAAACTAAAAGAACACTAACAACTCTAGATACTCGCAACCGAGACGTAAACTGACAGATTTAGCTTTAAGTCGGATTACTGTCTCGGTTGCCAATAGCCTTTTTAGTTTAAGATGCCCCTTCCTCTCCTCCAACGGCCATTTTGGCCGCTATTGCGATGCTGCATGCACACTTCTTCCCTGTAACGGCCATTTCGGCCGTTATTTCAGCTAAAAGTTACTT